>JBEKSR010000056.1:0-28958 GCA_049516835.1 Bryobacteraceae bacterium | reverse complement strand
CCCAAGGCCACGCTCGAGACCATCGAGCGCATGATGCAGTTCTCTTCCAAGCCCATGAGCGCCATGCCCAACGCCGGGCTGCCCACGCGCGTGGAAGGCCGCAACATGTATCTCTGCTCGCCGGAATACATGGCGCAGTACGCGCGGCGCCTGCTGTGGGCCGGCGTCAAAATCATCGGCGGCTGCTGCGGCACCACGCCCGATCACATCAAGCTGATCCGCTCGGAAACACGCTCGCTCCAGCCGCTGCAAAAGAGGCTCAGCGTCACGGTGGAGGAGCCGGAGGCGAAGGCGCACGCCCTCACGCCCGTTCCCATGGCCCAGAAGTCCAAGCTGGGCGCCAAATTGGCCCAGGGGAAATTTGTCGCGTTCGTGGAAATCCTGCCGCCGCGCGGCGTGGACGCCTCCCGCGAAATCGCCGGCGCCAGGCTGTGCGCCGAACAGGGCATCGACGCCATCAACGTTCCCGACGGCCCCCGCGCCAGCGCCCGCATGAGCGCCCAGGTCGCCTGCCAGCTCATTCAACAGCACGCCGGCATCGAGGCCGTCAGCCACTTCTGCTGCCGCGACCGCAACATTCTTGGCATTCAATCGGAGCTGCTGGGCGCGCACACCGCCGGCGTCCGCAACCTCATCTGCATCACCGGCGATCCGCCGCGCATGGGCCTGTACCCCGACGCCACCGCGGTCTTCGACGTCGACGCCATCGGCCTCGTCAACATTGTCAACAACCTCAACCACGGCCTGGATATCGGCGGCAACCCCATCGGCTCGCAAACCGCCCTGCTCATCGGCGTGGGCGCCAATCCCGGCGCGCTCAATATGGATGAAGAGATCCGCCGCTTCGAGTGGAAAGTGGAGGCCGGCGCGGAGTACGCGGTGACGCAGCCGGTATTCGACCTGGATCTGCTGGAGACGTTCCTCCAACGTATCGAGCGCGTCAAGATCCCCGTCATCTGCGGCCTGTGGCCGCTCACCAGCTTCCGCAACGCCGAATTCATGGTGAACGAGCTGCGCGTGCCCGTGCCCGGGCATTTCATGGAGCGCATGCGGCGAGTGGACAACGCGGATAAGGCTCGCGAGGAAGGCGTGGCCATCGCGCGCGAAATGGTGGCGCGTGTGCGCGGCATGGTCCAGGGTGTACAATTGAGCGCGCCCTTCGGCCGGTACCAGATGGCCCTGGACGTCGCCGAGGCCATCGGCCCGCGCTGAGATCGAACGAAATGGCTACCGACCTGGTCGAGATCAATCCCGAAGAACCCCAGCCCGAAGTGCTGGAGCGGGCCGCCGCCGCCGTGCGCCGCGGCAAGGTGGCCGCTATCCCAACGGATGCGCTCTACACTCTGGTGGCCGACCCCTTCAACCTGGGCGCCGTGGCCCAGGTCTTTCACGCCAAGGGTCGGGAACCCCACCGCTCCCTTCCCATCCTGGTGGGGGACCTCATCATGGCAGAGGATCTCGCTTCTGAGCTCAGCAATCGGTTCTTCATCCTGGCGCGCCGCTTCTGGCCCGGGCCGCTTACCATCATCGTTCCCGCTTCGGCCAGAGTGCCGCTCAAGGTGACCGGCAACACCGGCCGCCTGGCGCTGCGCCAGTCGCGCTCCAAGGTCGCCAACCAGTTGATCGCCATGCTGAACCATCCGCTGATCTCCACCAGCGCCAACATTTCCGGCCGTCCCACCTGCCGCAGCGGCATCGATGTTTTCGGCATGATGGATGGGCGCGTGGACCTGGTGATCGACGGCGGCATGTGCAACGGAGCGGGCGCCACCACCGTCGATATCACCGAGCCGTACTGGCGCCTCATTCGGACCGGCGCCATCGACGAGAAGGAAATCGCCGAGTGCCTGAACCCATCGTGAGTCAACCATGCGAAATGTAATCGTCATTGGTTCCGGATGCGCGGGCAACACCGCCGCCATCTACGCCGCCCGCGCCAACCTCAAACCCCTGGTGGTGGCCGGCCATCATGCCGGCGGCCAGCTTTCCCTTACCACCCTGGTGGAGAATTTCCCCGGGTTCCCGGAAGGCATCAATGGCCCGGACCTCGTCGGGAACATGCGCAAACAGGCCCAGAATTTCGGCGCCGAATACGTGGATGGGGCCGTCCTCGACGCCGATTTCTCCAATCGCCCCTTTCGCCTCAGTATCGAAGGCGATTGGATCGAAACGCGCACTGTGATTATTGCTTCCGGCGCTTCCGCCCGCTGGCTGGGCCTCGAATCCGAGCAGGCTCTCATTGGCCATGGCGTCAGTTCCTGCGCCACCTGCGACGGGTTCTTTTATCGCGACAAGCAGATCATGGTGGTGGGCGGCGGCGATTCCGCCATGGAAGAGGCCACCTTCCTGACGCGCTTCGGCCGCGAAGTCACGCTGGTCCACCGCCGCGGCGAGTTCCGCGCCTCGAAGATCATGCTCGACCGCGCGCGTCGCAATCCCAAAATCAAGTTCCTCACCAACACCGTCGTGGAAGAGGTCCATGACGTTGCCCGGAAAATCGTGACCGGGGTGCGCCTGCGCGACCTCCAGACCGGCAAGGTCTGGGACCAGCAAGTGGACGGCTTCTTCCTGGCCATCGGCCACATTCCCAATACCAAGGTTTTCAAAGGCCAGATCGAAACCGATGCGGAAGGTTACATCGTCTCGAAGGGCGGCGCGCGCACCAGCGTTCCCGGCGTTTTCCACGCCGGCGACGTGGAGGACCGCATCTACCGCCAGGCCATCACCGCCGCCGGCGCGGGCTGCCGCGCCGCCATGGAAGCCGAGCGTTTTTTGGAAGCGGAAGGACACTGAATCATGATTGAGCGCATCTCACCCCCCGGCGTGCCCGCCTCGCGCGGCCCCTATTCCCCGGCCGTTCGCGCCGGCGATTTCATCTTTGTTTCCGGCCAGGTCCCCGTCGACCCCGCCACCCAACAGGTGGTCTCCGGCGACGTGCGCCAGGAAACCCGCCAGACGCTAACCAACATCATGCGCATCCTGGATGGCTGCGGCGCGGCCCTCAGCGACGTTGTGAAGTGCCAGGTATTCCTGGCCGATGGCAAAGACTTCGCCGCCATGAACGAGGTCTACGCGGAATTCTTCGGCGATGCCAAGCCCGCGCGCACCACGGTGGTGGCGGCCTTTGCGATCCCCGGCATCAAAGTGGAAATCGACGCCGTGGCGTACCGGCCATAACCGGCTGCCCGCCGTGCCGGTCGGTTCCTGAGTTACTCCTTCGGCGCCCTCATTACTGCTTCACCGGCTGCGGGAGCGCGCCGGCGGGCGTTTTGGCGGTGGCCCTGTTCCGTGTGGCCTCCCACGCCTTCTTGACCTCGTCCGGGAAGCCGGAGACCAGCGCCTCGACGCGCGCCATCATGTGCGCCACCACCTGCGGGTTCTCCGGTGCGACGTCGTAGCTCTCGTCGGGGTCGCTTTCCAGGTCGTAGAGTTCCGGAGCGGGCAGCACCAGGTTCACGCGCCCTCCCGGCGGCGCGGGGTTAAAGGCCATCGTGTTGTAGCGTGCGAAGTGCAGCTTCCATTGCCGCCAGCGCGCGCACTGCACGTTCCAATCGTCGAAATACAGCAGGACCTCGCGCTCCAATTCCTGTTTCTGGCAGCAGAGGAGCGGCCAGATGTCGATGCCGTCCAGCGGGTTATTCGGCAATGGCGCGCCGCACAGCCTGGCGAGCGTGGGGAGGATATCCACCGTGCCCGCGATGCCCTTCGACACGGCGCCTCTGGGAATATGGCCCGGCCACATCGCCAGGAAAGGCTCCCGCACGCCGCCCTCGTACGTCGAGCCCTTTCTGCCCCGCAACTTGCCGGGGCTCCCCTGGTACCAAGGCCCGTTGTCGCTCGAAAACATCACGATGGTGTCGTTGGCGAGGCCGTGCTTCTTGAGCGAAGCGATCAGTTCGCCCACGCTCCAATCCAGTTCTTCCACCACGTCGCCATACAACCCGTCGGCGGACTTGCCGCGGAACCGGGGCGACGCGGCCAGCGGGATGTGCGGGTACGTGTGGGCCATGTAGAGGAAGAAGGGCGAATTCCTGGAGCGCTCGATGAACTTGAGGCACTGCTCCGTATAGCGCGGCGTGAGCGTTTCGAGCACCGCCGGCTCTTCCAGTTGCTCCACCTTATCCCCCGCGGCGTGCAGCAGCGGACGCGGGTTCATGTCGTTGCTGTACGGAATTCCGAAGTACTCGTCGAAGCCGCGGCGGGGCGGAAGGTACCGCGGCAGGTGTCCGAGGTGCCATTTGCCAACAGCCACGGTCTTGTAGTCGCGCGCCTTGAGCATCTGGGCGATGGTGACCTCGGAGTCCGCCAGCCCGAAAGTGTCCGAGGGATTCAGCACGCGGTAGACGCCCGTCCGCGTGGGATATCTTCCGGTGAGCAGCGCGGCGCGGGAGGGCGAACAGACCGGGTTGGCCGAGTAGAACTGGGTGAAGCGGACTCCATCGGCCGCCATGCGGTCCACGTTGGGAGTGCGGATGGTGGAACCATAGCAGCCCAGGTCGCCGTAGCCCAGGTCGTCGCAGTAGATGAAGATGACGTTCGGCGGGCGGGTTGCTTTGGCGCCCACGCGCGCGGCCGCGCCCGCCAGGAGCGCCGTTGCGGATGTTTTGAGGAAGGTTCGTCGGTCCATGCATCGCTCCGAAAGCCAAGCGTACCGCAAACTGGATTCGGCGTGGCGCTCGAGTCAACGGCCGCTGCCGGCCCGCAGCCTCTCCAGCAGCCGCTCGTCCACCTTGCTCTTCACCGTCCGCCGGTCCAGTCCCATTTGCCGGGCGGTTTCCTCGTAGCTGCCCGTGCGGCTATAGGCAATCGTGATGTACCGGCGCAGCAACTCGTCCGCCGAGAGCTGTCCCGCCCGGGCGTCTTGCGCGAATTCCTCCACCGGATCTTCCGCCGTCCGGGACGGCCGGTAATTGCGCCGGATTAGCACGTTCTTCACGCACTGTTCCAGCTCGCGGTAGTTGCCGGGCCAGGCGTATCCGGTTCCCAGGTTGCCTTCGATCCACTCGATGACCTCGCGTGCCAGGTCGTCGCCCTCCGCCCCCGCCACCCGCCGGGCCATGTAGAACACCAGCTCCCTCAGCACCCCCGGCGAATCGGCCAGTTGCTCGGCCAGGGAAGGCGTCGTCACCTGGTCGGAACACAGGCGATAATACAGGTCTTCGCGGAACCGTCCCGCTGCGATGGCCGCAGCCAGGTCCCGATTGGTCGCGGTAATCAGCTTCCCATGGAACTGCCGTCCCGCTGTGTCGCCCACCGGATAGAACGTCCGCGTTTCGATCACCCGCAGCAGCTTCACCTGAATCGCCGGGTCCAGGTCGCCCAGTTCATCCAGAAAGACCGATCCCAGCTCAGGGCAGGTCTCGAGCCAGCCCGTGCGGTCGGCCACGGCCCCGGTGAATGCGCCGCGCCGGTGGCCAAATAACTCGGACTCCACCAGCGTGGGCGAGAGGGCCGCAATGTTGATGGGGAAAAACGCCCCCGCGCCAGGGTGCCCTCTGGGCTCCGCGAATGCCAGGTGCTGGTCGTCGAACGGCACGTACCGGGATTGCGCGATGGCCCGCGCCACCAGTTCCTTGCCCGTGCCAGAAGGCCCGGTGATCAGCGTGGCGAACTCGCCCATGCGCGCGTACAGCGTGCGCCGGTAGCGGCGCATATCGTGCGTGAAAATGGATTGCCAAATCGATGCCCGCAGGCGCGCCGCCGGCATCGAGCTGCCGATCACGTCGCGGAATACCTGCTCGAACGCACGCTGGATCTGCCAGAAGCATGCGAACGTGTGGCGCGGATCGTGGCCGGTGGGGAAGCGCACGCCGTCAATGTGGAAGAAGTGCCGCCAGTCGTCCAGAAAATCGTTGTAGAACCGCCAGCGCGTGGAATCGCTCTTGGCTGCGGCAGGTCCGAATCCCGCTTCGAAGAAACTGCGGTAGTAGCGCTGATAGAGCAGGAGCAGTATGGCATCTTCGTAGAGCACCAGGTCCTGCGCGCGTGCTTCCGTGCCCTCGAGCAGCCGCGCGCGCAGTTGTTCGGCGACACGTTCCAGGCGCTCCACAATGCGCCACACGTTGATCCGCGGCCGTTCCGGGTCGTCCACTTGCTGGCTCCAGACCGGCTCGCCCTCGACGAAATCGCCGCCCAGCGCGGCGCGCTCGAACTCGATCCGCTCCGGCAGGAAGGGGTTCGAGTATCCGAGCCGCGACACCGCCTGGAGGAAGGGGCGCTCCGCACGCGAAATCAAGGCCATGTACATTGATTGTACGGCATTTGACAAAGAATGCATAGAACGAAAATGGGTATTGCGCCGCGGGCATTGATTCGCCGATACTTACGAACGGCACTGGCCGTGCCCTTGAACAGGCCATGACTCACGGCGGATTCAGAGATCTTCTGAAGAGCGGCGGCTTCCAGGCCTTCCTCTGGACGCAGTTTCTGGGCGCGTTCAATGACAACGTCTACCAGACCATCGTGGCGCTCGGTGCGCTCGAAGTGAAGGGCGGCGTGTACGTGCCGCTGATCCCCGCGGTTTTCAATCTGCCGTTCTTCCTGTTCTCCGGCTACTCCGGGCACTTGTCGGACCTGGTCAGCAAGCGCCGCGTCCTGATCTGGGTCAAGGTTTTCGAGATCTTCGTCATGGGTGTGGGACTGGCTGCGCTCCTTTCGGGCCGGTTTGAAGGGATGGTGCTAGTGGTGTTCCTGATGGGGCTGCACTCCACGATTTTCAGCCCCGCCAAGTACGGCATCGTGCCCGAAATGCTGCCCGACCGGGACCTCTCCCGGGGCAACGCGCTGCTGGAAATGAGCACTTTTGTGGCGATCGTGCTGGGCATCGTCAGCGGCACGTTCTTGTACGTGGCCTGGAAGGATGCAGCCTGGCGCATGGGGTTGGTGACGCTCGCCGTGGCCGTAGCGGGGTATTGCACCAGCCTGCGCATCACACGGGTGCCGCCTTCCGGCGCCACCCAACCGTTCCGCTTCAACCCCTTTTCGGAAATCGTCTCCAGCACCAAGCACCTGCTGAAGGAGCGGCCCTTGTGGCTCACGGTGCTGGGCGTCTCTTACTTCTGGTGCGTGGCCGTGCTGCTGAGAACGGACCTGGAGTATTTCGGCTCCGAGGTGCTTCACACCGGCGATCGCGGCATCGGGGTGCTGTGGACGTTCCTGGCAATCGGCATTGGAGCGGGCAACCTGCTGGCCGGCCGGTTATCCGGCGACAAGGTGGAACTCGGGCTGGTGCCTCTGGGCTCGGCCCTCATGGGCGTTTTCTTCATTGGTCTGTACATGGCCAGGGGGTCGTTTGCGCTGTCGGCGGCAGCGGTCGCGCTGCTGGCTGTATCGAGCGGCCTGTTCGTAGTCCCGCTCTACGCCTACGTGCAGCAGCGCAGCGGACGGCGCGAGAAGGGCCGCGTAGTGGCGACCAACAACTTCTACCAGACCCTGGGGATGCTGCTGGCTTCCGGCGCTGTAGTGGTATTCCATGGCCGCCTGCACGTCACGGCCGACCGTATCCTGCTGGCCTTCGGCGTTCTGACGCTGCTGGTGACCGCATACATCCTCACCAAAGTGCCGGACTTCTTCGTTCGCTTGGTCCTCTGGCTGGCCACCCACACGGTTTTCCGTATTCATATTGTGGGTCAGGACAACGTCCCGTTCCGCGGTCCGGCGCTACTGGTGGCCAACCACATGTCGCACGCGGACGGTTTCCTGATCGGCGCCTGCGTGCAGCGCTTCATTCGTTTCATGATCTGGAAACCGTACTACGAAATGCGGGCGCTTCACTGGTTTTTCCGCATGGCGAAGGCCATTCCCGTGGGAAACGGCCCCCGCGGCATGGTCGAATCCATTCGCGCCGCGCGTCAGGAATTGACCGAAGGCCATATGGTTTGCATCTTCGCCGAGGGCGCCATCAGCCGCACCGGCAATATGCTGCCGTTCAAGCGCGGCATGGAAGAGATCGTCAAGGGCCTGGATGTGCCCATCATTCCGGTCCATCTCGACCGTCTTTGGGGCAGCATCTTCAGCTTTGAACGAGGCAAGTTCTTCTGGAAATGGCCGAAGCGCGTCCCCTACCCCGTGACCATCTCGTTCGGTATGCCGATGCCCGCCAGCTCGTCGGCACACGAGGTCCGCCAGGCCATCCAGGAACTTTCGAGCGATGCGACGGCGCATCGCAAGAGCGGCCGGGATCTGCTGGACTGCCGCATGATTCGTACTGCCCGCCGCAACTGGAACCGCTTCGCGATGGCCGATTCGACCGGCCGCGAGCTCACCTATGGCCGCATGCTGACGGGCAGCCTGGTAGTTGCCGGCTGGGTGCGGCGCCATTGCGCGGGTGAAGAGATGATCGCCGTGCTGTTGCCGGCGACGGTAGCCGGCGCGCTGGTCAACATCGGCGTAACCCTCGCCGGCCGCGCCCCGGCCAACCTGAACTTCACCGCCGGCCGCGAAGCCATGGCCTCGGCCGTGGAACAGTGCCGCATCCGCACGGTCGTCACCTCGCGGGCCTTTCTGGCCAAGGCGAAATTGGAGCCTTTGGACGGCATGGTCTTCGTCGAAGAAATCCTCGCCCGCACCGGCAAGTGGCGGCAATTCCGCGCGCTGGCGGCCGCCCGCTTCGCGCCTTCCGGTCTCCTCTGCCGCGGCCAACGCACGCCGGATTCGCTGGCCGCCGTCATCTTCTCGAGCGGCAGCACCGGCGTTCCCAAGGGTGTGATGCTCTCGCACTACAACGTGCTCTCGAACATCGAAGCCATCGCCCAGCTTTTCTGGATCGGCGGGGACGACCGCATTATCTCCGGGCTGCCGTTCTTCCACTCGTTCGGGTTCACCGTGGCCATCTGGTTTCCGCTGATCGCGGGTTGCGGTGTGGTCTACCACATCAATCCCGCCGATGCCAAAGCCATTGGCGAACTGACGGCGAAACATAAGGGGACCCTGCTGCTATCTACCCCGACCTTCTGCTCCGCGTATACCCACAAGTGCTCCAGGGAGGAGTTTGCGAGCCTTCGCTTCGCCCTGGTGGGCGCAGAAAAACTGCGCGAGCCGGTGGCTGCCGCGTTTCGCGAGAAGTTCGGCCTCGAGTTGCTGGAAGGCTATGGCTGCACCGAGATGTCGCCTGTCGTGGCGGCCAACGCTCCCAACTTCGACGCCGGTAAGGACACGCAAGTCGGCAGCAAGCCGGGCACGGTGGGCCATCCGCTGCCGGGCGTCGCGGTGAAGATTGTGGACCCGGTGACCTTCGAGCCGCTCGCGCCCAACAGCGCCGGCTTGCTGCTGGTAAAAGGCTCGAGCCGGATGATCGGTTACCTGCGCCGGCCGCGCGAGACCGCCGAGGCCTGCCACAACGACTGGTACATCACCGGCGACATCGCCGTGATCGACGACGAAGGATTTGTCCGCATCGTCGACCGGTTCTCGCGCTTCAGCAAGATTGCGGGCGAGATGGTCCCGCATGTCAGAATCGAAGAGGCCATCGCCGCCGTAATCGGCAATTCGCCCTGCGCCGTCGCCGCGGTGGCCGACGAGGTGCGCGGCGAACGCCTGGTGGCGCTATACGTCTGTCCCGGCGTCACCCCCGCCCAACTCTGGCAGCAGCTTTCGGAGAGCGGCCTGCCGCGTCTCTGGCTCCCCAAACGCGAGAACCTGTACCCCGTGGAGGAGCTTCCTTTGCTCGGCAGCGGCAAGCTGAACTTGCGCGAGGTAAAGACCCGAGCGGAGCAACTGGCTGGAATTACTGCGTAGCCCTTGGAGGTCGTCATGGTAAGCTTTCTCATCTTATGCCTGCTCGTAATGTTGGTGATCCGCTGGATCTACCTGCACAATCGCCTGGACCAGATCGAGTCGCGGATTGGCACTCTCGAACGCTTGTCCGTGCCTCCCGCGGCGCAACCCGCTCCGCCGCCGCAACCTGCTCCACCGCCGCGGCCCGAGCCACTACCGCAACCCGCTCCACCGCCGCGGCCTGAACCGCCACCGCCCCTGGTTCAGCCGGAACCCATCATCCAGAGGCCCGCCCCAACTCCCGCGCCCGTGCTGAGCGTCCCCGCGCCGCAGCGCACCAGCGAGGAGTGGGAAGCCCTGGTCGGCGGCAACTGGCTCAACAAACTGGGGGTGTTTGTACTCGTCATCGGAATCGCATTGGCCCTCGGATATTCGTTCGCCCACATGGGTCCCGCGGGCCGGGTGAGCATCGGCCTGGCGCTCAGCCTGGCAATGCTGGGGACCGGAGCCGCGGCGGAACGGCGCGAGCGCTACCGCACCTTTGCGCGGGGCCTGCTGGGCGGCGGCTGGGCGGGCCTCTATTTCACGGTATACGCCATGCAGGCGCTGGATGCGGCCAGGGTGATTTACAACCCCTGGGCAGGCGCCATCCTGCTGCTGGCAGTCGCCGTGGGAATGATCGTGCACTCGTTGCGCTACCGTTCGCAAACTGTGACGGGGCTGGCGTATTTCATTGCATTCGTCACGCTGGCCATCACCGAGGTCACGCCCCTTTCTGTGATTGCCCTGGTACCCCTGGCGGTGTCTCTGCTCTACGTGGCGCACCGCTTCTCATGGCGGAAAATGGCGATGTTCGGGCTGGTGGCAACCTACCTAACGTGCGCCTCGCGCGGGGACACGGGTGCGCCTTTATGGCAAACCCAGGCCATCTTCTGCATCTATTGGCTGGCATTCGAGAGTTTCGATATTCTGCGCGCGGAGCCATGGCTGCTCCCCCTCAATGCGCTCGGCTTCCTTTCCTTGTCGCTGATGAAGTGGTCCGTGGCCGCGCCGCAGGACGTGTGGCGATTCCTGGCCGCGGCGGCGGCCGCGTACCTGGCGAGCACCGTTTTGCGCGCGCGCCTGCACCCTGAGGCAAAACCGCTGGCCGGCGGCTGGGAGGGTTCGGTCACCCTGACCGCCGCTCTGGTTGCCGGCGCCCTTTTCCGGAAGCTGGAACATCAGTGGCTCCTCGTTGGCCTGTTGACCGAAGCCGAGTTGTTCTTCCTTGCGGGCCTGAAGTTTCAGAGGAAGTACCTGCGCCAGTTGGCCGTGGCGCTATTCGGGGTCGAGGTGCTGCACTTGTGGCTTCTGGAGCTGTTCGATGTGCCCAGGCAACAGTGGATTCCAGTCGCCGCGGCGAGCATGGTGGTGTTCTACCTGAACCGGGCGCTGCGCACCGCCAACGTGGGCTACGGCTACGCCGCGGCCGGCATGCTGGCGCTGGTAGCCGGCTACGAAGCGCCCGAGCGGTATCGCGGCGCCGTGTGGTTCGCGCTGGCAGCCGCGCCGTTCTTCGTGGGATGGTGGCGCCGTCTGCTGGATTTCCGCGTCCAGGGGTACTTGCTCGCCGGCCTTGGCGTATTCGGAACAGCGCTTTACCAACTGTACATCGCCACGGGATACGCGCAGCCGTTTGCCCATCCGTGGATTTCGCTCGCGGTGGCAGCCACGCTCAGCTACGCCGCGGCGCTGTGTGTCTTGTGGTCCGCGCCAGATCGATTTCTCCCGGCCGAGCGAGAAGCCCTGCGGTTGGCCGCCTCGCTGGCCGCCACCCTGGCGATGGCCGCTATCGTATGGCGGGTGTTGCCCAGCGAGTACCTGGGACTCGGCTGGATGGCCCTGGCCATGGTGCTCCTCGAACTGGGCTTGCGCGGCCTTCCTTCCGAGTTTTGCCGCCAGGCATACGCAGTGGCGGCAGGCGGCGCTGCGCGAGTGCTCTACTTCAACATTCTGCCGATTCACAATGATGGGCCGCTCGCGCCGCGGCTCATTCCCGCGGGCGCAGCGCTGGTGGCCTACGCCATCGCCGCGCGAGCCCGTAAGGAGGAGAACGGCAGAGTGCGCGACATAGCTTCCGTCGCCGGAACCGCGTTTCTATCCGCCGCGCTCTGGGCGCTCTTGCCGCCCGCGGCGGTGGCGCCGGCATGGGCGCTGCTGGCTCTCGCGCTGCTTGGCGCCGGCTTGCGTTGGAAGCTCTCGTGGTTCCGGTGGCAGAGCTACGCGCTGGCGGCGCTGGCCTTCGCGCGATGCTGGGCCGCCAACTTCGCGGGCGCGGCTGAACCCGTGCCGGCCGGCGTTGCCATCATCGCGTGCTTCTATGGGGCGCAATTCCTGACCGCGCGCGGCGGGTGGCCGCGCCTCTACTACTCTCTGCTCGCCACCACGCTGCTGGCCGCGCTTCTCTACTACCAGGTTGCGGGCAGCCTGCGGACGGTGGCGTGGGGGATGGAGGGCGTCGCCCTGCTGGCATCCGGCTTTCCGCTGCGCGACCGGGTACTGCGGCTTTCGGGCCTCGCGCTGCTGCTGGCGTGCATCCTGAAGCTGTTTGTGTGGGACCTGCGACACCTGGAGACGCTGCCGCGAATTCTTTCGTTCCTCGTCCTGGGCCTGTTACTGGTTGGGGTCTCGTGGATCTACACGCGGTTTCGGGAGCGCGTGCAAAGGTTCCTATGATGTTCCACCAGTGGGGCAGGAGCCCGTCAGCCGCGTCAGGCTAAGAGGCTATCCCAACCCCGGCATGCGAACGTGAAAGAGCGGTGGCCTTGCAGCATCCGGTCTCTCGGTATTACACTTACCAGTAGGAGTATTACTATGCAGATCACCAGCAAGGGACAGGTCACCATCCCTCAGGAGGTCCGTAACCGCCTGGGGCTCCTGCCGCACACCAAAGTCGAGTTTGAACTGGCCGGAGATCACGCCCGTATTCGCAAGGCCCGGCGACAGCCCGGCGAGGACACGAGGGGGCGACTGGTCCTTGAGGTCCTCCGTGGGAGCGCCGATACGCGCATGAGCACCGGCGAGATCCTTGCCCTTACTCGCGGCGAGCCCCGCCGGGCGAAGCGGCGGCGAGCGTGACACCGGCCACGACTACCTTGCCGGGGCGCCTGAAGGCCTGCCGCGGCGTGCTTGTGGACAGCAACGTCCTGCTTGACGTCGCCACCAACGATCCAAATTGGGGCGAGTGGTCCGCGCGCGCCCTCGCGGAGGTCGCCGAGCACGCGACCCTGGTGATCGATCCGATCGTATATGCCGAAGTGTCGATCGGATACAGCACCATCGAAGCGCTCGATGCCGCCATTCCGGCCGCCCTGTATCGACGTGAAGCACTCCCCTGGGAGGCGGGTTTCCTGGCGGGAAAATGCTTTGTGCGATACCGGCGGCGCGGAGGTCCGCGGCACTTCCCTCTGCCTGACTTCTACATCGGCGCGCACGCAGCCATCGGTCGACTCGCGTTGCTCACGCGCGATGCCGCCCGGTATCGAAACTATTTCCCGGGCGTCGAGATCATTGCTCCGCCTATCCCAGCCCCGGCACGCCCCCAAGCGTCCTCGCAAACTTCACGGCGCGCACGATAGCCGTAGCCAGCCCTTCCGCCGCCGCCACACCCAGCATATTGATATCGGCCTGGAGGTCGCCCATGGAGAGCGCAAAGGCCGTATCGCCATCCGACATGGTATTCACCGGGTAGATGGTGCGGGCCATCCCCAGGCTGGCGAATTGCGCCAGCTTGTTGGCCTGCACCTTGGTCAGCCGGGCGTTGGTAGCGACCACCGCCAGCGTGGTATGACTGCGCTGGATGCCGCCCAGCTCGCCCCGTAGCATCTGCTCCACCGTGCCGGCGAACTCCCGGCTGTCGGGGGTCTTGCGCGCGCCGGCCACGACCTTTCCGGACGCCGGGTCGCGCACGTCGCCGAATGCGTTCACCGCTACCAGGCTCGCCACCAGCACGCCGCCGGGGAGCGTCACCGTGAACGATCCGATCCCCGACTTCATCGCCTGCTTCATGCCGAAGAGCTTGCCCACGGTTGCGCCGGTGCCCGCGCCTACGCATCCTTCCTTCACCGCGTCGGTCGAGGCCGCGGCGGCGGCGGCTTCGCCCATCGCCAGGCCCGGGTGAACATCCGGCTTGCCGATTTCGAGGTCGAACAGAACCGCCGCGGGCACAATCGGAATATGCTGGCCGCCAAACAGGTAGCCGGCCCCTTGCCGCGCCAGGTAGCGGCGCACGCCCGCCGCCGCTTCCAGGCCGAAAGCGCTGCCGCCCGCCAGCAGGATGGCGTGCACCTGGTCCACCACGTGGCCGGGGCTGAGCGTGTCGATCTCCTGCGTGCCGCTGGCCGAGCCGCGTATGTCCACTCCGCCCACCGCGCCCCGTTCGCACAGGATGGCCGTGCAGCCGGTGATCGCATCGTAGTCGGAAATATGTCCGACTCGAATGCCCGGGATGTCGGTAAGTCCTTTCATCGCTAGGTTTACTCCTTGTATGGTAGCATCGGAGTTCGGGGTTCAACCTACTTGCTGGATCTGCTGAAAGAGCCTGTTCTTGCTGCTCAGGAGTTCTTTTTGCTCGCCGGCAGGGCCATCAAGAACGTCTTTCGCAGCCCCCATTACGGCGACGATATCGCGCTCCAGATGGATATCATCGGAGTCGGCAGTCTCCCCATCGCGGTCCTCACCGGGTTCTTCAGCGGCGCCGTGATGGCGCTGCAGATGTCGCGCGCGCTGTCGGATTACGGGCAGATCGGCAAGACCGGCACCCTGGTTTCGATCACGCTGGTGCGCGAACTGGGACCGGTGCTGACGGCCCTGATGGTGGCGGGCCGCAACTCTTCCGGCATGGCCAGCGAGCTCGGCTCCATGAAGGTCACCGAGCAGATCGACGCCATGCGCGCGCTGGGCACAGATCCCATCCAGAAGCTGGTAACGCCGCGCCTCATCGCCACCTGCACCATGCTGCCGCTGCTGACCATCATCGCGGACTTCGTGGGGATCTTCGGGGGCTGGGTGATTTCCTACCTCTTCCTGCACCTCGACTCGCGGCAGTATTGGAGCACGTCCTGGCGCGCGATCGAGTGGAATGACGTGGCTCAGGGCCTGCTGAAGCCTTTCGTGTTCGCCTTCGCCATCGCGCTCATCGGCTGCTTTTACGGCCTCCGCACCACCGGCGGCACGCAGGGTGTGGGCCGCGCCACCACCCAGGCGATGGTGACCGCCTCCATCCTGATCTTTATCTTGACGTTGATCATCGCCAAGATCTTCGTCAGCCAGACGGGGAGCTGATGTCCGAAAACAACCATCAGGCCGTCCTCCGCTTCGATCGCGTCACCGTCCGGTTCGACGACGCGGAGGTGCTTTCCGGCGTCTCTTTCCAGGCGTTCGAAGGAGAATCGCGCGTCATCCTGGGCGCGGCCGGCAGCGGAAAAACGGTGCTGCTCAAGACCGCCTTGGGACTGGTGAAGCCCGACTCCGGAGAAGTCTACGCATTCGGAGAGAACCTGACGGCGCTCAGCGAGACCCAATTGTTCGATATTCGAAGCAAAATCGGCATGCTGTTCCAGGAAGGCGCGCTGTTCGATTCCTTGACCATCGAGGAGAACGTGGCGTATCCGCTGCTGAACCAGAAGTCCATCCACTGCGCTCCCCAGCAGGTGCTTCCGCGCGTCGAGGAGGCGCTCGAGTTCGTCGAGCTGGGCGGCACCCTCGAGAAATTCCCCAGCGAGCTTTCCGGCGGCATGAGACGCCGCGCCGCCATCGCCCGCGCCGTGGTCACGGAACCCCCTCTGGTGCTCTACGACTCGCCGACCGCCGGGCTCGACCCCATCACCGCCCACACCATCATCGCCCTGCTCATTAAGGAGCGGGACGTGAAACAGACTACTACCCTGCTGGTAACGCAGCGCTACCAGGACGGGAATCTGATCGCGAATTTCCGCTACAATTCGAAACAAGGGCGTCTCGAGCCGGCTCGTGACGGGGCCGGGCGGGCCATGCCGACCACTTTCATGGTGCTCCGGGAAGGCCGGTTGATCTTTGAAGGCGGCCAGGATGAGTTGGAACAGTCGAAAGATTCCTACATTTCGAAGTTCGTGAAGCAGCGGGTATAGACCATGGCGGATCGTAGCAAAGTACGGTGGTCGCAGTTGAAGGTCGGAGTGGTCGGCCTGACCTCGTTCCTGATCCTCTCCATACTGATTTTCCTGCTCACGAGTTCCAAGAACCCGTTCCAGCTCACCGCGACACTGCACGTTTACCTGGACGACGCTTCCGGCATAACCGAGAGCACGCCGGTGCGGCTGAACGGTATCACCATCGGCTCGGTCGACAAGGTGATGCTCAGCAATTCAGGGGACCCCAAGCGCACCGTCGAATTCGACTTGCAGGTGCGGGAGCGTTACCTGCCGGAAATCCCCGTGGACTCGGTCGCGGGAATCACCGCGGCCAACCTGCTGGGCGACAAGTTCATTAACATCACCAAGGGCCGCGCCCCGCGGCACGTCGTGGACGGCGGCGAAATCAAAAGCTTCCAGGCGCAGGACATTCCCGAATTGATGGCGCAAAGCGCCAGCCTGCTGGCGTCGCTCCAGACCATCGCGAACCGGCTGGATGCGCTGATCGCCGGCGTCGAACAGGGCAAGGGCAACATCGGAAAGCTGCTCAAGGACGAAGAGTTGTACAACCGGCTGAACGGCATCGGCTCGGAGATGCAAAAACTGCTGGCCGACGTGCGCAGCGGCCACGGCACCATCAGCAAGCTGATCTACGAGGATACGCTCTACCAGGAGCTGCGCTCGCCCCTCCAACGCGCCGATGCCATCCTGGCCGATTTGCAGGCCGGCCAGGGAAGCGCGGGCAAGCTCCTCAAGGACCCCGCGCTGTTCGACGAAGCGAAGCAATCGCTGACGGAGATCAAAGAGCTGCTGGCCGGCGTCAACGCCGGCAAAGGCACTGTGGGCAAGCTCCTCAAGGACGACCAACTGCACCAGCATCTCGACGAGTTGGTCGCTAAGTTTAACGCCACCATCGACAAAATCAATGCCGGCCAAGGGGCGCTTGGGCAGTTCATCGTGAACCCGCAGCTTTACGAGTCGCTCAACGGCGCGACGCGCGAGTTCCAGTCGCTCGCCAAGGACATCCGGGCGAATCCCAAGAAATTCCTGACCATTCGATTGACCCTATTTTGAGCTCCCGAAAACAACTGGTAGTCAATGCGGACGATTTCGGCTTCACGCCGGACGTCAACCAAGGCATCCTGGAAGCGCATCGCCGCGGCATTCTCACCGCCACCACCCTGATGGCCAACGGCGCGGCCTTCGAGGACGCCGTCCGCCTGGCGGGCGAGTCCCCCTCGCTCGACGTCGGCTGCCACCTGGTCCTGATTAGCGGACGTTCGCTCTCCACCGGCAACCCGCTGCCGCTCACCGTGCCGCAATTGCTCACCGCCATGGCGCGGCGCCAGATCCGCGTGTACGACGAGCTGCGCGCGCAGGTGCGGCGCATCGTGGACGCGGGCATCCGCCCGACGCACCTCGACACACACAAGCACACGCACCTGGCGCCGCCGGTGCTGGACGCGGTAGCGCGCTTGGGTGAGGAGTTCGATATTCCCTGGGTGCGCCGCCCTTTCGATTTCCCACTGGGCCTGTTGCGCGGCAGGTTCCACCGCGTGTTGAAGCGCCACGGCCGCCGGACCACCGACCACTTCGCGGGCTTCCGGATCACCGGCCGTTTCCGCACCGCCGGCCTGGTCGATCTGCTGGACGCCATTCCAAACGGCAGCACGGAATTGATGTGCCACCCCGGCCGGTGCGGTGAGGCCTTGCGCCACGCCCGCACGCGCCTGAAAGAGAGCCGCGAGCACGAGCTGGCCGCGCTGGTAGCCCCCGAAGTCCGCCACGCGCTCGAGCGGAATGGAATCGAGCTGGTGAATTACGCGGGACTTACGTAGGGAAAAGGGGTCAGACGCATTTCTTGCCAAGCCCACAAAACGCGTCTGTCCCCCTTTCCCCTTTCCCCCCTTCCCCACACCGGTCTATGCTGGAACCAATGCGCATCGATCCGCAACGGACGGTTGCTGGTTCTCCTGCTCTGCTCGTCCGCCGGACGCTGCGGCGGCTTCGCACGCGATTGCAGTGGGGACTACGTGAACTGGAGTCCGCTGCCTCGATCGAGGCTGGAGAAGGACGCGCCCTCATCAAGGCTCTATTAGCTGAGGGACTGATCCAAGCCGCCGCCCGCGACGCGTGGAACATAACCCAGGCGGGACTGACCTTCTCATCGGCAACAGCGGCCAAGCGGGTCGCACGCGCGACCGCCGAAAGGGCTTTGCGGGAATTCCTGGCTCGCGTGGAACAGGTCAACAATGACCCGTATTTCCTTGGCAAGGTGACGAGGGTGGTTCTCTTCGGCAGCATGCTGAGACCCGAGGTCGAGCGATTGAGTGATGTTGACCTGGCGGTCGAAGTCGCGCCGAAGGAGGCGGATTTCGATCGTGCGCGGGTCGCGAATTACGAACGCGTTGAGAAGCTGGCCAGCCAAGGGCATCGTTTCCAAAACTTTCTCGATCAGGAAGTTTGTTGGTATGGGGAGGTCTTCGGATTCTTGAAGGGACGGAGCCGCGTGATCGCTTTAGCGGACTACACGATGGAGAAGGCGCTCGTGTTGACGGTTCCGCACCGCGTGCTTTTAGGCGATTCGATGCCAGTTCCGGCGGTCCCGGCGCCGGGACCACCGCAACGGCCGGTGCGCGGCAGGCGCCCGCGCGACTGCCCGTTCTGACCAACGCCCGGCGCGCAGGTCACGAGTTCAACCCCAGTTCCGCCGCCGCCTCTCCGAGCTTCTTATCGAGTGTCCGGAACCCGCAATGCGACAGCAGTGCCGAGGCCAGCAGATGCGCGTCAACCCAGCCCAGTCCTCGTCCCCAAAGCCGCCGGTCTTCGATCAGTTGAAGGACCTCTGTGTGAGATGCCAGTTTGGCCGGCGGCAGCGCGTGTAGGTCGGACAGGATTGCTGCCCGGCTTTTCAAGTTGCCGCACGCCAGTTCACCCGATACGAACGGGTGCATCAGAACAAGTCCTTCGGACAGATGATCCGCCAAGGTTGGCTCTCCTTTCCGGAAGTGCTGAATCCAGACGGAGGTATCGGCGAGCACCATCAGGCCGGCCGCCGCCGCGGAATACTCGCCATTTTGGGGTGCGTGCCGCCCAGTGCGGCCAGGCGCTTACCAGCTTCACGCGCAATCAGCGCCTCCAGGCCCGCCCGCACTAATGCGGTCTTCTCCTGAATGCCCGTCAGTTCTCGAGCGCGCTCCAGCAGGCCCGCGTCGATGATCAACGTAGTCCTCATATGCATAAGTATGTACTAAACATGCATACACGTCAAGCGTGATCAAACTCGGATCAGTAGACGGCGATTCCGGAAACATCGACCGCCGAGGCCCTCGATCCCGCTCCATGGACGGTAACCCCGCCTTCCTGGCACGATCCCTTCTTTCCGAGTGTCCGACGACCCATTCCCAATCCTCAATTGCCTCACGCAGGAAGCCCAACAAGGGTAGAAGTCCGCGCACTTCTGCACTCTGAAGCCTCTGCTTCCTTGCGAGCGCGAGCCACAAGCAGCACCTCAGTCGCAGTAAGATTGAGAAAACACGTCCGAACGGCGACCATGGACACCGAGCGTTGGCGGCAAGTCGAGCGACTCTATCACGCGGCGCTGGAGCGGGCTCCGGAAATGCGCACGGCTTTCCTCGACGGTGCGTGCCACCAGGACTCGGACTTGCGGCGCGAAGTGGCGTCGTTGCTCGCTCAGGCGGAGAAGGCCGGAAGCTTTCTGGAAAGGCCCGCGTTGGGGGAACCGGCCACGATGACGGCCCACGACGCGCTACCTGGGTCGCGGTTCGGAGCCTACCGGATCCTGTCTGCTTTAGGCGCGGGCGGAATGGGAGAAGTGTATCGCGCACATGACAGCAAGCTTGGACGGGATGTAGCCATCAAGACTCTGCCGCGCGCATTCGCTAGCCATCCAGACCGGTTGGCGCGCTTCCGCCGGGAGGCGCGGATGCTGGCCTCGCTCAATCACCCCAATATCGCAGCCATTTACGGTCTGGAAGAGTCGGGTGAAGCGGTCTGCCTCGTGCTCGAGCTGGTGGAGGGTGAGACACTGCACGGCCCATTGCCGGTGGATAAGGCGCTGGACTATGCACGGCAGGTCGCGGAAGCGCTGGGTGCGGCGCATAACAAGGGAATCATCCACCGCGACCTGAAGCCAGCCAATGTCAAGGTCACGCCCGAAGGCAAAATCAAGGTGCTGGACTTCGGCCTGGCAAAAGGAATCTGGGGGACGGACGACGCCCCAGATTTATCGCAGAGGCCAACCACCACCGACGTCGCGACCCTCGCCGGACATATCGTAGGTACGCCCGGCTATATGAGTCCGGAGCAGGCTCGCGGGAGAGCAGTAGATGAGCGAACCGATATTTGGGCGTTCGGCTGTTTGCTATATGAGCTGCTGAGCGGAAAGCGGGCGTTTCACAGCGAGGCATTGCACGATACAATCGCGGCGGTGTTGGAAGGCGAGCCGGACTGGCACGCCCTACCTAAGGAAACTCCCAGGAAGATTCGCGCTCTGCTGCTGCGGTGTCTCGAAAAAGATGCAGGGCGCAGGTTCCAGACCATCGCAGAGGCCCGCAACACAATCGAACAGGTCCAACGTGGATGGATGCGCTGGCAAAGTGCCGCAGCCGCGGCAGCGGCTGTGGCGGGAATCGCCGCTGTCGCCATGTACTCCTTCTCATCGCGCGGTCCTTCCAGCCAAAGCCAGTGGACGCAATTGACGAACCTGACGGATTCGGCTGTTCAGCCCGCCCTTTCTCCGGACGGGAGAGTGCTCACTTTTATGCGCGGGTCCGGCGGCGGCAATCTCTATGGGCCGGGGCAGATCTATCTCAAGACGCTGCCCGATGGCGAGGCCGTACAGCTCACCCACGATGACTATGAGAAAGTGAGCCCTGTGTTTTCGCCGGACGGATCGCGGATCGCATATGGGACTACGGACGGGAACAAGTGGGACACGTGGATCGTGCCGGTGGGAGGCGGAGAAGCGCGGCTGTGGCTCCCAAACTCATCCGGCCTCGTGTGGATCGATAAACCGCGCATACTGTTCTCCGAGATCAAGTCCGGGATCCATATGGCAATCGTGACAGCCGAGGAAAGCCGGGCTAAGGAGCGGGACGTGTATGTGCCGGCGCACGATGACGGGATGGCACACCGTTCTTATCCTTCGCCGGACGGAAAGTGGGCACTGATAGTGGAAATGGAAGGCCCTTGGCTGCCGTGCCGGCTGGTCCGGCTGGAGGGCAGTCCGGCAGGGCATACGGTCGGTCCCCCGGGGGGTGCGTGTACCTTCGCGGGCTGGTCGTCGGATGGCAAGTGGATGTACTTCAGCTCCAGCGCCGGCGGGGGCTTCCACACATGGCGCCAGCGCTTCCCTGATGGCAAGCCGCAACAGATCACCTCTGGACCAACGGAAGAGGAAGGCATCGCCATGGCGCCGGATGGCCGCTCGTTGGTTACTTCGGTAGGAACCAGGCAGAGTCCCGTCTGGGTACATGACGCGAAGGGCGACCGCCAGATTTCGCTGGAAGGCTACGCATACGAGCCGAAGTTCACACCTGACGGCAAGAAACTGTTGTACCGGGTTGGAACAGCCACTGCGCCGTTGCGAGGCGCGGGGGAAGCGACGGCGTTGTGGGTGGCGGATGTCGAGTCGGGGCGCAGAGAGCCGTTGCTGCCGGGGTTCCCGATATTCGGAAGCCCCTCCGGTGCGTACGATGTCTCCCCGGACGGCAGGCGTGTGGTGGTGCAAGCGCCCGACCGGCATGGCACATCCCGGCTCTGGGTGGCACCGCTTGACCGGGGGTTACCGCCGCAGCAAGTTCCGAACGTGCAAGGCACAGACCCCATGTTCGGGAAGGATGGTGAAATCTTCTTCCACGACCGGGGGCAGGACTTGACGGCCATTTGCCGTGTCCGGGAAGATGGAACGGCACTTCGGAAGGCCCTCGAGCAGCCTCTTGTCAGGCAAGGTTTCTCGCCCGACACACAATGGGTGATGCGTGGCGTTTCGCCGGACGGAAAATGGCTGGTAGCCGTGGGTCCCGCCGATGAAGCCCTCTACGCCTTTCCCCTCGCGGGCGGGACGCCAGTTCGCATCTACAGCAACGATCTTCTTGTATTTAAGTGGTCCCTGGACGCCAAGCTCTTGTTCATCAGCGGCCGGACCTCCTTCCCTTGGGGCGGCGGACAGACATACGTCGTTCCGCTGTCGCCCGGCCAGACGTTTCCGGAGATCCCGCCTGGCGGCTTCCGGTCGGAAGCGGATCTTCGCCAGGTGCCTGGCGTGCGGGTAATCGATTCCTATGACGTGGCGCCGGGGCCAGTGCCGGACGTGTATGCGTATTCGCGCGAAACCGTCCATCGCAACCTGTACCGCATCCCGCTGCCATGACCGGAAACCTCTGGCCCAACGCTGGAATGGGTGCAATCGCAGGCCGTGAGGGGAAACCTACGGATGCGCCGCTGGATGCTCGCCGCCGCGGGAAACCCTCGGGTGATTGCGCGCGATCGGCAACCGGCTGAGGGAGGCGAGTGAACAGTTGCTTCGGGGATGTCGGCGGACCCCGATCGCTCAGATCGGCGTGCCCGCGCGTCGCGGGGTTAGCCGCGCTCGGAGTGGCGGGTTGTTCCAGGAATTCCGCCGCTCGATCGTCACAGGCCAGCAGCGACTCCACCTCGCGGCGAAGCTCCTCGTCGTCGCCGCAGGTGTGGTCGAGGTACGCCCTCCTATCGCCGGCTGGCTGCTCACACGCGGCATGAAACAGATTCTCGATCTGCTGCCATCGACAGGTTATCATGAGGTGCTCCCTTAAGACCTGCCCTCAAAGTGCCGCACAGAGAAGGGACTGTGCCCGCGAGTACTACCGTGTGCGCCGCCTGGCCTGCAGAAGCAGGAATGCATGTTGTGCGCCCGCGGAATCTTCATACAAGCCGACCACGTCCCCATGGCGATTGATCCCGTTCGCCTGCGTCAGGGTCGCTGCCGGGTAGTCGATGGAGACGAAGTTGTAGGAGAGGCTTATGCCGGCGGGAGGAGTGATCCCGAAGGTGGGATCGACCAAGCTCGGGGTCAACAGGAAGCCGTGTTCGTTACCTGCGGCGTCGCCGTAGTCGCCCACGACTTCGGCGGAAGCATTGATGTCCCAGACATCGGTGAATGTGCTAAACGGATAATCGAACGGCGCGAGGTTGCCGCCGCCCGCAATATAGCCGCGGTCGAAGTTATCGTTCGTCGTATCCGGGAAATAGAAGCCCGCGGTCATGCTGCCATCGGGTGTAACGCCGTTGCTCATCGAAGCCGGCGTGCTCAGCTCGCTGAACTTCCCGTTGCTGAATACGAAGCCGTGCATGGTCCCCATCGTATCGGCGTCATGGACACAGCCGACAATCGGGCCGTCATCGGTAATCCGCATGGGCATCGAATTCAGGTGCTTGGGATCGATCACGTCCGTGAAGACTCCATGCTGCAGCAAGAACCCGCGCATGCCACCGCCCGGCAGGCCCTTGGCGTCTACGTGCCACCCGACGATATCGCCGTGGTTGTTGATTCCTCTGGCAACGGTGGAAAGAGCGTTGGGGTAATCGATGGTTGTGAAGACCCCGCCTATGAGCAGATAACCATGCTGCTTGCCGGCGGTGTCGGTAAACGTGCCCACCACCGCGCCGTCACCGTTGATGCCCCACGCACTGCTGGACTTCGCCTGAGGGACATCGAACGAAATGAATGTCCACGGCGGCTGTGCAGCCCGCGCCTGTGCTTCCAATTGCGGAGCCGTTTGCTGCTGAGCCCCGGCCGTGGCGACTGTCAGCGCGACGACCGAGAGAATCATCCCGAAGTTCCTTTGTGACATAATTGTTCTCCTATACTGGACTTGCAGCCACCGCGGCGGGTGGTTTTCGTATGAACCCGCCGCCGTTGCTGAACCCGTCTCCTTAATTCCGCAAATAGACGCCGGAAACTGTCATTCTTTTTTGAATTTTTGTGTGCTAAAATCACTGACCAAGTGTCCGCCGAGACATCGCAGGACATCAGCGGCTTGGTCCTGGCCTGGAACCAAGGCGATCAAGAAGCACTAAACCGGCTGCTCCCGGTTGTTTACGCCGAGCTCCGCGGCATCGCCAGGCGGTACTTGAACCGCCGGCTGCCCGGCGACACGCTCGAATCCGCCGCCCTGGCGAATGAGGTGTACCTGAAGTTGATTGGTTCGCGGGGCATTCGCTGCGACAGCCGCGTGCACTTCTTCGCATTGTGCGCGCAAATGATCCGGCGCATTCTCGTGGATCACGCGCGCGATCGTCGGTCTGACAAGCGAGGCGGCGGCGCCGTGCGGCTTCCGCTAGACGAAGCATTGCTGGGAGCTCAGGCGCGTGGAGTCGAGTTTCTGGCTCTTGACGAGGCACTCGCGGCATTGGACAAGATCGATCCCCGCAAAGGGCGCGTCGTGGAATTGCGATACTTCGGCGGCCTCAGCGTGGAAGAAACGGCCGAGGTCCTGCAAGTCTCGCAGGAAACAGTGTTGCGTGACTGGAAGCTGGCCAAGACGTGGCTGTTTCGCGCACTGAGTAAAAGGTGAGACGGGAGTCACATGGTCTCCCGGCGCGAGATGGGCCGCTCCCAATCGGTCGGTTGACGAGCCACTCGGAAAACTGTGCCCAAGGGCAGAAGAACGGGCTTACCGGAAAGTGGCCAGGCCGCGAGCCGGATCTGGAAAGTAGCCCAAACCACACCGGTCGGAAGACGGCGCACTCGGAAACAGCAACGCGCCGGAGCGATTCTGCCTAATCAGAGAGCGCCTGCTGGTCTGCGACGAAGGCGTTATCCCAAAATGACGATTTGTGATGTAAGCCGCGGCGCTACTGCGGCTCGGTCGCGAATCCGATGCGCCGCTTGGGGCTGGCCGGTTCCTGCTTCGGTTTCTCGGTACAACCGCCGAGGAATTCTCCGCATCTCCGGGAGCGTGCATGCTGCCATCGGGCAGATCCCAAATGGCATCGAGCACCAACTCCGGCTGGTTCAGATAGCGGGGAACCGCGGTGCCCTCCAGCCTGCACGGGCGCATGATCGAAATCGCGAACTTGCGGATGGCGAGAGCAGTCTGGGAGAAGCACCAACTGACTTATCGGGAGGACGCCCATGATGGAAACGGCGGGAGCCGGCCCCCGCGCGCGCGGAGTTTCATTGTTTGCGCGCCCTGTTGGCAGCCCTGATGAAGCGCACGGCAAGCAAGAGAAGAAGGAAGACAACTATGAGGGTAGGCCAGAGGAGTGGAATCGACGAAAAACCATGCAGGATCAAAAGGTACAAGGTCCTTAGAACGATAGCGGCCGCAATCGCGATCAGGAGAAAGCCGATAGGGATATAGAGGAGGATTTTGTCATTTGCGGTCATCTGCCGCCCCCGCCCTGGAGCGACAGCGGAACCGGCGATAGGCGGCAAGCGCAGCGGCGGGTGGCCTCGACGCAAGCGGTTGCGCCGCCCGATAGGGATGGAGGATACGAATATCGGACAGGCCCCGCGTCGATAGACGACGGGCGGGGCGGCAAACCCGTAGTGCCTGAAAACAGAAGTGTGATCGCGCGTCGCCGCGAATCTTCTTGGATACCATTCAAGGACATAGCGCGGTACCGGTATAATACCATCGCCTCTGCCCGCAAGGGTAGAGGAACGTTAGCGTAACCGTCTCGCACCGCCGTGCACAGACCCGTACGCCCGGTGGCGTGGCAGGCGTCGGATTCAGCGACCCGTCTGCTGCCCGGTACACTGCAATCGCCGCCAGGGGGAACTAGCGGCGCCCGCCGTGAGATCCCCCGCCCCCGCCGCGGGAACTGCCGCCACCACCACCGCCATGGAAGCCACCGCCGCCGCTACTTTGAAAGCCGCCACCGCCAGATCCCCCTCCGTAAGAAGGAGCGGAGCGATACCCGCCGCCGCCGGACGACGGGCTGGGGCGAAAACTGGGCACGCTGCGGCTTCCGCCGAAGCTGCCACCGTAGGAAGGAGTCGAGCGGTACCCACCGCCGCCGCCGTACGATGGGCCGGGGCGATAACCGGGCGCGCTGCGGCTTCCGCCGGAGTTGCCACCGTAGGAAGGAGTCGAGCGGTACCCACTGCCGCCGCCGTAGGTCGGACTGGAGCGATAACTCGGCTGCGAACCGGAACCTCCAAAATGGCTCCACTGGCTTCCGCCGCTACCCGAGGCCGGGGCCGCATTCATGCTCTGCCGGGCCGTCGGAGCCCCCCGCTGACCCTGGCTGGTCCCCGCTCCAGGCCCGCCGAAACGCTGCCAGTTGCCGGCTGACGCGCGATTGCCCTGCGCTGCCAAGGATCGGCCACCCGGTTGAGATTGCGGAGACTGGACGCGATTCGTCCCGCCGGCCGGGGCGCCGCGTTGCGCGGCATTGGCGCCCGCGTTTCCGCGGTTCGCGATGTTCGCCTGATTCGTCCGGTTGGAAGACGGTTCTCGCGACGTGGCCGATCGTTGTCCGCCAACACGCCCGCCGGCTGATCCTCCGCCGGCGCCGCCGTAACGGGTGGCCAGCCCTCGATTGGGGTATGCCACCCCCAACCGGTGCGCCGGATCGTGTGCCCAGATCCCTCGGCCGCCAAACCCCCCGCGGCCATAAAAGCCATGGAAGCCATAGTGGTTGAAAAAGTAGTAGTTCTGAAAAATTGAGTAGTTAAACCAGTTCGGCCCCCAGCCCCAACCGCCCCATCCCAGACCGCCGAAGAAGCCTCCGATGTAAATCCCCGGGCCGTACCCATAACCATAACCGTAGTAGTCCGGGTAGTACAGCGGCGGATAATAGCCATAAGCGGGCGGCCCCCAGATGTACTCGGGGTTGTACTGCGGCACGTAGACGACCTCCGGGTTCGCCGGTTGAATGTCAATGGCAGTCTGGTCCCCTTGCGTCTCGGTCGTGACCGTCTGCCGATCGTTCGAATTCAGTTTGCCCGCCGCCTTGGCCTGGGCGCGCATCCGCTGCACGGCATTCATGACGTCAGCCTGTTGGGCCAGAAATGCGTTGCCCAGATCGGTAGTCCAGCGAATGTTCGAACTCAACAGGTTGATCACATCCGGAAAGGCCACCAGCGCTTGGATACTCGGGTCCCAATTCTGCTGGCGCGCGGCATCCATCAGTTGCTGACCCTGCAGGTTTCGATTTTGTTGCAGCCACTGTGGCGCTTCGGCCACCTCGAGCGGGTAGGTGGCGGCCACCAGCACTTGGCTGAGTAGCGCGTCGGGATAAAGCGCAACGGGCGCCACCAGGGTGTCCAACTGATCTGGCGGGAACGGCTGTGCCGGAGGCGAAGGTTGCGCGCGCGGCGCGGGTTCCTGCGCAAAGAGCGCGCCGGTCGGGAGCACGAGCAGGAGCAGGACGCAAATGATGCCGAGCGTCTGCCGAACAACCAGGGGGAGCCTTGTATCCTTCATTCTTCTACCTCCATTACGGCGGTGCCGATGTCCCAAACACGCGCCTCGGTCTTGAAGGGGCACGTTCCAGACCAAACTTCAAGTGCTTGACGGCCAGCGACTTACTCCCATCGCCCGGCCGGGGATGAATGGTTGAAAACCACCACCCCTGCTGGATTCCGGCCAATCCTCGACGAATGCGCCGCCTGCCCCACCAACGATCCCGATGATTTCGCATAAGACGGGAAAGACAGTGTAACGCTACCGCATGACAATCTTATGCACCGCTTTGGCGAGCTTTTTGAACTCCGTGCGAGAAACTGAATTGGGCGCGTACTCGCAAACCGTGAGGCCGCTCATCACCGCCTCCGCCACCACGATTCGCTGGCCGATCGGGGGCAGCACCTTCTTCCCCATCTCTTCCAGCGACGCGGAAAGACCACGCCCCAGGTTCGTGTTCATCAACACCTTGGAAGGGACGAACCGGACCCGCGGTCTCTTGCAGCGCCTTTCGGCGCGCGCCTTGAGAGCCAGGGACAGAGCCTCCTTCAGGGAAAACAGATCCAATGGAGAAGGGCCGCACGGCAGAAGAAAAAGATCGGCAACCAGCGCGGCCTGGTAGGCGGTTTCAGGCATCCCCGGCGGCGTGTCGATCAGAACAATGTCGGCGGCCTTTTCCGCCGAGCGCGCCTTGGCCCGCAGCGCCTCAGCATTGGCGCCTTTCACCTTCTCGACACAACGCGAGAGCATTCCTGCGCCTTGGGCGGCCCACGCCGCGAGGCTGTGCTGCGGGTCGGCATCCAGCACAATGACACTCCGGCCCATGGCAGCGAATTCGGCTGCCAGGTTCCCCACGATTGTCGATTTCCCAACGCCGCCTTTTCGTCCCGCAACTGCGATGATCGCCATAGAAAATACTATACCGGGAAATCGGGATGCTCCCTATCAATAAGTTCCATGCTGCGGCGCCCAGCGCTTCTTCATTCGTCCCACTGCCGGCTCGCGAGCCCGGCACCGGCGTTCACAAGAAATTTGAATTTTCTTTTGCTGATTCTAAGTCACTTATCGAAGCCAGGTGCCTCGCCCCTGTTCCCCCCAATGTTATTCTGTAATCGGAAGAGGGTTGTGCGCGCCACTCGCGCAGCCTCGACAGTTTTCTTGCTGGCCAGCAAGCGTTGCAACTGAGGTGGTAATGAACTCCCGGCAGCCCTTAGAAAGGCTTCGCGTCGTCGAGCGGCGACGGGAGACATTGGAACCGGTTCCATAATGCCGCGGGGTCGGCCAATCGGCTCCCCGTAGGTCTTCGTAGGGCCAAGCGTCGAATCGAATGCTTATGTAGAGCTACTCAGCATCTATCTATGACTCGCAGACGCGGCTCAAACCATTGGCGGCCGGAAAATACGCACGGCGACAAACCGAGGGGAAGTCCTATCCCTTAGCCCCGGCCGCCGCAACGAACACCCGATCAAGTCCCCTCCGCACGCCCGCAGTGTCTCTTGTCTCTGCGATCTCCGCTGTCTCCGCGCTCTCAAACTCTTTTCCGTCTTTTGTCTTTCTCAGCGTCTCAGCGTCTCCTAAGAAACAAATACGCTTCCCAGGGGTTAAACGACCGGAACAGGCGTCTCCGGAACTAGAACCAGCCCCCATTTGCGAGCCTGTTTGATGATGCGCTGGCGCTGCT
>JBEKSR010000055.1:0-32974 GCA_049516835.1 Bryobacteraceae bacterium | reverse complement strand
CCGGAGATGCTGCGCGGCATCGACGCGCTGGTCTTCGATATCCAGGACGTTGGCGCGCGCTTCTACACCTACGAGACCACCATGGCATACGCCATGGAAGCGGCGGCCAAGGCCGGTATTCCATTCTTCGTGCTCGACCGGCCAAATCCCATCACCGGGACCCACGTGGAAGGCCCGCTGCTGGACGCCGCCAACCAGTCGTTCGTCGGCTATCTTCCCGGCCTGCCGGTGCGCCACGGCATGACCATAGGCGAGCTCGCGCGCCTCTTCAACGGGGAGAACAAGATCGGCGCGGCGCTCACCGTGATCCAACTGCAAGACTGGAATCGCGGCGACTGGTTCGACGAGACAGGCCTGCCGTGGATCGACCCCTCACCCAACATGCGCAGCCTGAACGCCGCCACCCTGTACCCCGGCTTGTGCCTTCTGGAATCTTCCAAGGGTTACTCGGTGGGGCGGGGAACGGATTCCCCTTTTGAGCAGATCGGGGCGGATTTCATGGGCGCACTTGAATTCGCGGCGTATCTGAATCGCCGCGAGATCCCCGGCGTGCGAGCGTATCCGGCGCGCTTGGGAACGGTGGAGGGTGTGCGATTCGTCATTATCAACCGCGAGGTGCTGGATGCCACGCGCCTGGGCCTGGAAGTCGCGTCGGCGATACAGAAGCTGTATCCGGGAAAGATCGATCTGTCGCTGTCCAAGCGGCTGATAGGCAGCGACGACGCGATCCGCAGACTCCAGGCAGGCGACGACCCGCGCGCGATCCAGCAGGGCTTTCAGGATGCTGTGGCGGCCTTCGTCAAGATGCGCGAGCCGTACTTGCTATACCGCTGAGATCATCCTCCCGGAGAATCGTGCTGGCCGGTGCCGGCCAAGTCCTCGACTTTCGTGCCGATACGGTCGATGCGCTGCGGGATGGTGCCCCGCGCATCCATCTGATCTTCGGTGGCCCCGATACCGGAAAGTTTCCGCTCGTGGCTCTTCGGTGCTTCGACGGCCTGCGGTGCTTCTGGCATGGCTGCCTCCCAAGGGCTAGCCGATTATGGGAGCACGCGGCGTCGAAAGTCAATGGTTTCGTTCAGTCCGGACAACCCCGCCGGCGGCCAGACCGCCGGCGCTACTCGTTGGGCTTCGGTCTCCAGAATTGCCGGTCCGCTTCGGCAAAGTCGTCGGACACATGGCTCATGCGGGGTTCCACTCGGAACAGCAGGTGCTCGCGGCTGATTTCGCCATCGGCGGACATTTTGCTCGCGGTCTTGGCGCGGGCTGCCGCGGTGGCTTCGGCATAGACGGGCGTCTCAGCCACACCCTCGTCCATGGTCCTGAGCGACGTCAGCGGGGCAAGGAAGATAAAAGTTCCGGAGGGAGCGCCCGAAATGACCTGGTAGGCGAGGTCGGGCCGGTCCAGGTTCACGCTGTCGGCGCTGAGCCGCCGCAGCTTCACCAATTCACCCAAATCGTTCTCGGCGTCCGGCCGGACGCGGTAAATCGTGATATGGAAATAGTGCGCCCGCGGGAACGTCCGGATAGCCTGGTCGGCCCGGTAGCTCCAGTTTGGCCGGTAGAATGCGATCAGCGTCCTGGAAAGAGCCAGCGGATCGTCCTGGGATGCTTCGGAGGGGACGTTGAATGTGCCGGCCGGGGCGACCGGGCCGACCGCCTTGTCGAGGTCCTCAATGCCGGCGAACGACTGGTGCAATTCGATCTGCCACGCTTCGGGCAGGCCGGTGATCGAGACCATTCCAAGAGCATCGACCGCCGCTCCGGCATTGGCATACGGCCGGATCGGGGCGATGACAACTCCCGGCCGGCGGATCAGTTGGAGAATGGGTGCTGGTTCCGTCGGTGCTTGAGCAGCCGCGCTGAAAGCGAGAATTCCCCCGAGCAGTATGGTTTTCATAGCTCCGCCACTATTCTACGGTGGTATCATAACTAGCACCGAAAGGAAAGTCCGGACATGTTTTGGATCGTGTTGATGTTGGCTCAGGCCGCCGTTTCGCCACAGATCGGCCGGGGTGAGGCGCTCTTCTTTGGAACCGCCAACGGGTGCTCGAGCTGCCACTTGTTGAAGGGGCGCGGTACGGCGGTCGGGCCGGACCTGAGAGGCATCGGACGCCTCACGCCGGCGGCGATTGTGATGGCGGTTCATTCCACCGCCGCGCAGTACGTGCAGGACGTCAAGCTGAAGTCCAACGAGACGTTTCCGGCGATGCCCGGCGCCAAGGACGATAAGACCATCCAGCTCTACGACCTCTCGAAGACGCCGCCGGAGCTGCGCAAGATGGACCTGACTGAGATTGCATCGATGACCAATACGGCTAAGTGGAAGCACCCGCCGGCGGTCGACAAGCACACCGCCCAGCAACTAGCCGACATCGTCGCCTACGTCCGCTACGCAGCCACCGGCACCCGCCAGCCCGTGGATCCCTCGGACGCCCGATAAGCGTGGTGGGGCACGTGGGGCACGCGGTGCTCGCCTGCCCATCGCTTTTCCTACTGCACCTCACTCGCCGCGGAATGCCCTGCGCAGCTTCTCCCAGGTGACTTCGAGCTCCTCGGGCACCACGCGCGTCTCCCCCACCGTGGTGATGAAGCTGGTGTCGCCCCTCCAGCGGGGCAGCACGTGCAGATGCACATGCTCCGCGATGCCGGCGCCGGCGCTGCGGCCGAGGTTCATTCCCAGATTCAAGCCTTCCGGACGGTAGACCGTCCGCAGATGTTTCACGCTATCGCGCGCCAGGCGGATTAATTCCACCAGGGTTTCGTCGGGAAGTTCCTCCAGCGCGGCGGCGTGCTCGTACGGCACGATCAGCAGATGGCCGCTGGTGTAAGGAAACCGGTTGAGAATGACGAAACTGCGCGCGGCGCGGTGCACCACCAGGCGCTCCTGGTCGTCGGGCGCCTGGGCAGCGGCGCAAAAAATGCATTCGCCCCCATCCCCTGTGGTGGTGATGTATTGATACCGCCAGGGGGTCCACAGATAGTCCATGCTATTCCGGGACCAGGCCTATTGGGGGCTCGGAACCTGCTCGGGCGCGGGGGAAGGCGCGGGGGTGCCCGCTGGGCCCGCCGCGCCTGGCGCAGCCGAAATATTCACCACGTCCTTCAGTTCCTTGCTGGGCTTGAAATACGGAATCTTTTTCGCGGGCACTTCGACCCGCGCGCCGGTTTTCGGGTTGCGGCCGATCCGGGGTTGTCTCTGGCGAGTGCGGAAACTGCCGAATCCGCGAATCTCGATCTTATCGCCGGAGCGCAGGGAACGAACGATACTGTCGAAAATGGCCTCCACAATGACCTCGGATTCCTTCCGGGTCATTTCCACCACCCGGGAGACTTCTTCAATCAGATCGGCCTTCGTCATCGTACTCTCCTTGGTGTCAATCCGTTACGAAACCGCAGTATCGCTTGAATAAAGGAAATTTGCAAGCTATTCGAGGTTGCGGTCTTTCAGGCTCATCACCTCTTCAATGGTGGTGGTGGCGGCGGCGGCCTGGCGCTGGTAGTCTTCCAGGCGGTTTTTTTCCTCGTCTTCCGTCACGGCGCGGAGACTCAGCCCGATTTTCTTCTCCGCTTCGCTCATCTTGATAATCTTGAAATCGAACTCCTGGCCCATCGCCAGCGGCGATTCCTCCGATCCGCGCCGGCCCGAATAGCCCGGCACCTCGGAGAAATGGCACAAGCCTTCCACCCCGTCGGCCAATTCGACGAAACCGCCGAAACTGGCCAGCCGGCAGACGCGGCCATGCACCGTATCGCCCACCTGGTGATTCTGGAAATAACTTTCCCAGGCGTCCGGCTGGAGCTGCTTGATGCCGAGCGAAAGCCGGTGCGCCGATGAATCGATATTCAGAATCACGGCCTGGACCACCTGGCCCTTCTTCAGGACCTCGGAGGGGTGCTTGACGCGCTTGGTCCAGGACAGATCCGAGACATGCACCAGGCCGTCGATGCCTTCTTCGATTTCGATGAAGGCTCCAAAATCGGTCATGTTGCGTACGCGGCCCTCCACCACCGAGCCGACGCTATACCGCGTGTCGATGGTGGTCCAGGGGTTGGGTTCGAGCTGCTTCAGGCCGAGCGAAATGCGCCGGTCCCTGGAGTGCACTTCGAGCACCACGGCCTCCACCTGATCGCCGGGCTTGACCACTTTCGACGGATGCTTCATGCGGCGCGACCACGTCATCTCGCTGATGTGGATGAGACCCTCGATGCCCGGCTCCAGCTCGACGAAAGCGCCGTAATCGGTGACGTTGACCACCCGGCCGATCACCCGGCTGTGGACCGGGTAGTGCGCCGAGACCGCGTCCCAGGGGTCCGGCTCGAGCTGTTTGATGCCCAGCGACACGCGCTCTTTGGCGCGATCGAACTTGAGGACCTTAACCGTGATTTCCTCGTCCACGTGCAGCAACTCGGAAGGGTGCGTGATGCGGCCGTAGGACATGTCGGTGACGTGCAGCAGGCCGTCGATGCCGCCCAGGTCGATGAAGGCCCCATACTCGGTGAGGTTCTTGACCACGCCGGTGACTATGGCGCCTTCCGCAATGTGGTCGAGCGTGGCGTTCTTGCGGACGTTGATCTCTTCCTCCACCGCCATTTTGCGCGACACCACGACGTTGCCGCGGCGGCGGTTGAGCTTGATGATCTTGACCGGGATGTCCTGTCCGGTGAGCGAATCCAGATTATGAACGGGGCGCGGATCGGCCTGCGATCCGGGCATGAAGGCCTTGATGCCGACGTCCACGGCCAGCCCGCCCTTCACCCGGCCCAGCACGCGGCCGGAGATGATGAGCTGCTCCTGGTAGGCCTTCTCCAGGTTGTCCCAGATGCGCAGTCGTGCGGCGCGCGTGTGAGACAGCAGCACGTACCCTTCCGGCTGCTCGCCATGCTCGATCATCACATCGACGGCATCGCCGGAATGCACCGTAATCTCGCCGCCGGGAGTCTGGAACTGCTCGATGGGGACGAGGCCTTCCGACTTGTACCCGAAATCGATGATGACATCCTTGGCGGTGATGCTCAGGACCGTGCCTTGCAGAACCTCGTCGGCTGCGGGCGGAGCGAAGTGGCTGTAATCGTCGAGAAGATTCTCGTAGCTTTCGGGGCCCCCCTGGTCCACCTGCTCGTTTTCCTCGTCTGCGGCCATTACGCCTCCGCCGATCACTGAGTCACCAATGATTGCAGGCATTGGACCAGCCGCGGCAGGCAGCGGGCACGGAAAAGCACGCGCGCTTTGTTATCACCGAGCACCATCGTGGACGAGACCATGGGCCAATTACCAGCAAACCACTGACAGATCAGTATGTTAGCAAATATACGCCGAGTTATTGGAGGTTGTCAACGGGCCAGGGTGTGGAAAGTGGCCCCTCACAGCTTCTTTCCGACAATGGCGTAGTCCAGGCCGCCGAAGAATGCCTCGCGGAACGCCTCCGGCAGCGAGTCGAGCGAAGGCATCGATTCCACGGCGGGGGCGAGCTTGCGGACCTCCACGACGCCCACACCGAACTCCTCCAGATAGAAGGCCAGCAGCGGCTGCGGAACGGGGCGCGCGTGCGTGGGGTCGAGGTAGAAGTGCGTGGCGAAAATGGCCAGGCACTCGGGGTTCGGTGTTTCGATGACCAGGACTCCGTTGCGCGTCAGGCGGCTGGCGCAGAGCCGGATCATTTCTGGCAGCCGCTCGGGCGGAAGATGCTCCACTACCTGGGCGCAGAAGATGCCGTCCAGCGACTCCTCCGCAAGGCCCGCCAGGTACGTGAACAAGTCCGCCGTCTCCGCCTCGAGTCCTTTCAGGCGGCAGGTTGCGACCGACTCCCGGCTGAGATCGATGCCCACCGCGGGAATGTTCGCCTCACGCATGATTTCCAGAAACTCGCCACGCCCGCAGCCGATGTCCAGGACGTTCTGGCATCCCTGAAAATCCTGAAGGTAAAGGCGCTGCCCTGCCTTCACATACTCCTCGGAGCCGCGGAAGCACTCCGCGAAACGGGCCAGGTCGAGGGCCCATGGGACGGAGTCTGGACTGACCCCCTGCCCGGACAGCACCGGCGGTCCGGAGGTCGCTCCACCTGCCGCCAGTACCTGGGCGCGCTGCCGGATGATGCGGAGTTCGGAATGAATGGTGCGCTCGAACTCCAGCCACAGCCGCTTCTGAATCTCCGCCACGCTGCGCTCCAGCGCGGCGGTGAAATCGGCGTGCTGCGCGCGAACCGTCTCGCGGTAGCTCGTGTCCATCAGGGTGGTGCGGTGCTGAAAAGCGCCTTGCAGATCGGCCACGCTGCGCAGGAACTGGATCTCGTTCTGGGCCAGCTTGTACTCCCATCCGGCGCGCCACTCGGCCCAATGCTTGCGGATGTCCGCCAGCTCCGGGCCCAGGCTTTCCTCCACCATCTTGATCTTTTGGCCGAGGCCCTCCTGGGCCGCCTTGATGTCCCGCCCGAGCCTTTCCTGGGCCGCCTGAATATCCCGGCCGAGGCTTTCCTGAGCGGCCCGGAGATTCTCTTGCGCCGCTCCCACCGCCGCTTCCAGCCGGTTGCCCAACTCGACCAAAGCGCGGTTGTCCTCATGGAGCGCTTCGATGGCCGCATCGACGCAGGCGACCACCTGGCGGTTGAATTCCACCTGCTCGCGGACGTGCCAGTCGAGCACGCGAGCCACCAGCCGCTTCCAGGCCTGCACCAGGGAGTTGGCCAGGCCGCCGGGACGCGGGTTTACCGTGCCGATAGCGGCCACTTTGCCGAGCGCCGAGTCGCGCGCGTGCACCAGCGCCATGAGGTCGGGCAGGAGGATGCCCCCGGCTCCCGCGGAAGTCTCCGGGCGCTGCGCGCGCACGCGCTCGCGAACCTCCCGCAGAATGGCGATCAGCTCAGCGCTTTCCACGTTTCCTACTCCAGGTTGCCGTGATCGCGCTGCTCACGCCGCCGCGCGGCGTAAAGTCGCCCACCACGGTGGCGGTGACCGGGTTGGCGGCTTTCACCACGTCGCGGAGCACGCGGTTCACCACGTTCTCCTGAAAAATGCCCAGATTTCGGTAGGCCAGCAGGTACATTTTGTACGACTTCAGCTCCAGGCAGCGTTTGCCGGGGACATACCGCAGCGCGATGCTCCCGAAATCCGGAAGACCGGTCTTGGGGCAGACGGAAGTGAATTCCGGCATGACGATCTCGATCTCGTAACCGGCGTATTGGTTGGGCCAGGTCTCAATCTCGGGCAGCGCCGTGTGGACGCCGGCGCGCGCATGTTCATCGGTGTAGGCGCGTTTCATAAGGCTTTGGCCAGCAGATCCAGGAAAAGGCCGACATCCGCCACCACCCCCACGGCCTGTCCCGTGCCCCGGTCGCTGACCTTGGTGGCCACCGCCGGGTTGATATCCACGCACACAATTCTGACCCAGCTTGGCAGCATGTTTCCGGTGGCGATGGAGTGCAGCATGGTGCCCAGGCACAGCACCAGTCCCGCCCCTCTCAGTTCGGCCGCATAGGCGTCCTGGGCCGCGTTCATGTCGGTGATGGTCTCGGGCAGTGGGCCATCGTCGCGGAGGCTGCCGGCCAGCACGAATGGAACCCCGGCCTCGACGCACTCGTAGAGAATGCCCGAGCGCAGCCGGCCGCTCTCGACCGCCTGACGGACCGAGCCCGCGCGATAGATGGCGTTGATGGCGCGCATGTGATTGCGGTGGCCGTGCTCCTCCTGGCGGCCGTCGGCCAGCCGCACCCCCAGCGAAGTGCCGAACAGCGCCGCCTCGATATCATGCACGCCCAGCGCGTTGCCGCTCAGCACGGCCTGCACCGAGCCTTTGCGGATGAGCGCGGAGAGGCCCGCCACCCCGCCGGTGTGGACCACCACCGGTCCCGCCACTACGATGACTTTCTGCTTCTGCTCGAGGGCCTGGCGCACCAGCGCGGCGGTCTGGCGCACAGCGGTCTCCACCTGGCGCTCCGACGAGATGCCATTGGCCATGAAGGCGAACGCCAGCCGGTCGCGCTCCTTGGATTCGGGAATCACGCGGATGCCGCGCAGCCCCACCACGATCCGGTCGCCCCGGCGCACATCGCGCAGACGCCGGCACACCGCCCGGCCGTCGTGGACCACCACCATGGCATCCATGCGCTGGTTCTCGGCTTCGATCCACTTCTGGCCGTGGCGCACGAACGTCCTGTGATTCGTGGTGGAATAGAAATCTTCCGGCGCGCACCGGTCGCGCTCCACTTCCCGCAGCGCGGCGTCGCCGGTGTCGGCGGGGGAGCAACCCAGCCCCAACAGCTCCTGCAGCAGGCGCTCCATGGACTGCTCGTCGGGCGCCTCGACTTTCAGCCGGAGATAGGAAGGCTCGCTGTTGGTGCGGCCAATGCGGAACTGTTGCACCTCGAACCGGCCGCTGTACTCCACGACCTTATCGAAGATGTTCTCCATGATGTGGGAGTCGATCAGGTGACCTTCGGCTTCCACCACTTCCTGGAATGGCATACAGACTTCTATTGTAGCGGGATCAACTCGACGCCACCTGCCGGGCGATCCACGCGTAGGTCTTTTCCAGGCCTTCGCGCAGCGGCCGGCTCGGCGCCCATCCCAGCTTCTCGCGGATCAGGCGGTTATCGGAGTTCCGCCCGCGAACGCCCAGAGGTCCGGGAATGTGGCGGATGGCCAGCTTCTTGCCCGCAATTTCCATCGCTAACTGGGCCAGCCGGTCGATCGTGACCATCTCTTCCGAGCCGATGTTCACCGGGCCGGTGAAATCGGAATCCACCAGACGCCGCACCGCTTCGATGCATTCGTCGATATAGAGAAAGGACCTGGTCTGCTTCCCATCGCCCCAGATTTCGATTTCTCCCCCGTCCGGAGTTTCGGCCACTTTGCGGCACATCGCCGCCGGGGCTTTCTCGCGTCCGCCCCGCCAGGTGCCCTCGGGGCCGAAGATGTTGTGGAACCGCGCGATGCGCACCGCGATGCCGCGGTTCCGCATATAGGCCAGGTAGAGACGCTCGCTGAACAGTTTCTCCCACCCATATTCGCTGTCCGGCGCCGCCGGATAAGCCGAGTCTTCCGAACACTTCGGATTGTCCGGGTCAAGCTGGTTGTACTCCGGATACATGCAGGCCGACGACGAGTAGAAGAACTTCTTCACTCCGGCGCGAGTGCCGAATTCGACGGTGTTCAAGTTGATGGTGGCGGAATTGTGCATCACCGCCGCGTCATGCTCGCCGGTGAAGATATAACCGGCGCCGCCCATGTCGGCGGCGAGCTGATACACCTCATCGATGCCGCTCACCGCGTTCCGCACCACCTCCGGATCCCTCAGATCGCCCAGAATGAACTCATCCGCCGGAGGCGCGGCAAAATCGTGCCGCTTGAGATCCACCACGCGGACCCAGCACCCCTCGGCTTTCAGCCGTTTCACCAGGTGCCCGCCGATGAACCCACCGGCTCCGTTTACGAGGACTCTTTTCACTGTCTTGATATCCCGCCTTCCCGACCCATTATGCCGCATATGACCAAGCCCCCAGAAAGTGGGGCAGCCTATTCAGGCTGCGGACCCGCTTTCCAGCGGGTCCAGCCGGCCGGAAGGCCGGCTTGCGGCCATGATTGGCCGCCCCACATTGGAATTGTGCCACGTGTTCCTGAGCCGCGCGCGTCAGCCAGCGGTTTTCGGCCTCTAAACCGGGACATACCGCCTGACTGCGATTTCCCGTGCGTGCTGCCGCGTTTTCGCCACGTCGTAGGCGAGCTGCATGCGGAGAAGGTGCTTCATGTCGGGACCGAACGCCTTTTCGATGCGCAGCGCCATTTCCGGCGTCAATGCGGCCTTGGCGTGGAGAAGGTCGGAGAGCGTGACGCGGCGCACCTTCAGAATTTCCGCCGCCTTCGATACGTTAAGACCGAGGGCTTCGACGATCTCGGTTCTGATCAGGTCGCCCGGATGGGGCGGGTGCTTCATGGGCATTCGAGTCCTCCTAATGGTAGGCACCGAAACCCCGGCCGCCCGTCGGTGCCTACGGCATCGGCTGACCAAGCCGACTCACGGGGAGTAACACGGCTAGGGTTCAACCACTGCAAGCCCTTCGATTGCTTGGAAGTCGCTGTCGCGGCTAACCAGCGCTGCATCCGTGGCGAGGGCGGTTGCAGCAATCCAGAGGTCGTTCTCATCCAGCGGGAGACCGCGGCGCTGTTGAGAAATCTTCACATTCGCGTATCGATCACCGGCGGCTGGCGGGATCGGCTCACACGGTAATACGGCGAACAGCTTCCCCGCTTTCCCTTCGAGTTCGGTTCGGCGTCGTCCCGGAGCCAGCCTCTCCAAGCCGAACAGGATCTCGCCGCGGGCGATGGTACAGATCGCCACGCGATCATCGACTCCCATCGATGAAAGCCAGGAGGCCATCCGCGCATCCGCCCGCATCAGAGCGCTGATGGCATTCGTATCGAGAAGATAGGTCACGGTGGATCCGTCCGAAAAAGGTCGCGCGTCCGGATGGGAAGCCGGCCAGCCAATATGGCGGCATCGAGCTCGTCAACATCCGCGGAACTCGGGTGGGGCGGCTCCTGCATCGCCCGCAGGACCGCTGCCGGGGATCCGGCGCGAGCCTCGGGGAGGACTTCGACGAGCGAACTCAACCGTTCCAGGGCCAGTTGTTGGATACTCTTGCGCTGTGCTGCTGCGATCCCCTCAAGGCTCCTCACGAGGTCCTCCGGCACTTCGATGTTCAAGTTCGCCATCCACGGGCGCTCCCTGTCCTATTGTGCCGCATGGCGAAAGCAGAAGCCAAGCCGAGTTGCGGGGAGCAATCCGGGCTGGCAGCCCGGAGCAGCTCGCCGGACCTCCATCGTCGGCGAGTCCGCGCGCACTCTCGCGCATCGCGGGCCATCGGTGAGAGCCGAACCAGGCAACTTGGTCGCGCGCCGCTGGCACGTTCCCTCCCTGCACGGCGTCAGTTGCGCGCGCCCTTAACCCGTCAGATCCGACTCGGCGTACACGGCAACCCGCCCATCCATCGCTGCGCTTGCCGACGCCTCCCTGATTTCCAGCCCACATGGAAACTGCTCGAACTGGAAAGTCATCTCGACGCCTTCCCCCTTCACCACGAGCGCCTCCAAACCTCGTCGGATCTCCCGTTCGAAGACCGCCAGCGAGCCCGGGCAGTAGGCCTCATACGGCGTAAGCGCCTTCAGGTCGATACGCTGCGCCGAGAGCAGGGCATTGGGTTCGTCGTAGCCCAACGCATTCCGGTTGCGGCGTGAGAAGAGATATACCAGCCCGTAGCCGAGGATCTCGATGGCCGCGTGCAGCGGCGTATTGCAGTGCTCGCCCAGCTTCAACTCGACGAACTCAAACCAAGCCGGGCCGCAGCGATGCGCCAGATCGATTCGCCTTCCGCCTTCTTCCACGTCGGGCAGCACGCCCGAGGCAACGGGCACCATGTTGACCCAGTCGGGGCACTGAATGGCAACCGTTTTTTCGAAACGCTTCTCCGGGCTGTCGTTGTAGTCCGCAATGTAAGTCTTCTTCTCCCAGCGCCAGTTTTCGTGCCCTCGGCAACGGGTACCGGGCCAGTTCGACACGATGCGCGCATACGCCTCCCGCAGCATGCTTGCGCCGTCGAACTGCCAGTTGCTGGTTACGCGGCGGTAGGCTTTCAAGTGCCGGTAATGGGGCGGCTGGCCGATATCTTCGATTCGAAGATGCCGGTCGACGATCGCATCCACGCCGGCCAGCAGGCTCGGCTTCGGCTGCCCGGCTTCGGGAGCCTGCGAAAGTGCGCCCAGTCCGGCCTGCGCGCGCATCGACTCGAGACTAGCGTATGGAATCTGAGCGAGGTCCACCCCCGAAGGGCCGTCTACCCGCCGGGTGTTGCTCACCTCCCGAGCGAACGCTTCTTGATAATTGCGCCTGCGTCCGTATCGCGGATCGCCCAGGCGAACTCCCGTTGCAGCATCGAAGTACCGGAGGCTCGAACTGCCGCGTGCGTTGGCGAATCCCAGGAACTGGTGCCGATTGAGCCGTTCATCCCGGAGAAATCGCCATTCCTTGTTCCGCTCCGGTTCCGCGCTGGCGCGGACAACTCGGGAATTCTTGCCCGCGGACGGAGCGGTCTGAAAGAGATCCCTTCCAGCGGCCTCGACGAGAATGTCTGCGCAAAACGGGATCGAGTCGCTCAACCCGAGCGACTTGTGAGCCTCCGAGACTGCGGCGCGCCACACACTGGCGGGCGTCGGCGAGTGTGGATCGCCGGTGAAACAAACGTGTGCGAACCAAGCCTCCACACCTGCGCACTGCCGAAACCAGTAGAGGTGCGCGAGTCGATTTGCAAACTGATACAACAGACCGTCCCAGTCTGCGGCTCCACTGTCTGTCCCAAACCACCGCCGCGCCGCACTCAACGACTCGCTGATCCGCGCGCGGGAATCCGCCCCGGTTGCCCGGCTGCCAGTGGAATACATCTCGCTGGGATAGCTCTTGGCCTCGGCCAGCAGCACTCCCGGCGGCCTTGATCGTTCCTCCGGCCAGTGAACTCGGGCAAGAGCGTCCCACTGCGGGCCACCCTGCGGCCAGAACTGCGCCAGCAGACCGGGCAACTCCGTCAGGCTCAGGGCGTTCAAGAACGCCTCGTCGCGGTACTCGGTGAAACGCTCCTCCTCAAGGGGCGACACCCACTGAATCGCTGCGTGTGCCAGTTCCGGAAACGCCTGGCGGATCGCGTCGTCAAGCTGGGCGCGTCGCCGGTTGACGTACGTCTGAATCTGAAGCTGGCTGCCGGCGTAGGCGCGCCCGAATGCGTCCGTCCTGTCTGCCATGTGTCCAGTCCGTCCCTCGCGGCTCTAAACCACGTTCGTCGAGCCACCGCCCCCTACTTCACCGCCAGCCACGCCAAAAACAGCCCGTCGGGTTCGACGTCTTCCCAATACGAGATGTACCGGCTCGACACCTGGCGGCAATGCCGCCGCAGCAGCCGCTCGAGGCCCTTGCGCGTGAACCATTGCTCCCATTCCGGCGTCTTCAACTTTCCCCATTGCTCCGCGTTCTTGTCGATGATGGCGATGCGCCCGCCCGGCTTCACCACGCGGCAAATCTCGCTCACCGCCTTTTCGATTTCCACGGCGTGCTCCAGCGACTCAGTGGCGTATGCCGCATCGAAGAATCCGTCCTCAAACGGCAGTTCCGTCATCGAGCCGGCGCGCGTGTGGATGCCCTCGGGCACGAATCGCAGCATCTCCTCGGAAATGTCCAGACCCCAGATCTCGCAGGCGGGCTCCTGCTCCTTCAACACGCGCGCGAATCGGCCCTTGCCGCAGCCGGCGTCGAGCACGCGCTTGCCGCCCAGATCGCCGAGATGATTCCGGATGAGCTTCACGTGGTAGATGCGGGGATCGATGGTGGAAGGGAAGTGCTCTTCGTCGCCCGCGGCTTCGTCGAACGAAGACTGAATCCGCGCGCGCAGTTCGGGAGTGAGCCGCGCGTGGCGGCGCGGGCCTCCCGGCCCGTCTCGAAGTCCGGAAAACAGCCGCTTCCAGTTCAAGTCTATGTCCGGATCAGGAAGATCGGGAGACCGAGCTTGTGATCGTACGTCGGCCGGTAACGCTCGGTATTGTACATGGTGGCCACGTCCACCCGGCGCGGGCCCAGCTTCGGATCGGGAATCGGCGCCATGGAGTAGCACCCGTTGCTGATGGCGGTCATGAGGCCATGCTTGCCCTCTTGGATGGCGTCCACGGCCATGCTCGCGAAGGTGGAGGCCACCAGGCGGTCGATGAAGTCCGGGCTGCCCGAGCGCAGCTCGTAGGTCAGGTCGCTGACCAGCGTCTCTTCGCCCGTGGCCGCTTTGATTTCGCTGCTGAGGTCTTCGGCCACGCTCATCTTCTTGCGATGCCCGAACGCGTCCGGTTCGCCGTACTCCTGCACCGTGTAGCCCTCCCACTCGGCGCCCTCGGAGAGGATCACCAGCGAATAATTGCTGGGGTTGTTCTTCTTGTCGGCCACCAGCAGCTCGATGAGGTGCTTCAGGTTGACCTTATGCTCCGGAATGCAGCAACGCACGGAGGTGACGTAGGCGGTGTAGAGCGCGGTATAGCCGGCGTCGCGTCCGAACACGCGGAAAACGCCGATGCGCTCGTGCGAGCCGAGCGTGGTCCGCTGCCGGTCGATGGCGTCCATGGCGCGCGTGACGGCGGTCGAGAAGCCGATGCAGTACTCCGTATTGCGCACGTCGTTGTCCATGGTCTTCGGCACCGCGATGACGTTCACGCCCTGGCGGTCCAACTCCGCCGCGTAGCTCAGCGTATCGTCGCCGCCGATGGCGATTACGTAATCCAGGTTCAGCGTCTCGATGTTCTTCTTGACCGCCCTGGTCACGTCGAACGTCTTGGTGGTGACGCCCTTCTTGGTGGATTCGGCCGCCGGGAACTCCTGGCCCTCCAGAACCGGCGGGAGCTTCTTCATCTTGGAGGGACTGGTGCGCGAGCTGTGCAGCCAGGTGCCGCCCGTGCGGTCGATGGTACGGGTGTTCTCGCGGTTCAGCGGCAGGATGTATCGGGTGCGGCTGGCCGGGTCCTGTAAGTTGACATGCGTGAGGCCCTCCCAGCCGCGGCGGATGCCGATCACCTCGCAGCCGATCTCGCTGCCACGGTAGACCACCGTTTTGATCACGGAATTCAGCCCCGGCACGTCGCCGCCGCCCGTGAGTATACCGATACGTTTCACGCCCATGAATGCTCCTTGAAAATGTGGGTTTCTTGCGGATTAGAAGACTCCATTATAAGCCCTGGGGCAGGGCGGCATCGGGCCGAACGAAGAAGTTCCTCCGCGCTCTCTGCCTCCTCTGCGCGCCAACCCGGGGAAGACGCGCCGTGCCCATGACCAAGATGCGCGTTTCTTGCCCCTGTCTTACTCAGCGTCTCAGCGTCTCGGCGGTGAATTCTTGTCGACGGATTGCACGCCGGACCTTACACCCACCAGGCTGCCGCAGGCTGCTCTTTCATGACGATTCCGTTCAGGAACGCCGCCGCCTTGGTGAGGCCTTCTTCCGGCGAGAGAATGCTGTCCTCGTGCTCGATCGAGAGCACGTAATCGTAGCCGAACATGCGCAGCGTCGAGGCGAATTCCTTCCACCACCCGGCGCCGTGCCCGTAGCCGCACGTGCGGAAGATCCACGCGCGGTGCCGCTCGTCGGTGTAGCTCTTGGTGTCGAGCACGCCCGTGAGTGGCAGGTTGCGCTCGTAGATCTGGGCGTCCTTGGCGTGGACGTGGAAAATCGAGTCGCCCAGCACGCGGATCGCGGCGATCGGGTCGATCCCTTGCCAGAACATGTGGCTCGGGTCGTAGTTGCAGCCGATCGTCGGTCCGGCGATCGAACGCAGCTTCAGCATGGTTTCGGGGCTGTAGACCACGAACCCGGGATGCATCTCGATGGCGATTTTCACGCCGTGATTGGCGGCGAACTGCGCCTGCCTGATCCAGTACGGCGCCACCACCTTGTCCCATTGCCACTTGAGGATCTCGAGGTAATCGCGCGGCCAGGGGCAGGTTACCCAGTTGGGCCATTTCGACTTGGCGGAATCGCCGGGGCAGCCGCTGAAGTCCACTACCACCGGCACGCCCAGCTTCTCCGCCAGCCGGATGGTCTTGCGGCTAACTTCCTGGTCGTGTTTCGCGCGCGCTTTATCGGGATGCAGCGGATTCCCGTGGCAGCTCAGCGCGCTGATGGTGAAGCCCTGATCGTTCAGCTTCTGTTTGAATTCGTCGAGCTCGGCCCGGTTGTCGAGCATCGAGAGCTTGCAGTGCGGATCGGCGGCCAACGAATTTCCAGTGCCGAGTTCCACGGTATCGATATGGAGGTTTGTCAGTTTCTTGAGAACGTTGTCGAGGGACAACTGCGCCAGCAGCGCGGTGAATACGCCGACTCTCACGGGATCGCTCCTTCGAAAAGAATATGGTTGCCTTTAACAGAATATCACCACGCAGCGCCGCCGGGAGTTCCGTAGTCCTTACTGCTCGTCAAGTTCTCCTTCGACAACGGCAGCGACACCTTCCACCGCGTCCAACTCCCCACCGGCGCCTCCCAGAAGCCTGAGGTCCCCATGTGCTAGCCCGCCCGCATGTCTCTGATCTGGCGACGCTTAGCCACGCAATGTGCTACACTCCGCTTGAGATGCCGGAACCAGCCCGGACGTACCTCAGGAGCTTGGAACACGAGATTCGGACAGGCCACACGACAGAGCATACCCATAGACCAGCCCTCAAGACACTTCTGGAGACGCTGCAACCTGGCGTCACCGCCACCAACGAGCCCGGGCGCGTTGCTTGCGGCGCCCCCGATTTTGTTGTTACGAAGGCCGGTCCGCTGACTATCGGCTACGTTGAGACCAAAGACGTAGGGAAGTCGCTCGACGATGCGGAGCGCTCCGAACAGCTCAGGCGGTACCGGACCTCTCTCCACAATCTGATCCTGACGGACTACCTGGACTTCCGGTGGTTCGTCGATGGGGAACGCCGGAAAGCCGCACTGCTTGCCACGGTCTCTCGCGGAGGGAAGCTCTCAGCTTCAGCTGAGAGCGTCAAGGAGGTCTCCGAACTTCTCCTCACCTTCTTGGAACACAAGGCTGAGGGGGTTTCCAGCCCAAAGGAGTTGGCCGAGCGCATGGCCAGGCTGACCCACATCATCCGCGACATTATTGTTCAGGCGTTTGAGCGAGAAAAGGCATCGGACAGCCTCAAGGATTTGCGCAAGGCGTTTTCCTCAACGCTCATCCCCGATATGGATCTTCCCAAAAATACCGGCCAGTTCGCTGACATGTACGCGCAGACCATAGCCTACGGACTGTTCGCGGCACGCTGGAATCACCCGCCAAGCAAGCCGTTCCAGCGCATCGGGGCAGCAGGCGAGGTCCCCAAAACGAACCCATTCTTGCGGCGCATATTCGAGATCGTCACAGGTACCGAACTCAATGATGAGCCATACGCGCCATTCGTGGACGACCTGGTGCAGCTATTGGGCAACGCCGACATAGGCATGGTGCTTATCAATTTCGGGAAGCGAACCAAGCAGGAAGATCCGGTCGTCCACTTCTACGAGACATTTCTCGCCAGCTATGACCCAAAGCTCCGCGAATCTCGCGGCGTGTACTACACGCCTGAACCTGTTGTTTTGTACATCGTCAAGTCCGTTGACCACCTACTGAAAACGAAATTCTTAATTGGAGATGGGCTCGCCGATACCGTTCCGACCACCTTCACAATCACAACTCGTGATCAGAACACTCGAACTGAGACACTTCCGAAGGTTCTTGTGCTGGACCCGGCTTGCGGCACTGGCACATTTCTCTACTACATCATCGACCAAATCCGCGACCGCTTCATTCAGTCCGGCAACACAGGCCTCTGGGCCTCCTACATCGAAAGTCAGCTACTCAACCGCCTCTACGGATTTGAACTGCTGATGGCTCCCTACGCTGTGGCCCACTTCAAGCTTGCGCTACAACTCGCTGGACAAGATTTGCCGGATGCGCTCCGAAAGAAACTCCGCTATGACTTCGCCGGCGCAAGCCGGCTCTCCGTGTTCCTGACGAATACACTCGAACAGATCGAGCATGAGGCCCCGACCCTTCTCGGGCCGTTCAAGATTGTCACCGAAGAAGCTCAAGCTGCTGACCACGTGAAACGGGACATGCCAATTCTTGTAGTTATAGGCAACCCACCCTACAGTGGCCATAGTGCGAACCGCAGTTGGAAGCTTGAGGACGGAAAGCGTGTGGCGACCTTCATCGGGCAGCTTCTCCGCGAATACTACACGGTGGACGGCAAACCCCTGGGTGAGCGCAATCCGAAGTGGCTTCAGGATGATTACGTGAAGTTTGTACGCTGGGGCCAATGGAAAATTGAGCGCGCTGGCGGTGGCGTTCTCGCCTTTATCACCGCCCACGGCTACTTGGATAATCCTACGTTCCGTGGGATGCGCCAGTCTCTTTTGAATTCGTTCACCGAGATCTACCTCTTCGATCTCCACGGCAATGCCAACAAGAAGGAAACTTGTGACGACGGCTCGCCCGACGTCAACGTGTTCGACATCCAGCAGGGCGTTGCCATTGGATTATTTGTCAAACAACCGGGCAAGAGCGGTCCGCCTCGCGTCTACCACGCTTCCATCAAGGGGAACCGGCACTACAAGTACAAACAACTTCTTGCCCACGATGTTTCAAACACAGAGTGGCAAGAGGTCGAACCCAAGAGCCCTTACTACTACTTTGTTCCCATCGATAGGCGGCGTGAATCCGAGTACTCAGTTGGCGTAAAACTAACCGATCTGTTCGACATCAAAAATGTCGGCATCGTTACGGCACGGGACGGACTGACCATCCGGTTCACGCCTGATGAGATGTGGGATCTCGTTCAGGACTTCGTTGCGCTCGACCCAGAAGACGCCCGAATGAAGTACAAGCTCGGTAAAGACGCGCAAGAGTGGAAGGTCACGAACGCCCAGCGTGACCTCCGCACGAGTGGCCCCACACAAGACAAGGTGGTTTCAATTCAATACCGCCCGTTCGATGTCAGGTCCACGTACTACACCGGCCAGTCTGTGGGTTTCATGGGAAGACCCAGGCCGGATGTCATGTTTCATTTGCTCGGAAAGAACAATCTGGCACTACACGTCTGCCGACAGCTTGTCAGCGACGTTTACCAACACGCAATCGCCACCCGCCACATCACTGACGATTGTTACGTTTCGAACAAATCAAGGGAGCGCGGCTACACTCTGCCACTGTATGTCAATTCGGGCGGGTCCCTTAACTTGGATCCGCGGCCACGGAACTCACATGGCCAAGTGTCAAATCTTAATCCACACATGATTCATCGACTGGAGGCAGCGTACGGTGTGCCAATGGAAGTCATACGAACTACCAGCGCGAGCTTCACCCCCGAAGATGTGTTTGCCTACCTTTATGCTCTGCTCTACAGCCAGACATTTCGCGACCGGTATTTCGATCTGTTGCAGCGCGACTTCCCTCGGATTCCATTCACCCGCGACTTCGGTCTTTTTAAGCGGCTTGCCTCGTTGGGCACGCAGCTCGTGGACGTTCATACCTGCCGTTCAGATGTGTCCACTGCTGAAGTCACGTATCCCGCACCCGGTGATGACCTAGTCGCGCCCGGGCATCCCCGATTCACTGATGTGGACCCATCGAGCGGCAAACCTTTAGAGTCTGGCCGCGTTTATATTAACGGGCAGCAATTCTTCAACGGGGTGGCTAATGATGAATGGGAGTTCCAGATGGGAAGCTATCAGGTCTGCGAGAAATGGCTCAAAGACCGTAGGGGCCGCACCCTCACCAACGAGGAACTCAACCATTACCGGCGGGTGATTGTCTGTGTCCGTCGGACGCTTGTGGCCATGCAGGAAATCGAAGCCGCCATTCCCGGCTGGCCTATCGCGTAGGCAAGCTCAGCCCGTTGTGCAGCGCCCGCAGGCCCTCAGTCTGGAGGCCGATGCGCTTCTTGGTCATCTCGAGGCTGGAATGGCCCAAGATTTTCATCACGCGCAAATCGCCCCTCCCCGCCTGATGTACGTTGACGCGAACGTGTGGCGGACGGCGCCCCTCCGGGCTTTGAGCAGACGTTCAACCGATCAGTCTTAGCCTTTGCGTCTCCTGCAAGTATCGTTGTCGAAACTCGCTCTCATGAAAATCCACAAGCCGACTGATCTCAGAAATGCTGTACCCATGCTCAGACCTGTGCGCTCCGATGATCTTAAATAGCAGCTCAGGCTCCTCGGGTGGCAACTGCACCGGCTCATTTATCCTGATTCGCGCGCTACCCATTTGAGCGAGCAGCGTTTTATAGTGCCGTGGACTAATCTTGCCCAGATCGTTCGCGCGGCGCGCCATAGCCGACATAGCCACTTTCCAGTAAGGCTTCAGTTGCGCCAATTTGGGCACCGATAGCGGAGCCAGATGAGGGCCAATCTGACGTGCAGGCATAAGAAATTCAGACGCAAATCGGTCCGCCTCCCGCTCAAGATCAACCGTCGGGATCTGGTGCATGATCACATGGCCGAGTTCATGCGCCAGCGAGAAGCGAAAACGGTCCGTTGGGATCTCTGCATTTACGAAGAACAGTGGCGGCATCCCAGGAATCCACTGACTGATGGCATCCAGCTTGTCCGTCCCGAAGGAACACCGAACAACGATGCCGCCCGCCCCCTCGATGGCACCCGTCAGATTCTGGATCGGCCCAGTCGGTAAAGCCCAAGCACCACGGACTAATTGTGCAATGTATTCCGGAGAGTCGTGGTAATCGCCGATGTCCATCCGAGGAAAAACACTGCCTGGCCGCAACTCGACGCTTCTAAGCAGACTACCGATTCCCATCCGAAGCAGATTCAACTCCGCGAGAATACGACGCAGATCAGAGACGGTTAGCGCTTGCCGCTTTCGATGATACAGACAGCTACTTCCATAGCCATACACAGCATCAGTGCGGTAGAAAAGCGTGATTGGGTATCCGAGAATCCTGGCGATCTCCGCTAGCTGATCACCCGCCACGCTTATGAAGCCAGCTTCAATTTTTGAGACATGCCCTTGCGTCAATCTCAGAGCCCGAGCGAGCTCCTTCTGAACCATCCCCCGCGATTCCCTCGCAACGATGATCATTGCCGGGTTCACCTGGGTGCTCATTTCTCATCTTCTGATTCTGCCTTCTTCACGCCCTTCGCTACGACCTGTGTTTGCTTCTGCGGGGCCTGGGGAGCAGCGGGCACGGAAGGAATCTGGACAACCCTGCCGCCGCCCGCTTCGTCAATTGTGAAAAACCACTCTACGTTTCGCCCAACAGGGCACGTGATCAGGTATTGGTCTACATCAACTTCCGGGGTGTCCAATTGATACCCGGCCACCAAACGGGTGGCATCTGCGGGCCAACCCGGGAGCTGCAACTGGAGCGAGAAGAGAACCTGCTGATTTGTCTGGTAGTTCCTACCTCGCATTCTCTTGTCGAGTTTCTTGAACCTCAGAACCGCGCGGGTATGGTGGTTCTCGATTTCCAGTGTCAGAAAACCGCCCTTCTCGCGAATTGAGACCGCATCCACGCCCTCGAATTTAGATTGCACTGCGAAGGCGATGTGGTCATAAACGAAAGAAGCGCGGGAGCGCTTCGACAAGGGAGCGCGCAGGTCAGGAGCAGCATCGCCGAATTTTCTCCACGCCTCCCAGCCATTGTCAATACAGACCCGTACCGAATCGAGGTACGGATCAAGAAGAAGTTTTGCAGCCTCAGCGGATAGGATAGGGACTTGATCTTCCTGTAATATACTCATTAACCTGATCTTGCACCCTTTCCTGTCAAAAGTCAACGAAAATATTCATAGAAATATTCTATCCACTGAACCTCCTCCACGTCCAGTTCCACTTCTGGCCCGCTGCCCCGCGCGTAGCGCTTTTTCATTCGTCCTACTGCCGCCCGGAAGGGCCGGCATGGGCATTCACATAACCGGCCAATCACTGCCCCGCTGCGGCTATAGCCGCAAGCGCTATCTATATCGGTACGGCAGCCTGGCCAAGATTGGACCCGTTACGTGTCCGAAAACCGGCCAATCGCGTTCCTTTTCAATCGCTTACGCTGAGGATCGGGGAAAAATCGGATTGGCCGGTTTTCATTCACAGCTTTTTCAAAATTCCTATCTCCCATCCTGTCAATAGCATACCGATCTCCCCCGCCTTCCCCCCGCCCACCCCCATGCTACTCTCCAATCAGGACAGGCCTCCCGCCTGTCCTTTTTTTATGTCTACCATCAAACAAATCGCGGCGAATCGTCTCAACGCCCTGCGCTCCACCGGCCCCCGCTCCGTTGAGGGCAAGGCCGTCTCCAGCATGAATGCTCTCCAATCCGGCATCGACGCCAAATCCAACCTCATCCGCGGCGAAGACTCCGCCGCCCTTGAAACCCTCACCGGGGAATATCGCGAGCGCTTCCTTCCGGCCACCCCCGAAGAACGCCTCCTCGTCGATACCCTCATCCACGACGAATGGCTGCTCCGCCGCTTTCGAAGAATCGATGCCGAGATCCTCGAATGCGAAATGCAGGATGCCTGGACCCTGAAAAAGGACTGCTCGGCCGGCCAGGCCTTCAGCCGCGGCCAAACCGCCTTCAGCCGCCTCCAGCGCCGCATCGATTGCACCGAGCGCTCCTACCACCGCTCCCTCGAGTCCCTCGGCTTCCTCCGCCAGAATCCCGACCCTCCGCCTCCTCCAGCCGATCCGGACCCAATTGCCCCCTCTACTCCACCTCCGGCCCCGGACGTAACCCCTTCGCCATCAGTGCCCCAGACGCAGATTGGGTTCGTTCCGCAACTTTCGCCGTCGCCTCCCCCGGCCCCTGGCCCCGCGAGCGAAGCGAGCCTCTCCCCAGCCCCCGAGGTCCCCTGTGCTAGCATCAAACCAGAATGGCGCTCGCCGATTTGACCAAGCAGCTTGCCCAGCAGGCCCTGTTGTCGGCCGCCTCGCCCGCCAAGGAACCGGCTGCGCCCGCGCAGAAGGAGAGCGTTTGCGCCGTCATCCTGGCGCAGATCAACGCCATGCAAAAGGCGCTGAAGGAAGACCAGGAGCTGCTGGTGCTGTTTGAGAGCGGCGCCGAGAAGATCCGCGTCATGGAGATCTTTGTGCCGTCGTGGCAGGTGGCGGTGCTCAAGGGTCTGGACGCGGACCGCAACCCGACGCGCGTCGTCTCGCCCGCGGAAGCGCTGCAACTGGTCTGCAAGGTGATCAAGGCGCCGCCCGGCGTCAAGCCGGTGCGCGTCGGTCTGACCCCGCCCAAGGCCTGAGATTCCACGCCGGGCGCGCCCGGCGTTATCCTGTGAAGTTCACCATGCGCCACAAATCTCTCTTGAACACAGTTCTCACCCTCTGCGCCGCCGCGTTGTGCTTCGCAATCGCGCTCGGCGCGCAACAGAAAAAAGGCGACCTGGGTTTCACCGATACCCCCATCCTGCCCGGCCAAAAGTGGCACGTGCACGATCCCGGCCGGCCCCATCCTCGCGTGGTGACGCCCGGGAAAGAGCCGGGCGCGCCTCCGTCGGACGCCGTCGTGCTGTTCGACGGCAAAGACCTCGCCCAGTGGGCGCAACACGGCAAGGGCGCCGATAGCGCCAAGCTCGTGGATGCCCAATGGAAAGTGGAGAACGGCTACTTCGAGGTGGTCCCCGGCACGGGCGACCTGTTCACGCGCGAGAAGTTCGGCGACTGCCAGCTTCACGTCGAGTGGGCCGAGCTGGCCGGCGTCAGTGGCGCCAGCCAGGCGCGCGGCAATAGCGGCGTGCTGCTGATGAGCCGCTACGAGATTCAAGTGCTCGACCCTTACAACAATCCCACTTACGCCGACGGCCAAGCGGCGGCGATCTACGGACAGTTTCCGCCGCTGGTGAATCCGGGCCGCAAGCCGGGCGAGTGGCAAACTTACGACATCGTATGGGAAGCGCCGCGGTTTGAAGGCGAGAGGCTCGTTAAACCAGCCGTTTTCACCGTGTTCTTCAATGGCGTGCTGGTTCACAACCACAAGGAACCGATCGGCGCCATGGTCTACCGGCAGGTGGCGAAGTACACGCGGCACGATCCCGAGGAACCGCTCATGTTGCAGGAGCACCACGATCGTGTGCGCTACCGCAACATCTGGATTCGCCGTCTGGCGGGCTACGATCTCCCGGAGAAGTAGGATGCTCCGGCCACTCCTCCTAACGCTCCTCTCAACCGCCGCCGCGGCCGCTCCGTCTCTGATGCCCCTCCCGGTCAAGGTGGAAACCGCCCCGGGCAAACTAGCCGTCGATGGCAGCTTCAGCGTGGCCGCCACGGGGTATACCGATCTCCGCCTGGAATCGGCTCTCAACCGTTTCGCCGCGCGAGTCTCCCGGCAGACCGGCATCCCCATGCTCGCCGCCAGGCCGCCGGAGGCCGGCCGGGCCACGTTGCGCGTGGAATGCGCCGGGGTGCCCTCTGGGCCCGGAGCCGAAGACCCGTCGCCGGGCGAGGACGAGTCATATCAACTGGACGTTGCCCCCGATGGCGCGCGCCTCAAGGCCGCCACCGTCGCCGGCGCGCTCCTCGGCCTGGAGACCTTCGCGCAATTGGTCGTGCCCGGCGCGGAGGGCTTCCACGTACCCGCCATTCACATCGAAGACCGCCCCCGCTTCCCCTGGCGTGGCCTGATGCTGGACGTTTCGCGTCACTGGATGCCGGTCGAGGTGGTCGAGCGCAATCTGGACGCCATGGCCGCCGTGAAGCTCAACGTGTTTCACTGGCACCTCTCCGACGATCAGGGCTTTCGCGCCGAGAGCCGGCGCTTCCCGCGCCTCCAGCAACTCGGGTCCGACGGCAGTTTCTACACCCAGGCGGATATCCGCCGCGTGGTGGCCTACGCCCGCGGCCGCGGCATCCGCGTGGTCCCCGAATTCGACATGCCGGGCCACACCAACAGTTGGCTGGTTGGGTATCCGGAACTGGCCAGCGCGCCCGGCCCTTACAGCATCGGCCGCACATGGGGTGTCTACGATGGCGCCATGGACCCGACCCGCGAGGAGACCTACGATTTTCTCGACGCCTTCCTGGCAGAGATGACGCAGCTTTTCCCCGACCCGTATTTCCACATCGGCGGCGACGAGGTGAACGGCAGACAGTGGAGCCAGTCCTCTTCCATTCAAGCCTTCGCCACGGAGCACAAGCTGGAAGGCACGCGCGACCTCCAGGTGTACTTCAACCAGCGCCTTCAAAAGCTGCTACAGAAGTACGGGAAGATCATGGTGGGGTGGGACGAGGTGCTGCACCCCGATCTCCCCACCGACACGGTGGTGCAATCCTGGCGCGGGCAGGCATCGCTCGCCGAGGCGGCCTCCAAAGGCTACCGCGGAATTCTTTCGGCCGGCTATTACCTGGACCACCTGAGTCCGGCCAGCTACCACTACGGCATCGACCCGCTGGCGGACGCCGCGCAGAAGATCGCTCCCGAAGAGGCCTCCCGCATTCTGGGCGGCGAGGCCTGCATGTGGGCCGAATACGTCAACGCGGAGACGGTGGATTCGCGCATCTGGCCGCGCGCCGCGGCCATCGCCGAGAGGCTGTGGTCGCCCAAGGAAGTCGCCGATGTGGACTCCATGTACGCGCGCATGGAAGCCGTGAGCCGGGTGCTGGAATGGACCGGCGTCCAGCACCGTGCCAACTACGCCCCCATGCTCGACCGCCTCGCCGCTGGCCGCTCCGCCGAGCCGCTGCGGATTCTGGCGGACGCCTGCGAGGGCCAGGGACTCGGCCCCCGCAGCCGCGCCATGAAATACTCGAGCCTGGTTCCCCTGAACCGTTTCGTGGATGCCGCCCGCCCGGAAAGCGAAAGCGTGCGCGCCCTCGAGCAGGCGGCCGGCAAGCTTGACATCGCGCAATTGCGCGAGCAGTTCACCCGCTGGGCCGCTAACGACACACGCTTCCAGCCGCTGGCGGAAGACAATGCCTTGCTGGCCGAGCTTAAGCCGCTATCGCAAGATCTGTCGGCGCTCGGCTCGATGGGCCTGCGGATTCTGACTTATCTCGAAAGCCACCGGCCCGCCCCCAAGAGTTGGCTATCCAAGCAGGCACAGGAGCTTGCCCGCATGCTCAAACCGAGGAGCGAAGTTGTCCTGGCCGCAGTCCGGCCGGTGAAGCTGCTGTTGGACGAACTGGCCCGCCGGAGCCACAAGTAGACGAACTGCCGCGTCCCTTCATTCCGTCTCTCGAATATGTTGAAGTCGGGAGCGAAGTTCGTCCGGCAACCCCTTCTCGACTTCCCGCGAAATCAAACCAGCAGCGTCCATGCTGCGGATGTGAACCCGGTCTTTATCTCGGTAGGAACTCAGCTTCATCCTCACCAAATCCGGAACCGGAACCACCCAGACTTCCCGGCCATGTATGACTTTCCTTTCGGGATGAATCGGTGGATTGGGCGTCGCCTGGTTCGGCCTTACCTTTTCTCCGCTGAAGATGAGATGAACGGCGTTCTTGGCGCCTTCCGCGGAGCCATAGAGGAGCATATCGACTCCGGCAGCGTGACGGAAACGGAACCCGTTCCTTGCGGCGGCTTCCTTGATTCGTTCCAGATCCGATCGGCTCACCATGAGATCCACGTCTCGCGTCAAAGTCGTGTGCGTAGGGTCCGCTTCTTCGACGTGAATCAGAACTGCCAGGCCGCCGATCAGTTCATGCGGGATGTTCTCAGCCGTAAGCGCATCCGTGATCTTGTGCAGGACGCCTACAAGATCGAACAGACGTTCCTCAAACATGAGGTTGACAACTTCCCCTTTCTGTGCAGTGTCCTGAATGAACTGCTCGAAAGTAAGCATTTCTTTCGCGCGCTACTTCAACCTCTCCGCTACCGCCGCAGCCGCATCCGCCACCGCCACGTCGGTGGATTGCCTGCTCTTCCGCTCCACTAATTCCACCAGCCCGTTCCCCAGTTTCTTGCCCACCACGATGCGGAATGGCACGCCGATCAGGTCGGCATCCTTGAACTTGACGCCGGGACGCTCGTCGCGGTCGTCGAACAGCGCGTCCAGACCCAGCGCCAGACAACCCCGATAGATGCCCCGCGCGGCTTCCATCTGCGCGGCGTCGGAATTGTTGGCGGGCGTGATCACCACCTGGAAGGGCGCAATCGACGCCGGCAGAACGATGCCGTCCTTGTCGTAATCGAGCTCGATGGCGGCGCTCAAAATGCGCTCGATGCCGATGCCGTACGATCCCATGATGGGCTTCACTTCCTTGCCGTCGGCGTTCAGCACGCGCAGGCCCATCGAGTCCGAGTACTTGTACCCAAGCTTGAAAATGTGGCCGACCTCGACCATCTTGCGGATCTCCAGCGCGGCGCCGCACTTGGCGCACTGGTCGCCCGCGGCCACCTGGCGCAGGTCGTGGATCTCCGCCTGAAAATCTTCGCCCAGGGTCACGTGGCGCAGGTGGTAATCGTCTTTGTTCGCGCCCGCGATCATGTTGCGCCGGCCCACCAGCGCCTGGTCCGCCAGGATCGGCATGTTGCTCACGCCCACCGGCCCGAGCGATCCCGCTTCCGCGCCGAACCACTGCCGGATTTCTACGGGCTGGGCGGGCCGGAATTCGGGGTCGTTGACGATCGCCCCGAGTTTCGTCACGCTCAGTTGATGGTCGCCGCGCAACATCACCAGCACCGGCTTGCCGTCGGCCACCAGCACCAGGCTCTTCATCTGCGAGGTTTCCGGCAGGCCCGTGAACTCCGCCACTTCCGCGATGGTCTTCCGCCCCGGCGTGTGAAACTCCTCAGGCGCCAGGTCGCCTTGGGGATCGGCGATGGCGGGCTTCGAAGGCACGGCTGACGCTTTCTCCAAATTGGCCGCGTATCCGCAGCCCGGGCACACCGCCACGAAATCTTCACCCGCCTCCGAGGCCACCATGTACTCGTGCGACTGGCTGCCGCCCATCGCGCCCGAGTGCGCCTCCACCACCGAATACACCAGCCCGCAGCGCTCGAAGATGCGGCAGTAGGCCTGGTAATGCTTCTCGTACGCCGCGTCCAGCCCGGCCTGGTCCATGTCGAAGGTGTACGAATCCTTCATGATGAACTGGCGCACGCGCAGCAAACCGGACTTGGGGCGCGGCTCGTCGCGAAACTTCGTCTGGATCTGGTACCAGATTTGCGGAAGCTGCTTGTAACTGCGCAGCTCGCGGCGGGCGATCGCGGTCACGACCTCTTCGTGCGTCATGCCCAGGCACAAATCGCGCTGGAACCGGTCCTTCAACCGGAACATGTTGTCGCCCATGATGTCCCAGCGGCCGGACTCCTGCCACAGCTCGGCCGGGTGCAGCGCCGGCAGATACATCTCCTGGGCGCCGATGGCGTCCATCTCCTCGCGCACGATCCGCTGGATCTTCAGCAGCGAGCGCTGCGCCAGGAACAGGTAGCTGTAAATTCCCGCCGAAAGCTGGCGGATGTATCCGGCGCGCAGCAGCAGCTTGTGGCTGGGGACCTCGGCTTCCGCCGGGTCTTCGCGTAGGGTAGGGATAAACAACTTGCTCCAGAGCATAAGGCTGTAAAAGGGAAAACCCAATTCTAGCATGGTAGAATTAGGGTCTCTCCCCTTATGAAGATCGCCATTGCCGCGGACCACGCCGGGTTTGCTCTGAAAGAGAAACTGCGATCGAGACTCGCCCAGGAAGGCCACGAAGTGGTCGACTTCGGCGCCAATTCCGCGGAATCCTGCGACTACCCGGACTTCGCGCAGCCCGCCGCCCGCGACGTGGCGCAGGGCCGCTCCGACCGCGGCATCCTGGTCTGCTCCACCGGCATCGGCATGGCCATGGCCGCCAACAAGATGGCCGGAGTGCGCGCGGCGCCGGCGCAATCCGAGGACGAAGTGCGTTTGACCCGCGAGCACAACGACGCCAACGTGCTGACGCTGGGCGCCAAGTACCTGGACGAGGAGCGCGCCATCGAGCTGATTCACGTCTTTCTGAACACGGAATTTGCCGGCGGCCGCCACGCGCGCCGGGTGGCGAAGATCGCCCAGTTGGAGCGGGGGCGGTAGGGTGGGGCAGGCGGTTCCGCCTGCCAACCGCTCGCATTGAAGGAGTTGTCAACCATGACGGTGACGGAACGAATGTCGCGGCCCCTGGCCCAAGTCGATCCCGAAGTCTACCAGGCCATCCAGCACGAGGTGGAGCGCCAACACTCCCAGCTCGAGCTGATCGCCAGTGAGAACTTCGTCTCCCTCTTCGGCGCCGAATACGCCAACGTGCAGCCGCATTCGGGATCGCAGGCCAACCAGGCGGCCTATGCCTCCGTGCTCTCGCCCGGCGACACCATCATGGGCCTCAACCTGGCCCACGGCGGTCACCTCACGCACGGCCATCCGCTCAACTTCTCCGGCAAGAATTACAAGGTGGTTCCCTACGGCGTGCGTCAGGACGATGAGCGCATCGACTACGACGAGGTGGAACGCCTGGCGCGCGAGCACCAGCCCAAGATGATCATCACCGGCGCCAGCGCCTATCCGCGCACCATCGATTTCGCGCGCTTCCGCCGGATCGCCGACGCGGTGGGCGCCGTCTTCCTGGTGGACATGGCGCACATCGCGGGGCTGGTGGCGGCGGGATTGCATCCCAACCCGTGCCAGTACGCCGACATCGTCACCTCCACCACGCACAAGACGCTGCGCGGCCCGCGCGCGGGCCTGATCCTGGCCAAGGAGAAGTACGGCCCGGCCATCGACAAAACGGTGTTCCCCGGCATGCAGGGAGGCCCGCTGGTCCACGTGGTGGCGGCCAAAGCCGTGTGCTTCCAGGAAGCCATGGAGCCGCAGTTCATCGATTATCAGAAACAGGTGTTGGCCAATGCGCGCGCGCTGGCCGATAGCCTCATGGACGCCGGCTTCCGCGTGGTCTCGGGCGGCACCGATACGCATTTGCTGCTGCTCGACGTGTTTTCGAAAGGCTTGCGCGGCAAGGAGGCCGAGAAGGCGCTCGACCGGGCGCGCATCACGGTCAACAAGAACGCCATCCCGTTCGACATCAATCCGCCGTTCAACCCGAGCGGCATCCGCCTGGGATCTCCGGCCGTCACCACCCGCGGCTTTGAGGAAGCGGAGATGCGCCAAGTGGGCGCGCTCATTGCGGAAGTGCTCAACAACATCGCGAGCGAAGATACCATCGCGGCGGTGCGGCGGAAGGTCGATGCGCTCACCGTCCGGTTCCCGCTCTACAATTGGAAGCTCGACGCCGTTCGGGCCTAGCGCAAGATGCATATCGTCATCGACGCCCGGCGCATCCGGGATTTCGGCATCGGGACCTACATCCGAAGCCTGGGCCACGCGCTGGCCGCCATCGACCATGCGAACCAATACACCCTGGTCTGCGGACCGGCGGAAGCGCCGCTGCTGGCCCGCCTGCCCGAGAATTTCCGCTCCGCTATTTACGCCCGCAACGATCACAGTTACCTCGATCACCTGGCGTTCCCCATTTTTCTGCGGGGCCTCTCGCCCGATTTAGTGCACATCCCGCTGAACCGCGTCCCGCTGCTCATGATCCGGCCATACGTGGTGACCATCCACGACCTGGCGAACCTGTTCTACGAAGAGCATGTCTCTCCCTTGCGGATGCACTTGCGGCGTTACCGTTTCCGGCGCGGCCTGTTGCGCGCCAAGCGCGTGATCGCGGTTTCCGAGGCCACCAGGCGCGACGCGGAAACTCACCTGGGCGTGCCGCCGCACCTGATCCGCACGGTCTATAACGCGCCCGACCCGGCTTTCGTCACCCACGGCGGCGTCGACCGGCAGGAACAGCAGCGCATCATGGAGCGCTACCAGATCGACTATCCCTTCCTGCTGTACGCCGGCAATATCCGCAGCCACAAGAACGTGCCGCGGCTGGTGGAGGCGTTCGCCGTGGTGCGCGGGCAGCTCGCCGCGCATCCCGTCTACAAGGACCTCCGCCTGGTGATCATCGGCGACACCATTTCGCAGTACCCCGCCTTGCGGCAGACGGTGATCAAGAGCCGCGTGGAACAGGTGGTGCGGTTCCTGGGGTTCGTGCCCTTCGAGACGCTGCGTTGCTTCTACGAATCCGCGGCGGCCTTTGTGTTCCCCTCGCGCTACGAAGGTTTCGGATTGCCGCCGCTCGAGGCCATGGCGTGCGGCGCGCCGGTGGTGACCTCGAACGTCAGCTCGCTGCCGGAAGTGGTGGGCGATGCCGCGGTCCTGGTGAATCCCGACAACGTCTTCGACATCGCGCGCGGCATCAAGGAAGCGCTGCTGGACGAAACTCTGCGCGCCGAGCTGATCCGCCGCGGCCGCGCGCAGGCCGCCCGCTTCAGTTGGGAAAAGGCCGCCCGCCAGGTGCTCGAGATTTACCACGAAGCGGCGGGCGACGGAGATTGACAGCCCATGAAACAACAGTGCCACATTTCCATGATTTATCTCACCTGGGCGATGTACGCCGGAGGGCTGGCGTATCTTGGCTGGCGCGGCCGGTGGGTGCTGGCGCTGGTCTGGCTGGCTGGCGTGCCGCTATTCGAGTGGCTGTACATCCGCAAGTTCCCGAGCCTTTCGCGGTCCATGGGCTACGGCCCCATCGCGGACGAAAGCGCTGAAGCGGCGGGGAATGCGCCGGTGAAGGTGGTGCTTTACACCGCGCTCGGCTGTCCTTTCTGTCCCCTCATCGAGCAGCGGCTGGAAGACCTGCGGAAGCAGATGGGGTTCACGCTGGAGAAGATCGACGTGACGCTCCGCCCGGACTTGCTGACGGCCAAAGGCATCCGCTCGGTTCCCGTGGTCGAGGCGGGCGCCCGATTGCTCTTCGGTCTGGTGACCACGAAAGAGCTGGCGGCGGCGATCGCCGAGGCGCGGGAACCCATCGCCAAGAGGTAGGCGGGGGCTTGCGACAGTTCATAGCAGCCACCCTGCTCCTGGGCTGTTGCGCGGCGGTTCTGCGCGCCCAGGGCAACTACGAGGTGCAGGTGTATGGCGCCGAAATGGTTCCGCCCGCCCGCACCATGGTGGAACTGCACTCCAACTTCACTTTCGAGGGATCGGAGACCAGCGTGGACGGAGTGCGCCCGGATGAGCACGCTCTGCACGAAACCGTCGAAATCACGCAAGGCTTCACGCCATGGTTTGAAACCGGCTTCTATATCTTCATGAGCTACCGCGCGGGCGAAGGTTACCAGTGGGTAGGCGATCACATTCGCCCGCGCGTCAGGGTCCCCGAAGCCTGGCATTGGCCCGTGAATGTGAGTTTATCCACCGAGATTGGCTACCAGCGCCGGAGCTACTCCACCAACACCTGGACCTGGGAGATTCGGCCCATCATCGACAAACAACTGGACCGCTGGTACTTGTGCTTCAATCCTGCGCTGGAGCGCTCCTTCCACGGTCTGGAGGTGGGCAAGGGAGTCACCTTCTCGCCCAGCGTCAAAGTGGCCTACGATGTCACCAAAAAGGTCACCGTGGGCTTTGAGTACTACGGTGCGGTCGGGACCATCACCGGCTTCGATCCACTGCGCGACCAGCAGCAGGCCATCATGCCGGCCCTTGACCTGAACCTGGGTCCCAACTGGGAATTCAACCTCGCAGCCGGCGTCGGTATGACCGGGAGCACCGATCATCTGCTGTTGAAGCTGATTCTTGGGCGGCGGTTGAAACTCGGAAAGAGATAGCGGCCCGGCGGCGGCTTATTGAGGCAGCCTCTCCGGCGCCTTGATCTGCCGCCAACCCTCGCCGCCGAGCGATTCCAGAAACTCCACCAGGTCCGCCTTGGCCGGCGCATCCAGAAAGAAAGGCGCGATGCGGGAATCCAGGCGCGGACCCGGTTGGCCGCCTTTCCGGTAGAACTCGAGCACCTCGTCCAGTGTCCGAAAGCGGCCGTCGTGCATGTAAGGGCCGGTGTGGAGCACCTCGCGGAGCGTCGGCACCTTGAACTTCCCGTCGTCGCGCTGTTTCCCGGTGATTCCGGCCAGGCTGAGATCGGGCGGGCGCCCGTCCGGGCCAATGCCCAGGCTGGCGAACTTCTCATCGGTGAAGTTGTAACCACTGTGGCACTCCGAACATTCTCCGGAACGCTCGAAGATGTCCAGGCCATGCAGGGCACCCGCGCTCAGTGCGTGTTTGTCCCCATTCAAGAAGCGGTCGTAGGGTGAGTTGCCTGCGGCATTCTGCTTGCCGCACTGCGCTAGCCACATAGCTCAATTCCGCTCGCTAGGCCACCGCAAATGGCCAGCTCGCACTACGCGCTTATCGGGCATGTCTCATCTCCCGCCGGCACTCCGAAATACTCCCGCTCCACCCACTCGGCCGCGTGCGGCAGCGCCCGGCGCACCGCTTCGGAGAGTCCCGGGCACACTTGCTCCGGCAAGGGGCCCGTCTGGCAGGCGAGCACTCGCACTTCGACGCCGGTCTGCTGCTGCAGCTCGCGCAGCAGGTTGGATGTGGGCAACTGGTGCATGGAAAAATCGTCCAGTTTGACCGC
>JBEKSR010000054.1:0-28984 GCA_049516835.1 Bryobacteraceae bacterium | reverse complement strand
TCCGAACGAATTTTGTTTCGTCACAAATATTCTATTGGGAATCAGTCCCCACTCAAAACATTTTTTAAACTTTTTGTTTTTGCAGGCTCGGGGGGCAGGATGCGAATTTTGCAAGTCCCTCTTGAGCCTGCCCCGCGCGCCCTGCGACTCCTTTTCCCGAGCCATCCCCGCCGCCGCGACCAGCGCGATGCCCGCGAACATGACTGCGGTGCCGGCCAGATACTTGACGCCGCGCTCGGAAAACAAGTGCCCGCCTTCGAGCGCCAGAAACGGCACCAGCGAGCCCACCGATGCGGAGATTCCCAAGATGATGCCCAGCCCGAGACCGATGCCCAGCAGATTCATGCCCACTCCAGTGAGCACCGCGCCAATTCCCCAGCCCGCGCCGAATGCCACTATCGTAAGCAGATTGGCCAAAGGGGCCGCGGCGTACACCTCGACCACGCGGCTAACCGTGCACAACGTCCATAACCACGGAAACAGCACCAGGCCCGTGAAGCTGAAGACCAGCCAGATGTTCTCATGCCGCCAATGGGGCGCGTGCTTCATGGGCACGCCGAAAGAGCCTTGCAGAGCCCCGCCGAGCAGGATGAGTCCGAGGCTGGTCCAGAAGCCGAGGGTCATGGATGTGGAACCGGGGGTTCGCCAGCCGATTTTAGCTCACCGGCAACGTCCCGGCCCAGCAAAAGTCCGCCCTGCACCATAGTTCCGTATCGTGGAATCGTCCCGGTTGCCGGCTCGAACCCGAAAAGAAAGCCACGTCATATCCCCCTCCACCTTACGATTCCACAATACGGAATATCGGAGGCTCACACTATTTGCCGAATCCGATTCCTATTCGCTCGTTATACTTTTGAACCAGTCGCGGTGACACGGGTCTGCTCAGGGGCGTCCCGCGGATGATCGCCGCGTAAGGAGAGACAACGTATGTCTAAGTTTTGGCTAGCAGCACTGCTCATCGCGTGCCTCTCACTGCCGGTGATGGCGCAGACCGTCAGCGGCACGATCAGCGGCACGGTCGTCGACCCGAGTTCGCTTCCGGTCTCCGGCGCAACGGTCACGCTTCGCAACGAAGACACCGGCGCGCAGCAGACCCAGACCGCCGGTGGCACCGGCGATTTCGTCTTTACGGCCGTCCTGCCCGGCCGGTACTCGGTGATCGCCAAGATGAAGGGTTTCAAGACGGTCGAAAAGCAGAATCTCAATATCACGGCCACCGAGCGGCTGTCCGCGGGCAATCTGATGCTCCCGGTGGGCGAGGTCACCGAGTCGGTGACGGTCGACGCCGCGGGCACGCCCGTTCAGGTGAATAGCGACGAGCGTTCCGGTCTGCTGACCACCAGCCAGATGGGCACACTGATGGCGCGCGGGCGCGACTTCCTCTCGCTGCTGCGGGTGTTGCCGGGCGTGGTGCCTTCCGCTTCCGGCGACGTGGATGCCATCGGCACCAGGGCGGCGTACCCCAACGCTCAGGGCATGCGCATCAGCTATCCCTCGGTGACCATCGACGGCGTGAGCAACAACGACCTGGGCAGCTCGCAGACGACACCCACGCCCATAAACATGGACGCCGTCGCCGAGGTCAAAGTGCTCATGAATAATTACCAGGCGGAGTATGGCCGTACCGCCGGCGTGCTGGTTCAGTCCGTGACCAAGTCGGGCACGAATCAGCTCCATGGCAGCGGGTATTATTACAAGCGCAACGAGGAGTTCAACGCCAATAACTTCTTCTCCAACCGGGCCGGGACTCCCATACCTCGCTATCGATTCAACACCTGGGGATACAACTTCGGCGGGCCCGTCTATATTCCCAAGATCTATCCGCACAAGGACAAGCTGTTCTTCTTTTTCTCCCAGGAGATTCTCCCCACCAGCACTCCCCAAAGCATCGTGCAGGTAAACGTGCCCACGCAGGCGCAGCGGAATGGCGATTACTCCGGCCTGTCGACAGCCATCCGCGACCCTACCACGGGCAATTCCTTCCCCGGAAACATTATTCCCCCGAGCCGGATCGATTCCAACGGGCAAAAGCTGCTGGGGGTATTTCCGCTGCCCAACTCGACCGACCCCAGAGGCAATTTCATTTTCCAGGAAGTGATCCCAGCCACGCGATTCGACGAGGTCTACCGCGTGGACTATAACATCACCGATAAGACCCGGATTTACGTCCGCGGGCTCGATTTCCGGCTGCACCAGTCCGGCTACAATATCGGCGGCGGCGGCAGCGGCGCGCCCTGGGGCGAGCTCAAAACCACGAACGTGTTCTCAGACGATGGCGGTGCAGCCAACCTGACCCACACCTTCAGCCCCACCCTGGTCAACGAGACGTCTTTCGGCGTGCACCACAGCGTTCAGTCGATTTTCCCCTACGACTCGGCCTCCATCGCCAAGGTGAGCAAGACGGCACTCGGGATGACCCTGCCGCAGTTCTATCCGCAATTGAATCCGCTCAACCTGATTCCGTGGGCTACCTTCGGCGGGATCACGAGCGCCGCGAGCTTCACCTGGGACGCCCGCTTTCCCACCAAGAGCGCCGACACGATCTTCGATTTGACCAACAATCTGACCAAGGTCTGGGGCACTCACACCCTCAAGGCCGGCATCTATTATGAACGAACCCGCTATTTCAGCGGCGACCGAGGGACTAACTGGGGACAGTTCGACTTTTCGAGCGACACCAATAATGCGCTGGATACGCGTTACGCCTACTCGAATGCACTGTTGGGAGTGTTTCGCTCCTATCAGGAGAGCAACACGCGCGTGGAGACCAACGGCCGCGGCACGACGTTCGACTGGTTCCTGCAAGATACCTGGAAGGCCACGCGAAGGCTCACGCTGGATTACGGCATGCGGTTCTCCTTCTACACGCCTTACACCGATGCGAAGAACCAGGCTTCCAGCTTCGTACCCACGCTGTACAACCGTGCCCAGGCGCCCAGGCTCTACTATCCCATTCTGAACTCGAGTGGGCAGCGAGTCGGATACGACCCGGTGACGGGGGCCACCGTGCCCGCTCTGCTCATCGGGGCGTTCGTTCCGGGCACCGGCAACACCGCCAATGGCATGTTGCAGGAAGGATCGCCGGGCGCCCCCCGTGGCCTCATGAATCATCAAGGCATTCTCTTCGGGCCGCGCTTTGGGTTCGCTTACGATCTGTTTGGCAACGGAAAGACCGCCCTGCGCGGCGGATTCGGCATCGTCTACAACGAACGCGAGCGCGTTCTGCTGCTCGACGTGGCGCAGACGCCGCCCATCCAGTACACGCCGATCATCTATTACGGCTCCTTCAGCAACCTGCTGCAGAGTTCCGGAAACCTGTCGCCGTCCTCGACAGGGGGTCTGGCGCTGCCGGGCGACGTCCCGACGGTTTACAACTACAGCATTGGTATCCAGCGAGAGATTGGTTTCAAGACCGTGCTGGACGTCGCCTACGTGGGAGCCTTGGGCCGTCACCTGTTGCAGGAGCGCAACCTCAATACGCTGCCCTATGGCACTCACTTTCTGGCTTCCAGCCAGGATTCGACCACCGGCAAGCCGCTGCCGGATACTTATCTGGAGCCGTATTCCGGCTACTCGTCCATCCAGTATGATGAATTCGCCAGCAGCTCGAATTACCATTCCATGCAGGTCCAGCTCAATCGCCGTTTTGCGCACGGCCTGCAGCTTGGCGGTTCCTGGACCTGGTCGAAATCCATGGACTTCGTGAGCAACGATTTCGCGGCGGTGGCGGTTGTTACCCCCATCCGAATCTGGAATTACGGCAAGTCGGACTTCGACCGCACGCACGTGGTGCAGATCAACTGGACGTGGGACATCCCCGCGGCTACCAAGCTGGTGAAGAACGCGGTGGTGGGCGCGATCGCCGATCACTGGCAGCTTTCCGGCATCGCGTCCTTCATCAGCGGAGCTCCCACCGGAGTCAGCTTCACCGCCCTGAACGGCGTGGATATCCCGGGCGGCGGCGATGGCGTGCGCCCGGTGGTTCTTTCCAACCCGATTCTTTCCAAGGGCCAGCGCACATTGACGCAATATTTCCAGACGAATGCGTTCGGAGTACCCGCAGTAGGGACTTACGGCAACGCTCCCAGAGACGTCTTTCGAGGGCCCGGAATCAACAATTTCGACATGTCGATCTTCAAGAACATCCCGGTCTTCAAGGAACGGGCCCACTTCCAGTTGCGGTTCGAAGCTTACAACACCTTTAACCACACGCAGTTCTCGGGGGTGAACAGCTCGGCCACATTCAACACCGCCACCGGGCAGCAGACCAACGCCGCTTTCGGCAGCGTGACGGCGGCGCGCACCGCGCGCGTGGGACAGGCCTCGCTACGCGTCACCTTCTGAGCCCTTAGCAGGGCGGCATTGCGCCTGTGGCGCAGAGGCCTTGTCCAAGAACGCAGTTAACGGTCAATAGTCGTTGACTGGTGAGACAATTGCTGTTGTGAACATCGCGAAAGTAGCGCTGCTGGCCTTGGTGGCGCAGGCGGTTCCGCCTGCGTCCCTGGCTTTGGCAGCGCCCGCTCCCACTCCCCTGCTCGGCGTAGCCTGGTACCCCGAGCAGTGGCCCGAAGCCTCCTGGGAAAAAGATCTCTCCCTCATGGAAGCCGCCGGCATCCGCATGGTCCGCATCGGCGAATTCGCCTGGAGCAGCCTGGAGCCCGCGGAGGGCCGCTTCGAATTCGCCTGGCTCGACCGCGCCATCGTCAAGGCCGCCGCGCATCGCATTTCGACCGTCCTGGGCACACCCACCGATGCTCCGCCCGCCTGGCTGACGGCCAAGTATCCGGACACACTCCGCGTCGATAGCACCGGCCGCCACGCCGAGCACGGCAACCGCCGTCAGTTCTCCTACACCAGCCCGCGCTACCGCGAACTGTGCCGCCGCATCGCGGAGAAGATGGCGGAGCGCTACGGCTCCAATCCCAATGTCATCGGCTGGCAGATCGGCAATGAGTACACCGAAGACTCCTACGACGACCACAGCCGCTCGCGCTGGCACCAGTGGCTTCAGGCGAAATACAAGACCCTCGATTCACTCAACGAGCACTGGACCACGGCCTATTGGAGCCAGACCTATTCCAACTGGGATCAGATCCCCATGGAGGCGCCGCGCGGCAACCCGGGCCTGCTGCTCGACTACCGGCGTTTCGTGACCGACATGTGGCGCGAGTTCCAGCGCAACCAACTCGACGCCATCCGCGCCCATACGAAGGCCCAGTTCGTCACCACGAACCTAGGCGGCCTCGGCTGGGCCGACCGCTTCAACCGCGCGGAGATCTCCGCCGATCTGGACTTCATCTCCTGGGACGACTACGCCGGCATGGGCCACCTCGACCCCGTCCGCAACGGCGCCGCCAACGACCTGGTGCGCGGATGGAAGCGCCAGAACTTCTGGGTAATGGAAGCGCAGCCCGGGTTCGTCGATTGGGCGCAAGTGAGCAACGCCCTCGATAAGGGCGAGACCCGCGCCATGGCGTGGCAGGCGATCGGGCACGGCGCCGATGCGTTCGCCTTTTGGCAATGGCGCAGTGCGCTCAACGGCCAGGAGCAGTATCACGGAACACTGGTCGGGCCGGACGGAGATCCCGTCCCGTTCTACGAAGAGGCGCGCCAGTTGGGCCGCGATTTCGCCGCCACCGCCGCCGCACTCGAAGGCACGCAGCCGGTCTCGGAAGCCGCCATCCTGCACGACTACGACAGCCGCTGGGCCATCGACTTTCACTCCCAGACGCAGCGTTACGACCAGATCAAAGTCCTCCTGGACTATTACGAGGCTCTGCGGCGCTGCACACAGTCCGTGGACATCGTGCCCGCCAGCGTCCCGCTCGCGGATTACAGGCTGGTACTCGCGCCGAGCCTCAACGTAATCGGCGAAGCTCTCGCCCGGCATCTAGTCGAGTATGTGCGGCAGGGCGGCCATCTCGTGCTGGGACCGAGATCGGGAATGAAGGATGGCTACAACTCGCTCTGGCCAAACCGCCAGCCTGGACCTCTCGCGACCCTGCTCGGCGGCCGTGTGGAGCAGTATTACGCCCTGCTCGACGATGTTTCCCTTCAGGGCGCGTGGGGCAGCGGTAAAGCCACCATCTGGGCCGAAGCGCTCTCCGCGAGTGGCGCTGAAGTCCTGATGCGCTACGGCCCCGAGAACGGATGGCTCGACGGCCAGCCGGCCGTTCTGACGCGTGCCGCCGGCAAGGGCCGCATCACTTATCTCGGCGCGCTGCTGGATGGTACGCTGATGCGCTCCGCAATGGAGTCGATGAGCAAATCCGCCGGCCTGCGCCCCGCTTTCGGACCGTTGCCCGAAGACGTCGAAGTCTGCCGCCGCGCGGGCGCCAGCGGCGAAGTGTTCGTGCTCATCAATCATGGCAACCAGACGCACACGATTGGGCTGCCTCGTCCGATGCGCGATTTGCTCTCCGCCGGGCAGGTCCGCTCATCCGTTACCCTGCCGCGACAGGTAGTTGCCGTGCTGCAACCGGCGGACCGGCCAGAGTGACTCTGGACCGATTGGGACGGCGTGGGTCCGAAAAATCGGATCTTTGACCCTTTCGGCCAATTTATGGTCGGCCACTCGGAGGGCTGGCCGGCCGCCCGACGCTGCACGTACACGCTGAAGCTGCGACCCTGTGATTCCAAGGGCACGTGCGAACGTTTCTGCCAAGCTGTCGGTTTCGGCAGCCTAGCTCTGGCGCATGTTTGCGCTTTTGCCTTGTAGCCGACTGCAAACACACAGCGGGTTTTTGACTTTGGTCACTACATTGCCACTTCCTTGCCCTCGGGCGGTTCTGGTGGATCCAGGTCCGAGAGCCGCAGTGTCTTCAGCACCTCTGCGGCCTGTCGGCTGCCGCGCGTCACGCACAGCTTCGTCCGGTGGCCCACTTCGACCGTGACGCAGCGTACCGTTTCCAAAGCTGGCCAGGCAGCAGGCGAAGAAAGACTGCTCCCGGCGGCCCGCAGCCTCTTCTCCAATGCCCGGTCCAGCAGGAACGCCAGCGCCGCCGCCGCCGACAGATGCGGCTCTTCGGTCTGGGTCACGTACTGGCCTTGTCGCAACTCCCAGCCGAATGGGTATCGGTGTTGGGAAGGTCGACGTTGCGCGCATCCTGCGCGGGGATCATGGCGTCAAACGCCGGACTCACGTCCCTGGTGCACTACCGGAAGGCGACCTCATAAGCTCTCCCTCGTTCCAACGTGGCCGCGACAACGCCATCGGCATTCTCGCTCCAGGGAGCGGCCTTCCCCTCCGCAGTCACCCGCGCCACTCGCTGCGTGCGGGGCGGCCGGATTCTGTATGCGCCCGTGACGTCGGGCCTGAGAGTAGCGGCCGTCGCCCGGCCGGCGGCCCATTCGATGCCCACCTCGACGGCGCCCCGCGCGCGCAAACCATGGATCGATCCCTCCGGCCACGCCTTGGGCAGAGCCGGCAGCAGGCTGATTTCTCCTGCGTGGCTTTGGAGCAACATCTCTGAGATGCCGGAGATGCCTCCGAAGTTGCCGTCGATCTGAAAGGGCGGATGCGTATCCAGCATATCGGGCAGCGTGGAGTTGGCGAACAGCAGGCGGAGACTCTCGTAGGCCCGATCGCCTTCTTCCAGTCGCGCCCAAACGTTGATGACCCATGCGCGACTCCATCCAGTGCTCCCGCCGCCGGCAGCCAGCCGCCGCTCGAGCGACGTTCGCGCGGCCTTGGCCAGCTCCGGCGTACCCCGAAGCGTGATCTGGTTACCTGGATAGAGCGCGAACAGGTGCGAGATGTGGCGATGCCCGGGCTCCACTTCGTCGTAGTCTTCGAGCCACTCCTGAAGCTGTCCGTGCTTTCCGATCCGGAACGGCGTCAAGCGGTCGCGCGCCGCCGTGACCCTTTTTCCAAAGGCTTCGTCGACGCCTAAAATCTGCTCCGACTCCAGCACCCGGCTGAACAGCGCGTACGCAATCTCGGTGTCCATGTACGGACCCATGCAGAGTCGCGCCACCGCGCCGTTGGCCAAGCGGTACCCGTTTTCCGGGGAAATCGACGGGCCGGTGACCAGATGGCCCTGGCCGTCATCCACCATGTAGTCCAGCAGGAACTGGGCGGCCTCCTTCATCACGGGATAAGCGCGTCGCACTAGGAAATCGCGGTCACGCGTGAAATCATAATGATCCCAAAAGTGCAGGCTCAGCCAGGCGCCGCCCATCGGCCACAAGCCGGAGCTGACGCCGTCGATGGGCACAGCGTCGCCCCAAATGTCCGTGTTGTGATGCAGCACGAAGCCGCCGGCGTGATACAGGGCCTGGGCCACGTGCCGGCCATCCGGACGGGCGGCGTCGACCAGGGCGAACAGCGGCTCGTGCATCTCGGACAAGCTGCAGACCTCGGCCGGCCAGTAGTTCATTTCGGTGTTGATGTTGATGGTGTACTTACTCTCCCAGGACGGCGCGAGCGACTCGTTCCAGAGCCCTTGCAGCGTGGCAGGCAAGCCGCCGGGACGGCTGCTGCTGATCGACAGGTAGCGCCCGAACTGAAAATAGAGGGTCGCCAGCAGCGGATCCGAGCCTCCTGCAGTCACGCGGCTCAGGCGCTCGTCGGTCGGAAGGTCCGGGGCGCCGCAGGCGAGCTGAAACTGCACGCGGCGGAAATAGCGCTGATAGTCGGTCACATGCTCCGCACGAAGCTGCTCGTAGGGCTTCCGCGCGGCTTTGATGCGCGCGTCGCAGGTCTGTTCGGGGGAGTTGCCGCGGAAGTCGGTCGCCGCCGTGAGCAACAGAGTGACGGCGTTGGCGTGATCCACCAGCAGTTCAGAGCCTTCCGTGAGAATTCGCCCGCCTTCGACGATTCCCGTAAGCACCGCGCGGAAACGAACACCCGCCTCGCCTTCCGCGTCGTGGGCGGGATCGCGGGCGATGGCCTTGCCATCCATGACGATGCGGTCCGCGCCGTCTGACTTGGTCACCGCGTCCTGCTCGCGGCTCAGCGCGGCGCGAAACGAGATGCGGTTGGGCCGGTCGCAGGTGAGGCGAATCACGATGACCTCTCCAGGAGCCGAGGCGAAAACCTCGCGCGTATACACGGAGCCGCTGGCGCGGTAGCTGACGCGCACGATCGCGGATTCCAGATCGAGCTCGCGCGTATAGTTGGTGGGCTCCTGGTCGCCGAACCGGAGGTTCAGATCGCCGAGCGTCTGATACGGCGGCATGCGGCTGGGGATGGCGATCATGTCGCGCCCCGCCAGCGCTTCGGCTTCCGTGGCCTTGCCGGCAAACAGCAGGCGCCGTACTTCGGCGAGGGCCGCTCCGCCGGCAGGGTTGTTGCGGTCGCGCTTCTCACCCGCCCAGACTGTGCCTTCGTTCAACTGGATGCGCTCGTCACTGACGGCGCCGAAGACCATGGCGCCGAGCCGCCCGTTGCCGATGGGCAGCGCTTCGGTCCACTTCGTGGCGGGCTGGCGGTACCAGAGAACATTGGCGCGGTCGGCAGCGCTGGCGCACCAGACCACCACCCAGGCAAGCATGAATAAGCGGCAGTGAAAATTCATCTATTGTAGTATAAGCACTCATTTGGATCGCATGCGCTACGCGACAACGAGCGTTTTCCTAGCTGCCTGCCTTCTCTACGCGGCGGCGCCGATGCGTGCCGAAACCTATCGGCCAGTGTCCACCGGCCGGAGCCGCATCCTCTTTAACCGCGATTGGAAGTTCCAACTCGGCGACCACCGCGGCGCCGAGGCCCGCGCCTACGACGACACGTCCTGGGAGCCGATCGCGCTGCCGCACTCCTTCAACCTTCCGTATTTCCGCTCCGCCCAGTTCTACATGGGATACGGGTGGTATCGCAAACATTTCGAAATGCGGCCGGAGTGGCTGGGCAAGAGCCTGTTCCTTGAATTCGACGGCGCTTTTCAGGATGCCGAAATCTTCATGAATGGCCGCCGCGTGGGCATCCATCAGGGCGGCTATACGGGATTCTCCATCGACATCACGAGCGCCGTCGTCGCCGGCGACAACCTGGTGGCCGTGCGGCTCAACAACAACTGGAATCCGCAAATGGCGCCGCGCGCGGGAGAACATGAGTTCTGCGGCGGCATCTATCGCGACGCCTACCTGGTGGTGACCGCCCCGCTGCATGTCGCGTGGTACGGAACATCGGTCACCACGCCGCAGGTGTCGGCGGAATCGGCCCGCGTCAACGTCAGAACGGAGGTACGCAACGACGGCCGCGCCGTCCGGCATTTCACTTTGGTGACAACCATTGTGGATCCGGACCAGCAGGTGGTCGCGCGCATGCGCACCAGTCACACGCTAGCACCGGGGTCGGCCGCCACGCTGGCCCAGACCAGCGAATCCATCCGCCATCCAAAGCTGTGGCACCCGGACCATCCGTACTTGTATAGCGTTCACACCGAGATTCTGGACGGCGGAAAGGCGATCGACGATTTAGAGTCCCCACTGGGATTCCGCTGGTTCCGCTGGACCGCCGACCAAGGCTTCTTTCTGAATGGGGAGCATCTGTATCTACGCGGCGCCAATGTGCACCAGGACCATGCGGGCTGGGGCATCGCGGTCACGCAGGCCGGCTCCTATCGCGATGTCAAGCTGATCAAGGACGCGGGGTTCAATTTCATTCGCGGTTCGCACTATCCGCACAGCCCCGCGTTTGCAGAGGCCTGCGACCGGCTGGGGATCATCTTCTGGTCGGAGAACGTGTTCTGGGGCAGGGGCGGCTTCGGTAAGGACGGATACTGGAACGCCAGCGCCTACCCGGTGCGGCCGGAGGACTTCGTGCCCTTCGAAGAAAGCTGCAAGCAACAACTGCGGGAAATGATTCGGACCAATTCCAATCATCCGTCGATTGTCATCTGGAGCATGACCAACGAAGCTTTCTTCACGGAGAACGTGGATCGAGCCAAGGACCTCGTGCGGAGCCTGGTGCAACTCAGTCATCAACTGGATCCCACGCGGCCGGCGGCGGTGGGCGGCGCGCAGCGAAAGGGTTTCGACCGGCTCGGCGATGTGGCCGGATACAATGGCGACGGCTCCTGGCTGTTCATGGATCCGGGCATTCCGAACATGGTTTCGGAATATGGCGCGCTGGGCAAGGGCGTGCCCGGCGATTACGATCCATACTTCGCCGACCTGGCGACGCAGCCCCAATTTCCCTGGCGCAGCGGGCAAGCCATCTGGAGCGGATTCGACTACGGCACCATCGCGGGCAAGCAGGGCTTCAAGGGGATCATCGACTATTTTCGTCTGCCCAAGCGAAGCTGGTACTGGTACCGGAACGCGTATCTCCACATTCCTCCGCCGGCGTGGCCGCAGCCGGGAACGCCCGCCAAGCTCCAGTTGACGGCCGATAAGACCGTCATTCACGGCGCCAATGGCACCGACGATTGCCAGTTGATCTTCACCGTAGTGGACGCACAGGGCCGGCGCGTCAGCAATTCGCCGCCCGTCACCCTGCGCATTGAATCGGGGCCCGGCGAATTCCCAACCGGTCCGGCCATCACGTTTACGGCCGACTCCGAAATCATGATTGTGGAAGGTCAGGCGGCCATGGAGTTCCGTTCCTATTATGGCGGCCGAAGCCTCATCCGGGCTCGCTCGCCGGGAATACAGGATGCCACTATTACGGTGACGACTGAGGGTGATCCCGTCTACGTCGAGGGCAAAACCCCGCCAGTTGCCGCGCGTCCCTATGTGTCGTCGAACCGGGCTGATTTCGGTTCCACGGTTGAATCGGTGGCCGATGTCGGCCGGGACCGCCCCGCGCGTTCGAGCAGCGCAGCCGCGGATCATCCAGCCCGCTCTGCCAACGATGGCGACCCGGCTACGAGCTGGCAGCCGGCGGAAGGCGACCGGAGCGCCTGGTGGCAGGTCGATCTGGAGGGCTTCTACCTGATCTACTCGACCAGGATCCGGTTCCCGTCGACTGGGGCGCATGGCTACAAGATTGAAGTCTCGAAAGATGGCCAGCATTGGGATACCGCCGTGGACCAAAGCACGTCGCGAGTGACGGATGCGGAAAGGGCGGACAACCTCCCCGCCGGCACGGTAATCCGGTACCTGCGTCTGACGTTCCCGGCGGACGCGAGCCGGGAGGCCTTGGGACTGGCGGAAGTCTCGCTGTTCGGCCTGGTGTGGGCGGAGTAGCGGCACTCAGATTCGTCAGAACCGAACTTCGATGCGCACTGGGCCGTGGACCTTCTCCAGCCGGATGCTGGAACCCGCCGGAGCCCTGCCGGCCTGGCCGTTAATCAGCGCCGTTTTGATTGCGCGGCCCGCGGGCAGCGGGAAATGTGCGATCACATTGATCGGCTCGGAAGGCGCCTCGAGTTCCAGGATCATCTCGCCCACGCTGGCGTAGGACAATTTCGAGGACACGGGTCCGCCCAGGGTTGTCGGAGCGTTGCCAATCGAGAGTTCGTCTCCCACGCCTGCCCAATCGGCGGGAATGCCCGGCATGAGATGAAGCGCGCCATCCTGTTCGAGCAACAGCATGTCGCGCACCATGTTCACCAGGTTGGCATTGGCCCAGGCCTCGGGCATGTCGCCAGTACCCATCTGGTTGTCCAGGTTCCGGTTATTCGAGCTGTTCGGGCAGCCGGTCGGGATGCTCTTGTCCACGCGAATCTCTTCACGCCAAACGTTAGTCGTGTACGAATGGTTCAGCGTGGCCATCAGCAGGCTGGCAGCCTTGGCAATCTCACCGCGGCGCAAGTATGTTTCGGCCACGTTTAGCGAGTTACCGGGCCAGACACCGCCGAAGCCCAGCCACGCCATGTTGGTGGGCAAGCCTTGCTTCATGCTGCTTTCCACGCGTTCCAGGAGCCCGGAGACCAGCGCATCGTCCGGTCGGAAGAATTCGGTAGGATACACCGCTACGAAACTCTGCGACCACGCCGCTTGTGGGTAGGTCGGCATGGCGGGAAGATACGGCGGGGTCCCTTGTTCCAGCTTGACCGCGCGCTCGATGGAAGCAAGGATGGCCTTGCGATAGTTGGTGGACTCCTCGGAAAGCCAGGCGGCGTCTTCACTCCGTCCGAGTTCCAGAGCCGCCTTGCGGGCGCACTCCACCGCATACAGCGCAAAGAAATTGTGAGGATACGCGTGGCCTTCCGGGATTCCGCTATCGCCGTAGCTCCACGGCAGGAGCCCGGACCAGATGGGCGTTTCACCGGGTTGGAGCTGGGGCGTGGTTTCGGGTTTGCAGCTCCACGGGATGGCGCGGCGGGCGGGCTTCGCGCCAGCGGGCACGTCCAGGCTTTCGAGATCGCTTTCTTCGCGGTGGTACCGGACCCAGCGCGCGGCAGCCAGCAGATGCGGGTACGCGCGCGCCAGCCAGGCGCGGTCGCGCGTGAACAAGTAATACTCCCACGCGCCCGCCGCGTTGCCGCCGATGTTATCCCAGGAAGGCCAGCCGCTGATGGGGGGGCCGTCCCATTCGCCATCGTCCATCTGAATGTGGAAGGCGTGTTCGAGAGATGCCGCGGCCAGGTCGGAGCGGCCGAGCAGATCGAGCGCGCGCGCCTGGAAATACTCGCCGCGGCCCCAGAACTGGCGATAGCCGCCGGGGCCGTCGAGGATCCACAAATCGCCGGCGGCATCGTATTCGGTGAGGATCAGGACGTAGGCGAAGGAAGAGTAGAAGAAGTCTTCGAGCGCTTTTTGGGGAAGGTGGATCCGCGGCCCTTTCGCCCAGATGGCCTGCCACGAATCCTGCGCGCGGGCCAGCAGGGTTTCACCGCTATCGCCATCGATGGCGGATTCGTTGGCCGCGGGAAGATCGTACGGGACCTTGAGCCATAGGGCCTGGACGGAGTTGGCGGGCACGGCCCAGCGGCACGCCAGGGTCAGCCCGTTGGCCTTGGAAACGCATGCGGGCGCCGCCGGCTGGACCTGCACGATTTCGTAGCCATCGCGCGTGACCAGGGTGTTTTGGCGGGCGTGTCCCGGGAGGTTGTAGTGCTTGCCGCTCAACCGTGTTTCGAGCGTGAGGGTTGCGCCCGACCGGTTGGCGACCTGCAATCGGACCACGTCGAGGCCCTGCGTTCCGGCTTCGGCCGCAAATACGAGTTCTTCTAGCGCCACATCTCCCGCGGTCCACTGCGTCACGACGAAGGGATAGCGGCCCCGGTAGAGGCTCTGCGGTCCGGGTTGCAGCGGAGTTTCGCGATCGCCATCGATCCGCAACGTTCGAATGTCGAGCGCACCATCCAGTTGGTCGCTGAAGCCGAAGGGCGAATCGAGCGGCTTGCGTTTCAGACTCCATTGCGACCAGCGGAGTGTGCCGTCCTTTTCGACCAGCGTCTTGTGGCTGCCCATGGGCAGCCCGACGAGGCTGTGCGCATTTCGATTGGCGAATTCGTGGGTAATCGCGAGCTGTTCGGCGGCGAGCGCCGGTTGTAGCGCGCATAGGAGCGCAATCGTGAATTTCATGGCGATTGTTGACATTATATATATTGGTTGGAGCCATGATGCGAACTTTTACGATAACGTGCTGTGTTCTGGCGGCTATTTTGTGCGCGATTGCGGCGGCGCCGCCCGGCGCAACGGTGAACTCGATCGGAATGGAGATGGTACGCATCGAGCCGGGAAGTTTTCAAATGGGAGTCGATTCCGTGCCGCTGCCGAAGGAGTTGCTGAAGGGGCCGCCGGGCGTGATCTTCGACCGGCCGAGCGATGCGGGCGATTACGACGAAGCGCCGGTGCACGAGGTCGTCATCGCCTCGCCGTACTGGATGAGCGTCACCGAAGTCACGGTGGAACAGTATCGGCAGTTCCGGCCCGACTATCGCGGCAATCCCCACTATGCGCCGTACGCATCGGGCGTGAGCTGGAACGACGCCGTGGCATTTACGAAATGGCTCACCCAGAAAGAGGGGAAACCATACCGGCTGCCCACGGAGGCGGAGTGGGAATACGCGGCGCGCGCCGGCACACGCACGCCGTTTTCCTCCGGCCTGACGGCCCCGGCGCCGGAGACCGTGAACGCCTGGGGCTTGAAGAACATGCACACCGGCGTGGCGGAGTGGTGCCTGGACTGGCACGGTCCGTATCCTGGCGAAACTCAAACCGACCCGGTAGGCCCCGCGTCCGGCATCGCGAAGGTCGTGCGCGGCGGCGGCCTGGATTATCGCGCGTCGAAGACCGACGGAGGCAAGTTTCTGCCGGCGGAGACACCCTACTATGCGCGCTCGGCGAACCGGGCCAGCATGGCGCCCGATTTCGCGTCGGCCGGCCACGGCATCGGATTTCGCGTGGTGCAGGCTGCCATGCCCGGCGCCAAACCACTGCCGTACGAGCCGCCGCTCATCGAACTGGCGGTGAAGCAGACCACGCCGCCCGACATCCGGCGCGGGCCCGACCCCGCCAAGCCGTATTACCACACGCGCCCGCTCTTTCCGGACCTGGGCGATCGCACGATGCGGGCGGTCGGCTGGAAGATCGGCTTGAAGCCCGGGCTCGGCATCGCGTATCACAATTCGGCCGTGCAGGCGCTGCCGAACGGCGATCTGCTGGCGGCCTATTACAACACACCGAAGGAAGAGGACGATCCGGATCAGACGATTCTCACCATGCGGCTCCGCTATGGCGCGGAGGATTGGGACATGCCGGAACCCTGGCCGGATTTTGCGGATGCCGCCGATGCCGCGCCCGTACTCTGGAACGACCATGGCAAGATCTGGTTCTTTTGGGGATCGCCGCGGCTGCTGGGAGGCCCACCGTTCCAGTACATGACGTCCACCGACAACGGCGCAACCTGGAGCGCAGTGGAACTGCCGAAACTCCAGGGCACGGTGGGCGAGTTTACGCCGCAGCCGATCAACAGCGTGGTGCGCGGAACCGACGGCACGATCTACCTGCCGGTCGACGGAGCGGGCAGCACCTCGGTTCTGTTCGCGTCGAAGGATGACGGGAAGTCGTGGTTCGATACGGGAGGCCGCACGGCGGGCCGGCACACCACCGTGGCGCTGGGCAAGGATGGATCGCTGATCGGATTCGGCGGGAAGAATTCGGAGATCGATGGCTTCATGCCCAAAGCCATCAGTCGGGACGGCGGCAAAACCTGGGAGAAATCGAAGACTCCGTTCCGGCCCTTGGGCAGCGGGCAGCGTCCCAGCGTGGTCCGGCTGGCTTCCGGGCGCCTGTTCTTTGTGGCCGATCTATTCGACAAGAAGAAGCTCGGCCCGAACGGCGCGGGTGCATTTGTGGCTCTGAGCGATGACGATGGCGCCACCTGGAAAACGCGGCAGCTTCCCGAGTTGACCACGGTGGGATACGCCACCGCCACGCAGGCGCCGAACGGCGTCATTCACATCGTGACCTCGAAGAACAAGCCGGATTTGCACATCGAGCTGAATGAAGCCTGGGTGCTGGAAGGGGGACCGGCGGCGCCGGCGGCCTCCGATCCGCGCGACGTGCGCGAGTTTCGCGAAACCTATCTCAGCGGAAAAGTCAGGGTGACGTGGAGCGCGGGTGTCACCTCCGACGGCCGGTACGTTCTCCATGGCCGGCAGATCTTTTACTACGAGAACGGCCAGAAGCAGTGGGAGGCCACGTTCCAGAGCGGCCGGCGAACGGGGCTGGAAACCTGGTGGAGCGACACTGGCCGCAAACTCTGGGAGCGCACGTTTTCGGCCGTTGATGTCTGGAGGTGGCGGATCTACGATGGCGCGGGCCGCGTCTCAGCCGAGTCGCGATGGAAGGGCAAAGAGCTGTTGGAAGCCAACCCTGGCCATTGAACCATGGGCACGGTTCGGTGGCTGGATCTCGGCGTGATCGTGGTTTACATGGCGGCCCTGGTCTGGCTGGGCGCGCGGTTCTCGCGCCGGCAGGTTACCACGGATCGATACTTCGTCGCCAAGCGCAGCATTCCGGGGTGGGCCATGGGCATGTCGCTGCTGGCCACGTTGATCAGCAGCGTCACCTTCATCGCCTATCCCGGCTCGGCATATGCGGGCGACTGGGCGAACCTGGTCCCTGGGCTTATGGTGCCGGTGGTTTTGGCGCTGGTGGGCCTCGTTGCGATCCCTTTCTATCGCCACGCGGTGGGAACGAGCGCGTACGAGTATTTCGGCAAGCGCTTCGGCTACGGCGCGCGCATCTATGGGTCGATCGCCTTTGCTTTGGGGCACTTTTCGAAGATGAGCTTCGTGTTTTACCTTCTGGCCCTCACGGTCACCAGCATGACCGGGTGGAAGACCGATTCGGTGATTGTGCTGGTAGGCGTCGTCACGGTCGGTTACACACTGGCCGGCGGCATCGAGGCCGTGATTTGGGCGGATGTCATCCAGGGCTTCGTCTTGTGGGCGGGAATCGCCGTCTGCCTCGGGTATCTCCTTCTGCTGCCGCCGGGAGGGCCGGCAACGGCGCTGGCAATGGGCTGGCACAGCCACAAGATGAGCCTCGGCAGCACGGCCGCGGATTTCACCCGGCCCACCGTGCCGGTGCTGGCGCTGTACGGCTTCTTCTTTTACCTGCAGAAATTCACCGCCGACCAGACGGTGGTGCAACGGTATCTGGTGGCCCGCTCGGACCGCGCCGCGCTGCGAGGAATCGCTCTCGGCTCCCTGCTATGCATTCCGGTCTGGACGCTTTTCATGCTGATCGGGACGCTGTGCTGGGGGTTCTACCGCAGCACCGGCGAGAGGCTGCCGGCGTTTATAACCAAGGCCGACCAGGTGTTCCCCTATTTCGTTACGACCCACGTCGCTCCGGGCCTTGCGGGCTTCTTCCTGGCGGCGTTGTTCGGCGCGGCGATGGCCAACCTGTCCTCGGACCTGAACAGCCTGGCGGCCATCGTCGTCGAGGACTACTACCGCGCGCTGCGTCCTGGTGCGAGCGAGCGGCAGCGGCTGACGGTTGCCAAGATGGCGGTGGCCGTCTGTGGATTGCTGTGCATTGCCACCGCCTCGTTGCTGGTCCATACGAACGGTACTGCGCTGTCGCTCTGGTATACCATTTCGGCCATTGTGGCCGGCGGACTCGCGGGCTTATTCCTGCTGGCTTTCCTGGTGCAACGGGCCAGCAGGACCGCCGCATACATCGGAATTGCCGCCAGCCTGCTGTTCACCGCTTGGGCGACGCTCACGCTGGACGGCGGCCAGATCTGGAACCTGGGCCGCTTCAATTTTCCGCTGCACAGTTTCATGATTGGCGTAATCGGGCATGTGGTCCTGCTGGGGGCGGGTTGTGCCGCGAGTCTCGTCTTTCCCAACCAGGACCTCGCAAGCCGGCAGATGACGGCGGCCGGCTGGCTCCGCCGGCGGACGAGTCACGCCTGGTGACGGTACACCTCCCAGCCGAGGTATGTCTCCATGGCTTCGGCAACCGGCGCGGCGCAATGGGACGCGCTCATGGCCGCGTGATGCTCGAAGCCGTTCTTGCAGATGTAGCGCATCAACTGCTGGAGACGAGGCACCTCCACCACGGCCCGGCTGCCGAACGTGTGTAATTCGTCGCTGGTGAAGCTGCCCTGGCCCACGTACGCGCGGAGCCGCCCGGCCTGGTCGTCGGTGCTCACGCGCGCGAACGTTACGGGCCCGGCCGGCGTTCGGCCCGCTAGCGCTCCGTAGGTGTTTTCCTCGCCGAGCGTGGTTCCCAAAATGGGCGCCGTTCCCATCTTGACGTCCGGCAGAAAACTCTTGGCCCAATTGCCGCAGTGAAACAGCACGCACTTGTTCGGATCGCGGCCATAATTGTTGTTCCAGTCCACCAGCGCGCTGGGTGTTCCCGAGGCCAGTTGCAGAGCATACATCGCGACCACGCCGGTGACATCGACTTCGCAGGCGCTGGGCACCAGTCCCTCGCTCATCATGCTCATGATGGTGCAGCAGTTCACGCCGAAACTCTGCTGCATCGAGCTCCAACACTGGATGGCCGTGGCCGCCAGGCCGTACTCCGCGATCCAGTCGCCCAGCACGATTCCCAGCTTGGCCATTTGCACCATCGCCGGCCCGGGCACGCTCGACACATCGGCGTAGGCCGCGATGTCCCGCAGCTTGGCCGCCACCCGTGGATCGCTATCGGCCAGTTTTTGCGCCCGGCCAAAGACGTCCGAAAGATCGATCGTCGAAACGCCGATCCCGGAAGCCTGCAAGAGTTTTTCGCTGTATCGCGTCGTGTTGAAGGCATTCGGCCGTGCGCCGACCGCCCCGATTCGAGCCCGGCGCAGGCCACCGGCAACCCGGCAAACGGCGAGAAAATTCTCCAGATCGGCGCGGAACTCCGGCGAGCGGACCGGAACCGTGTGCAGCTCCGTCAGGCTGAACGGAATGGCAAACTGGCGCAGGTTGTTGCAGACCGAAACCTTTCCACAAAAGGCGTCGCGCCGTGTCTCGACTCCCATCCGGCCCAGATCGTCCGGGTACGCCTGCACCAGCACCGGGACATTCAGCTCCGCCATTTTCAGGGTTTCCGCGACCCCCTTTTCATCCCCGAAATTCGGTAGCGAGATCAGGACCCCGCGGATGCGGCCGCGATTGGCGCGAAACAGCTCCGCGCAGCCTTGCGCATGCGCCCAGGTCTCCACGCTCCCGAGCTTGCTCTGGCGCTCGTCGAGCATCACCGCGTCGATATCCATTTCCGCGAATAAGCGGGTGATGTCACGGCGCGCTTCCGCGACCAGGTGATCCGGGAAAAAGTCCCGGTTCCCGACGATTACGCCCAACGTCATTTTCGACATACGACACCTCGCTTAGCGGCGCGCGAACACGCCGAACTGGTCCACATTCCGCGCGGTCACGAGTTCGCAATCCACCGATTGTTTCTCCGGCGCCCCGGTCGATCCCGTGGTCAAGTAGCGGTGAGCCTGCTCCACGGCAGCCATGGCAATGCGCGCGGCGGGTTGTAGCACGGTCGCCTGGATGGCGCCCGCGCGAATCGCCGCCAGCGCGTCCGGGCTCCCATCGAAGCCAATCACGATCACCTTTGCCAGACCGCTGGCCTGGAGCGCCGCGGAAGCGCCCAACGCCATGGTGTCGTTGCCGGCGATCACGCCCTTGATGCCGCGGTTGGCCTGGATGATGGTTTCCATCTTTTGAAACGCCTCCGTCTGGCTCCAGTTGGCGCTCTGCCGGGCGGCGAGCTTGAGGCCGGGGTACTTGTCGAGGACGTCATGATAGGCTTGCGAGCGGATGCCGGCGTTGGTATCCGATTCCCGCCCCACCAGCTCGACGTAGCTTCCTTTTTCGTCCATCCGCCGCACGAATTCCTGCGCGCCCAGCGTCGCGCCCTGGTAGTTGTTGGACACGATCTGAGCTGCCGCGACGCCGTTCCAGTTGATCTCGCGATCGATCAGAAACGACGGTACGCCGGCCGCTCTGGCTTTGCGTACAGCCGCAATCGAGGCGTCGGCGCCGGCATTATCCAGAATGATGGCGGCGGCGTGGTTGGCGATGGCCATATCGAACAGCTCATCCTGTTTATGAGCGTCATCGTCGTGCGTGTTCACCAGAACCTGGTAGCCGAGCTGTTGTGCGCGTGCCGCGGCGCTGTCGGCCTCCGCCTTGAAGAACGGATTGTCGTGCGACGGTGTGACGATCGCGATGGTTCTCCGGCCGGAGCTGGAGGGCTGCCGCGGGCCGCACCCCGCCAGTAGTGCCGCGAGGGCGCACGCCCCTAGGATTGTGCCGCTGCTTGCCATTGCACCCTCCGCTGGAGTTGATCCAGAACTACCGCCACCACAATCACCGCGCCCTTGATCACAATCTGCCAGAACTCCGAGACCCCCAGCAACACCAGGCCGTCGGCCAGCGCGCCGATGACCAACGCTCCGATGATGGTTCCGCCGATGGTCCCCCGGCCGCCCATCAGCGAGGTGCCCCCCAGCACCACCGCCGCGATGGCGTTCAGCTCGAACGACTGTCCCGTGGCGGGGTGCGCGGCGCCGAGCTGCGATGCGATGATCAGCCCCACGGCCGCGGAACAAAACCCGGAGATGACATACACCAGCAACTGGATCCGTTTTACCCGCACCCCGGAGAGCAGAGCGGCGCGCTCATTGCCGCCCACCGCGTAAACCTGGCGGCCGAACGGAGTCCGCGCCGCCAGAAACGCACCCGCCAGCCCAAACACAATCATCAGCCAGATGGGAATCGCGATGCCCAGGACCATTCCCGAGCCGAGCCACGGGAACCCGGTGTTCCGCAGGCCGGCTTCTCCCGTCAGGCGGGGAAACGTCGCGCCGTTCGAGAGCAGCAGGGCGGCCCCACGGGCCGCGTACATGGTTCCCAGCGTGGCGATGAACGGAGCCACCGAAAGGCGCGCCACCAGCAGGCCATTGACGGTTCCCACCAACGCGCCCGCCAGCACGGCAATCGCGACCACCAGCCAGACCTGAAAGTAGACCACTACGCCAAACATGGGAAGCACCAGGCCGCGGTCGATCAGCCCGCCGGCGACCATGCCGGCCAGGCCCGCAATCGAGCCCACCGAAAGATCGATGCCTCCGCTCAAGATGACAAACGTCATTCCGACCGCCATGATCGCGTTGATGGCCACGTGCTTCAGCAGGATCGCCAGATTTGCCGCCGTCAGGAATGCCGGCGATAAGAACGAGAGCGCGCCCGCCAGCGCGATCAACGCCAGAAGCGCGCGCAGGCGAAACAGCGCCGCCACCAGCGTGGCTCGCCGCCTTGGACCGGCTTCAAGCGCAGGCATAATCGCCTCCGTCAGGGTGCGGCGTCCCCGGTGACGACGCATTTACCAGGCGTTCTTCGATGGCATCCGCCACGGGGAACTCGGCCCGAATGCGGCCGGCGGCCATTACCACCACGCGCGTCGAGGCCGTCAGGATCTCTTTGAGTTCGGAGGAGGTGAACAGGATGGCCATGCCCTGCGCGGCGAGGCGCCGCATGGCCGCATAAATCTCCGCGCGCGCGCCTACGTCCACGCCGCGCGTAGGCTCGTCCATCAGCAGCACTTTGGGGGACGTCAGCAAGGATCGCGACAGCACCACCTTCTGCTGATTTCCTCCGCTGAGGGAAACAATGGGCGCGTCCGGCCCCGCCGCGCGGATGTGGAATTCAACCATCCGCTCCACGGTGGCGCGGGTTTCCTGGCGCGGCGAAAGGTAGATCCCTTGGCACCATCGCCGCAGGCTGGCCAGCGTCATATTCTGCCGCACGGAAAGCGTTGGCACGATTCCGGCCGCCTGCCGGTCTTCCGGCATCAGCGCCATGCCGCCAGCGATCCGCTCCGGGATGCCGAGCCGTTCCACCGCCCGCCCGTCCAGCAGGATGGATCCGCGTGGCGCGCGCCGAAGCCCCATCAGACACTCGAATAATTCCGTGCGCCCGGCCCCCAGGAGCCCGTAAAAGCCCACGATCTCACCGGCTCGCGCCGTGAAACAGAGATCCCGCAAAATGGGGTTGCCGTTGGCCCCGTTCAGCCGGAGATGGGCCACTTCGAGGACGGGCCGGCTGCCCGGTGGCGGCGACTGGGGCTGCTCGCTGCGCGCGGCAGTCTGCGCGACTCCCGTCATGTTCTCCACCATCCAGGCCACGCTAGCCGATTCGGCGGGAGCCTCCGCCACAACCCGGCCGTCGCGCAATACGGTTATGCTGTCGCCGATGCGCAGCAGTTCCTCCAGGCGATGGGAAATGTAAACGATGGCCACCCCTTGCGCTTTCAACTCGGCGATCAGCCGGAACAGCACCTCTACCTCGGCGCCGCTCAACGCCGAGGCCGGCTCGTCCATGATCAGCACGCGAATGTTGCCGGAAACGGCCTTGGCAATCTCCACGGTCTGCCGCGCTCCCAGCGGCAGATCTCCCACCGGCGTTCGGGGATCCACGTCCAGCGCCAGCCGCGACATCACCTCGCGGCAGTGGCGCTCCTGCGCGCGCCCGCGGATGACGCCGAATCGCGTCTGCTCGCGCCCCAGAAAGATGTTGTCGGCCACGCTCAGGTTGGGCAGCAGACTGAGCTCCTGGTGGATCATCGCGATCCCGTGCGCCGCGGCGTCGCGAGCCGAAGTCAGACGGACGGTCTGCCCCGCCATTTCGAGCGCCCCGGAGGTCGGCTGTTCCTCGCCCGCCAGGATGCGCATCAAAGTGGTTTTGCCAGCGCCGTTCTGGCCCATCAGGGCATGTACGCGCCCGCCATGCACCTGGAAATTCACTCGATCCAGGGCCAAAGTACCCGGATACTGCCGGGAGATGCCGCGGGCCGCGAGAATGGCCTCGGCGGTCACGGCCGGCCTCGCTTGACGGCGAGCGTCACCGGCACAATTTCCAGAAGGCCGCCCTCGGATGGCGGCGCGGCGGCGCCGGAGAACACCACGATGCTTCCCGCCAGATCCCGATTCGAAAAGGACGCCAGCGCCGCGGAAACCCGGCCGTTGAGCGCGTTTCCCACTTGCGCAAATTGTAGCTGGTTGACGAACTGGCTGAATTGGATGAATGGCAACGCATCCCTCAGAGTGGTTCCGCGAATCACCGGTCCGATCTGCACGGCGGCATCCGGACGGCCGTCGTAAGGCTCGGCATCGATCGTCAGCAGGCCGGTGCGGGAGCTGATATCCACGCGCAGTACCCGTCCTTCGCCCTTCACCAGAACCGCGCTGGTCCAATGGCTTGCCGGCCGGAGAAGGTCCGCCAGTTCCACCGCTCCGCCGGATATGGCGGGCAGCACCTTGGCATTCCAAATGGAATCCACGTATCGATCCGCATCGAACGGACGGCTCTGGCCGGATTCCGCCCCGCTTTGGCCGATCGGGCGCACCGTCCAGGGCGTGCAGGACACCAGGAACACCGAGAGCATGGCGGGAAACGCCGCTCCCCGGAAGCAGTGCGGCTTCATGGCGCGGCGCCGGCCCTTTCCCAAACGGCCCGGCGGGAGGCTGGCCCGAGTAGCGCGGCGTCGTGGGGTGCGGTCAGCGCGCGGGCCGTGGCGCGGTCCGCGATCAGCACGTTAATCAGATGCCCGATCAGGGCGGCGCGAATGGCCGCGACCTTGCGCCGGCCGCCCGCCACCCCGACCACGCGGTTCACGCCGCGGAGCTGCTCCAGGTTCATGCCGATCACCCGGTCATTCAGTGGAGTGACTACCGGCGCCCCTTGCGCGTCGAAAAACCGAAGGCAGATATCGCCGACCGCGTTCTTGTGGCGCAGGCCCTGCAGTTCGCTCGCCGAAAACACGTTCCCGCTGGCCGCCAGCAGGCGCGAAGGTTCGATCCCGCCGATTCCCACCAGCGCCAGCGTCACCGTGCCGATCAGCCCCAGGGCCTCCTGCACGTACCGGTCGCTCAACAGCACGCGTGCGGCATCCGCCGATCCCACCACTCCCGGCGCGGGCAGCAGGGTCGCCGTTCCTCCCACCAGGTCCGCGAACCGGCGCGTCAAGTGCGTGGCATGAACTTCGGCGCTGGGGTTGCCGACACCTCCCAGAATCTGGACCACGCGCACGCCGGCGGTCCGCGTGTTCGGCTGCATGGCGTCGACCATCGCCAGCAGGGCCGCGCTCCAGGAAGAGATACCCACAACCTCTCCGGGCTTCAAGGTAGTCTCGACATAGTAAGCCGCGGCCGGCCCCAGGTCGCGCACAATCTGGTCGTCGTCCGCGGTGGAATCGATCACAATCGCTTCCTTGAGCCCGTACTTCTCCTGCAGCGCGTCTTCGAGCTCGGGATGGGCGCCGGAAGGCACGCTGACCGTGATGCGCACGATGCCGGCCTTTTCCGCCCGCTTCAGAAGCCGCGAGATGGTGGACTGCGACATGTTCAGCCGGTTCATGATTTCCGTCTGCCGCAGGCCCTGTTCGTAGTACATGCGCGCGACCTTGCCCATCAACCGCAACTCGTCGATTCGAGCCATGCCGCTATCCCTTGCCCGCGCGGTGCGGCAAGCTGCCGGTGGCACGCGCCGCGGCTTCGCGCCAACCGTCATACAGACGGGCGCGCTCGCCGGCGGCCATCCTCGGGCGGAACCGGTCCTCCGCGCGCGGAAGGCTGCCGAGTTCCTCCAGCGACCGCCAGACACCCACGGCCAGCCCGGCGAGCCACGCGGCGCCGATGGCGGATACGCCGGCCACGCCGCTGCGCACTACCGGACGCTCCAGAATGTCCGCCTGAAACTGCATCAGCCAGTCGTTCCGGCTCGCGCCTCCGCCGGCCAGCAGCGCGGGCAGCGTGCGCGCCGTGTCGCGCTCCATCGCCGCGAAAACGTCGCACACCTGGTACGCGATCGATTCAATGGTAGCGTGGGCCACGTGCGCCGCGGTGGCGCCCTGCGTCAACCCGGCGATCAAGCCGCGCGCCGCATCGTTCCAATAGGGAGCGCCCAGTCCGGCGAAGGCCGGCACTACATACACGCCAGCGCTATCGGCGACCGTGAGAGCCAGCCGCGCCACGTCTTCCGCGGGGCTCGGCAGCCGCAAAAAGTCGCCCAGCCACTGAACCGCACCGCCGGTAACCGGAATATTCCCCTCCAGTGCGTATCGCGTCTCACCGGCGCGCGACCAGGCGATGGTGGTGGACAACCCTTCAGCCGAGGCGGCAGATCCCTCGGTGATGGTCATGAGCGACGAACCGGTCCCATAGGTCGCCTTTACGGCGCCGGGCCCGAACACGCCGTGCCCGAACAGAGCGGCGTGCGAGTCGCCGGCCAATGCGCCGATGGGAACGCCCGCGGGAATGCCGCCGTGCTCCACGGTGGCGCCGAAAATGTGGCTCGAGGGATGCACCGCGGCGAGCGCCGCGCGCGGAATCGAGAACAGCTCCAGCAACTCCTCGTCCCAATCCAGACTCCGGACGTCCAGCAGTTGGGTCCGCGAAGCGTTCGTCAGGTCGGTCGCATGCACGGCCCTGCCAGTCAGGTTCCACAGCACCCAGCTATCCACGGTGCCGATGCATAACTCGCCGTCCCGGGCGCGCTGGAAACCGTCGGGAATGTGTTCCAGCAACCAATGCGCTTTCGACGCCGAGAACAACGGATCGAGGGCCAAACCGGTGCGCCGCCTCACCATCGATTCCGCGCCGCGCTCCCGCAGCGCCGCGCAGAACGGAGCCGTCCGCCGGCATTGCCACACCACGCACGGCCCCGCCGGCTCGCCCGTAAGCCGGTCCCACACCACGACGCTCTCCCGCTGGTTGGCGACCCCGATGCCGGCCAGTGTCGCGCCGCCCGCCCGGTCCAGGCACTCGCTGGCGGTTGCCGCGACGCTGGTCCAAAGCTCCCAGGCGTCCTGCTCCACCCAGGCAGGCTGCGGATAACGGATGGATACCGGCCGCGACGCGGAGGCGGCAATCCGTCCACGGCGGTCGATCAGCAGGGCCTTGGTATTGGTGGTTCCCTGGTCGATGGCGAGAATGTGCCCGGCCGTCACTGTCGCACCTTGGCTTCGAGTAGCTCCAGCGCAGCTTGCCGGATGGCCTCTGGCGTCAGGCCGAAATGCTCCAGCAACCATTCCGCATCTCCCGTCGGGGCGAAACCGCGCACTCCCAATATGCGCATGGGAACCGGACACGCGCTCGCCGTGACCTCGGCCACCGCGCCTCCCAGGCCCCCCCGGACGGAATGTTCTTCGATGGTGACGATCGCCCCGGTGGCTTCCGCCGCATCCAGAATCGTGTCGCGATCGAGGGGGCTGAGGCTTGCCATATTGACGACGCGCGCCGAAACGCCTTCCCTGGCCAGCAGAGCCGCCGCTTCCAGGGCCCGGCAGACCATCGTGCCGTTGGCGATCAACGTCACATCCCGCCCAGGTTTGAGCACCACGGCCGCTCCCATGCGGAAGCGGTACTCGGGAGGGTGGACACTGGGAACCGGCATGCGGCTCAAGCGCAGAAACACCGGCCCGTCCAGCTCGGCGGCGGCGCGGACCGCCTGCGCCGTCTCGCTGGGGTCGGCCGGAACGACGACCGCCAGGTTCGCGATCACCCGCGTCCAGGCAAGATCTTCAATCGAATGGTGCGTCGGGCCGAGTTGGCCGTACGCCAGGCCGCTCGCCACGCCGCACAGTTTCACGTTCGCCCGGGAATACGCCACGTCCACCTTGATCTGTTCCAGCGCGCGGCCCGTCAAAAAGCACGACGCGGCGCAGACGAACGGAATCTTGCCTCCGTTGGCCAGCCCGGCGGCGATGCCCACCATGTCTTGTTCCGCGATCCCGACATTGACGAGCCGCTGGGGAAACCCCTTCAGGAACCGTCCCAGGCGCGTCGACCCGATGGCATCGTTCACCACCGCCACGATGCGCGGGTCCTGCTCCGCCAGACGCTCCAGTGTTTGCGCGAACGCGTCCCGGCAGTCGAAGAGCTCAGGCATCGAGGTCCTCACCCAATTCGCGCAAAGCGGCCGACAGTTCGGCGTCGGTGGGAACGTGGTGGTGCCACCCGGCGCGATCCTCGATGAAGGAAACGCCCTTGCCCTTGGTGGTCCTCGCGATTACGCAGGTCGGCCGCCCGGGCGCGAACGGCGCCGCCTGGAAGGCCGTTTCGAGCGCCGCGAAATCGTGGCCGTCGATCTCCCGGACGGCCCAACCGAACGCGCGAAACCTGTCCGCCAGGGGCTCGAGCCGGATGGTGCTTTCGGTGGGAGCCCCCTGTTGGAGCCCGTTGCGGTCGACAATCGCCACCAGGCGATCGAGTTGGTAGTGGGCCGCCGCCATGACGGCTTCCCAGTTGCTGCCCTCCTGCAATTCGCCGTCTCCGGCCAGCACGAAGGTCCGCCAGGAGGCTCCATCCATTTTCGCCGCGAGAGCGGCTCCCACTGCAATCGGCAGGCCGTGACCGAGCGATCCCGTGCTGGCCTCCACGCCCGGGAGCCCGGTGCGGCTCGGATGCCCGTTGAGCCGGGACAGGGGCTGCATGTAGTCTTTCAGCTCGTCCCAAGGGAGGAAGCCTTTCAGGGCCAGCGTCGTATACAGCGAAGCGGAACAGTGGCCCTTGCTCATGATGAACCGGTCGCGCTCCGGCGCATTCGGCCGCTGCGGATCCACCCGTAACGCTCCGAAGTAAAGCGCGACCAGAATGTCGGCGGCGGAGAGATCCCCACCCGGATGGCCCAGTCCGGCGCGATGCACCATTCGCAGACTTTGGCGGCGAACGGTGCGGGCAAGATCGCTCAGGAGCGGGGCGGCAGGCGTTTCCACAGGGCTTGCAGAATCTTTATTCATCTTAGCCGATTTATGCAATCATACAAATTAACAGGAGTGTAGCCGCGGGTCAAGAGGTGAGAGCGGGTAGCCCAATAAGGGCTTGACGGCTGTGCTGAGCACGGCTATACTTCAGCCATTATGGCATAGAAAGCTCGCCTTGCATAAATATGCAAGATGGAGCGTTCCGAGAAGAACGCAAGGAGGTCCACGTGAGACGGTTGCTATTCCTGTTGCTTGCGATCGCAGCATGTCTCTGCGCGCAAGAGTTCCGCAGCACGTTAATGGGCAGGGTCACCGATCCTTCGGGGTTGGGTGTCCCAAACGCCAAGATTGTAATTGTCAAAACTGACACGAACACCCGCTCCGAGACGGTTTCGGGGGCGGAAGGCAACTATACCATGCCGTTCCTGGCGCCGGGTCCTTATGAAGTGACCGTGGAAGTCGCCGGGTTCAAGAAGTACATGCACTCGGGCATTGAGTTGGGAACCAACGAGCGCATCGCCGAGGACATCCGGCTCCAGGTCGGAAGTTCCACCGAGTCGATCACGGTGACGGAGGAGTCGCCGCTGGTGAGTGCCATGACGGCATCCGCCGGCGAGGTCATCACTACCCAGGAGGTCGCCAACCTGCCCATGAACGGGAACACCCCGCTGGCCTTGGCCCGCAACGCGCTGGGCGTCATCCCCAAGCAGAAGCACCTGCTGAACGAGGTGAAGCCCTACGACGTATCGAGCGCGGTGGATATCTCCCTGGGCGGCGCCAATTCCGGCTCCAACGAATACCTGCTGGACGGCGTGCCCAACATGAGCAGCGCGGCCCGTGCGGGGGCTTTCAGCCCCTCCATGGACGCGGTGGACGAAGTCAAGGTCGAGTTGTACCAGGTGGACGCCGCGTACGGCGACACGCT
>JBEKSR010000053.1:0-29827 GCA_049516835.1 Bryobacteraceae bacterium | reverse complement strand
GCGCCGGGAGCCATCCGCACGTGAACAGGGCGCGCACGAAGCGTCCCAGTACGCGGTCGAGCCGGTAGAATTGCGCGTAGAGCCAGTCGGCGCCCTCCTGGAGTTGCGCGGCGGTCATTCCCGACGGCCGAAACACGACGTGCCGGAAGTCATAACGGCTCCAGTCGTAATCCGTCACGCGGCCCGCGCGCTCCATGTCGGCGAACAGCGGCGTGCCGGGGAGCGGCGTGAGGATGTTGAGCTGGAGCGCATCGATTCGCGCCTGCCGCAAGAACCGCAAGGCACGCTCGAAGACGCTCACGTCGTCCTTGTCAAGCCCGACGATCATGCCCGCCACCACGCCAATGCCTTGCCGGCGGATCTCGCGCAATCGTGCGTGGTAGTGACGGCTGTCGTTGAACTCTTTGCCCATGGCCGCGAGGTTCTCCTGGCTTACGGTCTCGATGCCGATGAACAATCCGCGGCAGCCCGCCGCGCGCGCCAACCGCAAGAGCTCGGGATCATCCGCAATCTCGATGGAACATTGGGCCACCCAGCGTTTCCGGAGTGGGATCATCGAGCGGAACAGGTCCCTGGCGTACTCGCGGCAAGTCATGATGTTGTCGTCCACGAAGATGAAGTCGCGCGGGATGGCCCGCAGTTCCGCCAGCACCCCGGCCAGCGGACGGCGCCGATGCGTTTGTTGGTGGAATGCCGTCACGGAGCAGTACCGGCAGGCATGCTGGCAACCACGCCCGGTCTGAACGGCGTTGATGGTGACGTAGAACTCCGCGGTGCGCGTCAGCAGATCGCGGCGAGGGACTGGAATGCCGCTCTCGCAGACATCCGCGCGGCGGGCGCGGTAGATCTTGCGCAACCGGCCTGCTTCTATGTCCCGCAACACCTCTTCCCAGGCGCCTTCGGCGTCTCCGAGGACGATCGCATCGAAGTGTTCCGCCGCCTCCTCCGGGCAAAGCGTTGGGTGAAATCCGCCGCCGACGACAGTCTTGCCGCGCGCCCTGAATTGGCGGGCGATCTCGTAGGCCCGCGGCGCCAACGCGGTCATGAAAGTGACGCCAACCACGTCGACGTCGGCGTCGAAATCAAGCGGCTCGACGTTCTCATCCGTGATCCGAACCGAATGTTCGGGTGGCGTCAGCGCGGCCACGGTCGTCAGCGGCAGCACGCTGAATCGAAGCATGGAGCGCTTCGGCACCGCGGGGCGGTCCCTCGTTATGCGCACCCGCTCACCGGCGGGGAGAACCAGGAGAATCGTCATGGCCGGACCTGCCGCTTTCTCAGCTTCAGCCCCAACGGCTGTTGCGACAGAAACAGCGCCCCCTCCAAACCCACCCCCCTCATCGTGAGCGGCGCCGTAAACCCATCACCGGCGACCCGCTCCGATGGCCGCACAACCCGCGACAACTTGCCCATTCTCAAGTAATCGGTGCGCCAATGCATGAGTTTCCCAAACCAGCTTCGGTTGTAGATCATGCGCCCGTTCGTCAGGGTCGCGTCCCCAATCCTGCCCGACACCGATGCATCGGGATTGATGGTGAAAACCGCGTCCATACTCCCCAGCTTTGCCTCCCAGGTCCCCACCATATCCCGCGGCGGATGGAAAGCCGGCGTCATCAGCGGTGGCATGCCGAACGCCTCGTTGGCGCAAAGCAGTATGAAAACCCCCACCGCCAGCCCCACCACAATCAGGACTTTCCTTGGCACCTCCCAGCCCACCCCCGCGGATCTGAGCCTCCACCAACACACCAGGTGCAACAACCCGATCGCCGCCGGCACCAGGAGCAGCCCAATCCCCCGCGTGCCGATCAGGGGCATCAGACCGACCGCAGCCAGCACGACCGCGCCCCCCAACCCCTCCCACTTCCAGGCGAGAAGCAACCCCGCCACGACGGCGCTCAGGGCCAGGACCGAAAGACTCTCCCGCCAGGGCAGCCGGAAGATGTTCGGGAATCCTTCTCCGACGAAGAATGCCAGGAAGAACAGGGCCATCAGCGTGCCCGCAATCCGCGCCGTCCAGCGGGCAATCACCGCTGCCGGCCTCGCGGCGCTCATTGCAATCCCCGCACAATCGTGCGTGTCCGCTCGTCGGCTTTCAGCCAGTCGAGCAACATATCCGTGACGTCTACCGTCTCGACCGAGCTATCGGCATACGGCAAGTCCGCCACAATCATCGCCACCCGCGCCTTCTTGGCAATCTCCGGCAAGCCCGGCGCCAACGCCTCGAGGATGTTGGTGATCGGCGCCTCGCCCGCCAGTTGCTGGTGCGCCGTCTCCTGGTGAGCATTCCCCCACGCATCCAGTTCCTGGACCTTCTTGGTATCGTTCGCCGCCTTCGCCACCGCCATCTCCGCCATTTTCGCCTTCAGGCTTTCAGCCCACAACGGGGACCGGTAGAAGGCCACCACGATGGACGCCTTGTGAAACGTGCCCACCCGGACCGTCTGCGCGGGGGCCTGCGCGACCGCCAGCGCCGCGATCAGCCCGATCGCCGCCAGGTCTGGAACTTTCATGGAAGAACACTCCTTTCAACACCAGCATCGGCCCAGCGCGGTGCGAAAAGAGCTTCGATATCCCTTCGGAATCCCTGCGCGAACTCTTCGCGAACGCTTCTCAACGATCAGACCGGGGGAAGCGCCCGTGGATGGCCAGATGCGCTCCCACTTGCGTGGCCACCTTCCGTGCGACCTCGGTTTGGATCTGTCCCAGGTCTGCCGCCGGATAATCGTAAACCTCAGCCCAGATCAGCTTGCCCGTATGCACATCCACCAGACGTGCCGTGATTGCGATCCGCTCGCCAACCTTCTGGACGGTCCCTTCCACCAGGACTTCCAGCCCCAGCAGGCGCCCCATCAGTCCCGTCGAGATTCCCAGCCATGTGTAGCGCCGTACCGTGCTCGGCGAGATCACCTGGACCCGATCCAGCTTCGACAGGTCCGCCACCAGCAGATCGCTGAGGCCCCGCGAGAAGGCGGACCGATCTAACTCGAAAGTCAGCGACTCAAACGGGACCACCGCCAAGCTGGCGATCCCCGGCCCTTGCGGCAGGTATCTCGACGGCGTGTAGAACTGCCAGTAGACGATTCCGCCCAGCGCCACGATGCAGGCCGCCAACACCAGCCACTGTTTCCCTGGCCAGCGTTTCCCTGGCCCCTGGCCCCGACCCGCACCAGCGGCGGGTACCCCGCCCGACCCCTCCGCAACAAACCGGTATCCGCGCCGCGGGATGGTCTCGATGTACTGGCCCGATTCGTCGTCGAGCGCCTTGCGCAGCAGCGAAATGTTGCGCGCCAGCCCGACTTCCTCGACGGTGGTGTCCGGCCACACCAACTTCATGAGTTCAGCCTTTTCCACCACCCGCCCGCGCTGTTCCAGCAGCACGTGCAACGTGTCGATTGCCTTGGGCACCAGCGGAACCACTTCGTCCTGCCGGAACAGCAGCCGCTGTTCCGCGTCGTAGTGGAACGGCCCGAAGGCGTACACCCGGGAATCCGCCATTGAGAGTGGTAGGGACGGGCAGACTCGAACTGCCGACCTGTCGCTTAGGAGGCGACCGCTCTATCCAGGCTGAGCTACGTCCCCACTGAGTTCATTGTAGCGGCAGCAGGGGCCGGGGGCCAAGGGCGGGGGCAGCCAGGAGTTGACGGAACGAAGCCAATTTCGAGTTAACTTCAATTGAATCAACAGACCCGAACAGAGCGAGCGAGGTGTGGAGGGAATGAGGACGGGTCGGGGTCGGAGTGCGGATGCGGTCGGACTGCGGCGGCGACCGGAAATTGCGAAACGAAGCCAATTCGTGGTTAACTGCCCTGTAATCAGGGGCTGCGGACCCGCTGCGAGGAGGAACAAAGCCAATCCGTTTGCCGGCGGTTGAAGCAGGGCCGGGTTGCGGAGGGGATCGGCGGCGGCGGAACAAAGCCAATCGGAGTACTCGCCAGAGGCCGGGACCGCGGGGTGCTCGGAAACGGGAGTGGGTCCGTTTGGTAATTTACGTTGTTCCAGGAAGTCGCCGTCGTACAGGGAGCGGCCTCGGTTGGCCCGCGAGGAAAGGATTTGTCTGAGTGAACTCATGCCGCCCATTCACAGGATACAACGGGGGTGTTTGGATGGATGTGATAACTCGTTTGGTTTCAATGAAGTATTGTTGTGAATGAGATTGGGGGTGAGGCGGAGCGCACAGCGCGAAGCCGTTGCGAATGATGTCTAACCGATCTCAGATTGGAGCGGCGTCACCACCCAGGTGGCGCCATCCCGGAGCTTGCCACCAACCCCGCCGCTCTTCTTCCGGCCGTAGACGACGCCGTGCGCCGGTTCCTCGGGCTGCGGGTCGCGAGCAACCGCTTGGTTCAGCGAGCGGGCGTGTGCGGCAGTGATCGCAGCCAGGCCATGGCCCGCGTAGTTGCGGATAGCGTCTGCCGGTGGGCGTCCGTCTCGTACCATGACGGACTCCAGATTGACCGATAGTTCTTCGTGTTTGAAAGCAGCCGAGGATATGGCCGGGGTTCCGTCTTCGTCCCAATCAATCCATGAGCGCGGGATGCGGCGGAGCAGCCGTTCGTCTCCCGGAATGCTTGGATCGTCTTCAAAGACGCGGCCTGGCATTCGATCCCCGCGAGCGGTTATGCAAGATTGCCGATGATAGTCCTGAGCAGACCGCTGCTCTCAGGCAGCACGTGCTCAGACTCGTCTCCGCTCACGCGGTTTCGATAGTAGAAGAAAGGTTGTTCGTTCCGATCAAACACAATTTCAAGATCGACACCCTGCCGGCGCCACTCAAGTTGAATGCCGCCGCTCGATAAAGGCACGACACGCGGAGCCGCGGTTGTTGGTCCAAGGAGGCCGTTGATGAGGTTCATCGCGTCATGTACAATCCTTGGATCAATCGCACCCGCACCGTAGCTATCCCAATTGGGCGGGAGTGTCAGCAGATCGACAAAGCCTTGCATAAGGGGGTCAAACCACGCAGGAAGCGGCTGGCCGTGATCCCGCCATTCGATGGTGTACGCCTGGCCGCGAGAGTAGTACTTGCGTGTCCGCAGCATCGGGACCGGCTGCTGGAACGCGCTGACCAGAAGACGGTCCACCCTGGAAAAACCATCCAGGTAGACAGCAGACGCGCTGGTCGACAGGATCCCGCGCTCCTGAACTGTGAGTTCAGCGGTTCCCAGAGCCGGCATCGTTCTTGATCCTCCAAATGTTGTGCATTGAATTGGTGGTCAACGCCTTGAACGTTGTCACGATCCACTCCCGACCGATGTCAAAGAAATCAACCCCGGCGCCAACCTGCCCCCTGGCGGTCAGGTGCAAGACATACATCGGACGATTATCGGAGGTCCTGACTGCGGGCTGTACGTCGACGTGCAGGCGACCGATGGGCTTTCCGTCCTTCCCGGGAATGACGAACCGGGCGTGCAGGCGCAGGTCCTCCGCTGGCACGGGAGGGACGAGGTCCGGGGACCGCCAAAATGTAAAGATCTTCTCCAGGTCGCCATAGTGCTCCCATCCCTGGCCGGCAAGGATATGATTCACATACGTCACTTCACATTGATTGACGTGCGGGGTGCCGAGTTGGTTCTTCTCCAGGAAAGCCAGAAAAATGGTGTAGTCCCGATCGAAGTTCGGGCGGATGGTCTCGTCGTAGTGGGGATAGCGGGCCCCTTCCCCTTCCTTGCGCCAGTTCTTGATGAATCGGTCGTTCTGAACCTGGATCATCTCGCTCCCCTGATCGTTGGTGAACCAGATCCGAGGGGCAGGAAAGTTCTCCAACGCCTGGAATTTGAGGCCGACCCGAGCGACTGGACTTTCCGGGAACTGCTCGACCACCGGATCCAGCGGTGGGCGATCCTCGGACTTAGGGAAGGTTGTGCGGTACTCCTCCCAGAGGAGTCCAAGGTGCGCGGTCTGGACTGATGACAACGGCTCAAACTGGACAGACAAAACCGTCTCGACAACCGGCGGGTTGTCGAAGTCGGGCAGATGTTTTGGACGGGGCGGCACCGTGGTCTGCCTTTTCAAAACATATTCCACAAAATGTGTTTTATAGTTGACGACGATTGTATATCGGCCGAAAGCCCGGCGTCAACAGTTCTCCTCTTTCGGGTCGGGGCATGTCGCCCTTCTCCTAGAATAACGGATTCGCGGCCCCCGGGTCCGCAGGTTGGGAGGCCTTGGAGCTACAATCGGACTTCCGGGCGCGCAGGCCAGGCCGCCCGAGGCGGATCTGCACTCCACCTTGCCCATGCCCAGAACCGCAAAAGTGAAGAAGTCCGAACCGAAGACGCAATCGAACGGGAACGGCATCGCCGCGCTTACCGCGCAACTGTGGCAGGCAGCGGTCAACCTGCGGGGATCCATCGAGCCCGCGGACTACAAGCGCTACGTGCTGCCAATCATCTTTCTGCGCTTCCTTTCGCTCCGCTACGAGCGCCGCCGCGCCGAACTGGAGCGTCTCATTACCGACCCCGCGAGCGAGTACTACACCCGCAATCGGCGCGACGCCGCGGAGATCCTCGCCGATGCCGACGAATACCGGCGCGCCGGCGCTTTCATCGTTCCCGAAAACGCGCGCTGGTCTAAGATCCTCGAACAGGCCCAGGCCGACGACATCAAGGTCCGGCTCGACGACATACTCGACGAACTGGAACGCACCTACCCCGACAAACTCCGCGGCCTACTCCCCCGCATCTACGCGGGCTCGAACCTGGACCGCGAAAACGTCACCGCGCTGATCAACTTATTCTCCAAGGATATCTTCGAGCAGGACCACGGCGGCGAAGACCTGATCGGACGCGTCTATGAGTACTTCATCGGCGAGTTCGCCTCATCGGAAGGCAAGCGCGGCGGCGAGTACTTCACGCCGCTGTCCATCGTCCGCACGCTGGTGGCGATGCTGGAGCCGGAGCGCGGCGTGGTTCTCGACCCCTGCTGCGGCTCTGGCGGCATGTTCGTGCAGGCCGACGAGTTCACCCGCCACAACCGCGAACTCAGTTTCATCGGACAGGAGAGCAAGGACTTCACCTACCGCCTGTGCCGCATGAACCTGTTCATTCACGGCCTCGACGGCAAGATTGAACTCGGCAATTCGTATTTCAACGACCTGCTGGCCAAGGTCAAGGCGGACTACCTGCTGGCCAATCCGCCGTTCAACGATGGCAGCAAGGGCGAGAACGGCTGGGGCGCGGAGCGGGTGCCGGCCAAGGACCCGCGCGTGCAATTGGGCGAGCGGCGGGTGACGCTTTCGCCGCGCAACGCCAACACGATGTGGATTCTGCACTTCCTCTATCACCTGAAGAGCACCGGGACGGCCGGGTTCGTGATGGCGACCGGGGAACTTTCGAACGGGGAGACGGCGCGGCGCGAAGTGCGCGAGACACTGGTGGACGCGGACTACGTGGACTGCATTGTGCAGCTCTCCGGGCAATTGTTCGCCAATACGCAGATCCCGTGCGCGCTCTGGTTCCTCGCGAAGAACCGCGGCGGGACAGGCGGCTTCCGGCGGCGCAAGGGCGAGATTCTGTTTCTGGACGGGCGCAAGCTGGGGTCGCTGATTCCCGGCTCGCGCAAGCAGAAGGAGCTGACGGGCGAGGAAGTGGAGCGGATGGCCGCGGTATACCGGACGTTCAGGCGGACGGGGATACCGGAGGCGGTGCCCGGCTTCTGCCGTGTGGCGACGGTGGAGGAGGTGCGGACGCACGGCTACGCGCTGACGCCCGGTCGTTACGTGGGGTCGCCGGAGAGTGACGAGGATGAGGAGCCGTTCGAGGAGAAGATGCCGCGTCTGGTGGCGGAACTGGAAAGGCAGTTTGCGGAGGCGAGGAAGCTGGAAGTGGCGATTCGCCGCAACCTGGGGAATCTGATCCATGCCGATTGATTCCGGTTCGCCGAGATGGCAACTCAAGAAACTTACGGAACTTGGCGAACTCAACCGAGGGCGATCCCGTCACCGCCCCCGCCACGCGCCGCATCTTTATGGCGGACCCTACCCCTTCATTCAGACCGGAGACGTAAAAGCGTCTGGCGGGCGGATAAGCTCTTATCAGCAAACTTACAGTGAGGCTGGCCTTGCTCAGAGCCGTTTGTGGCCAGCCGGGACTCTGTGCATCACTATCGCGGCCAACATCGCGGAGACCGGCATCCTCGACTTTCCAGCGTGTTTCCCAGACAGCATCGTGGGGTTTGTGGCCGATTCCAGCGTCTGTAATGTAAGATTCGTAGAATACCTTTTTAGAGGCATCCGCAACCAGATCCAGTTCGAGGCAAGCGAAGGTGGAACGGTGCAGGACAACATCAATGTCGCCACACTGGATCGCTTGAGGATTCCCATCCCAGAGAAGCGGGTTCAGGACGCCTTGGCTGAGGCGCTTGGCGCGCTCGATGACAAGATCGAACTCAACAGGCGCATGAACCAGACGCTGGAATCCATGGCACGCACCATCTTCCGATCCTGGTTCGTGGACTTCGACCCCGTCGTCGCCAAGGCGGAAGGCCGCCAGCCGTTTGGCATGTCGGCTGAGGTAGCGACGCTGTTCCCGGACCGGTTTGTGGAGTCGGCGATCGGCCCGGTTCCGCAAGGCTGGCCAGTTCGATCAATAGACGAGATTCTGGAACTGAATCCGATTCGCAGTCTCCGGAAGGGTGACACGGCGCCTTACCTCGAGATGGCAAATTTGCCGAAGACGCAGGCCCGTGTGGCCGATTGGGAGTTCCGCGCGTTTTCATCCGGCATGAAGTTCCGCAACGGGGATGTTCTCCTGGCCCGAATAACTCCGTGCCTGGAGCATGGGAAAACTGCGTACGTCGACTTTCTCGATGATGACCAGGTCGCGTGGGGTTCAACCGAGTACATTGTGCTTCGGTCCAGAGCGCCCATCCCACCCGAGTACGCGTATTTCCTGGCACGATCAGAGGACTTCCGCGCCCACGCGATCACCAACATGACCGGATCGTCCGGTCGTCAGCGCGTGCCGGCGTCAAGTTTGGCTGGTTTTCCGATCGTGTACCCGCCTGCGGCGATTGCTCAGAAGTTTGGTCTATTGGCTACATCGGCTTTTGCGCAGATGAAGAGCAACGACGAGCAATCCCGCACCCTCGCCGCCCTGCGCGACACCCTTCTGCCCAAACTGATGTCCGGCGAACTGCGGGTGCGCGACGCCGAGAAACTGGTGGGTGCCCATGTCTGACCGGCGGGGGACCGAGTCCGAATTCGAACTCACCACCATCGCCCGCTTGGAGCAGCTCGGCTACAAGTACAGCCCCGGAATCGAACTCGACCGGCCGCCCGACGAGGTGGTCCTCAGACGGCGCCTGCGCAACTTCCTCGCCCGTCAATATCGCGACCTGCCGGACGCTGCAATCGAACTGGCCGTCATCCACTTCATTCGTCCGGAAGGCGTCGATACGCTACGCCGCAATATGGCCTTCCACGAACGGCTGGTGCGGGGCTACGAACTGCGGCTCGAACTCAGCCCCGGACACGTCACCCACCGGCTGGTCTACGCCATCGATTGGGAACACCCGGAAAAGAACGAATTCCTGGTGGCGAACCAGTTTCCGATCCATGGGCGCAATGACCGCCGTCCCGACCTCGTTCTCTTCGTCAATGGCCTGCCGCTGGCCGTCTTCGAATTGAAGAATCCGTACTCCGAAGAACCCACCGTACAGGGCGCGTGGAATCAGATCCAGCACTACCGCAACGATATCCCGCAACTGTTCGACTACAACGCCATTGTTGTGATCTCGGATGGCGTCTCCACGCTGCACGGGATGTGGACGGCGGACGAAGAGTGGTACGCGCCCTGGAAATCCATCGACGGCGTGACGGTGGAGCCCGCCACCACCGCGTCCATGAAAGCGCTGCTGGAGGGCCTGTTTGCGCCCAAGCGGCTGCTCTCCTACGTCCGCGACTTCATTGTCTTTCAGGTGGTGAACGACCGCATCGCGAAGAAGGGCGCGAAGTATCACCAGTTCTTCGCGGTGCGGCTGGCGGCGCGCAAGACCATCGCCGCCATGACCGGGGGGCGCGAGCGCCGGCTGGGCGTGATCTGGCACACCACCGGGTCCGGCAAGTCGCTCTCGATGATTTTCCTCGTGGGAATTCTGCGGCGGCGGCCGGAACTGGGCAATCCGACCTTCGTAATCGAAGTGGACCGCAACGATCTGGACGACCAGTTGCACGACGAATTCGCGGCGGCACGGCCGCTGGTGGGTCCGGTGGAGCAGGCGGAAAGCGTCGAGGACCTGCGCCGGCTACTGCAGACGCAAGGCGGAGAAGTGGTTTTCACCACGATTGAAAAGTTCCGCCTGAAGGAAGAAGAACTGGCGCACCCGGTGCTGTCGCTGCGCGACAACATCGTCATCATTGCCGATGAGGCCCACCGGTCGCAGTACGGCTTTCTGAAGGGCTACGCGCGCTACCTTGCCGAGGCATTGCCGAACGCGCGGCGGCTCGGCTTTACGGGGACGCCGATCAGCTTCTCGGGAGCGGATACGGAAGAAGTCTTCGGCAACGTCATCCACACTTATACGATCGGGCAGGCGCAGGAAGATCACGCGACGGTGCCGATCTTCTACGCGCCGAGGCAAATCAGACTGCACCTGGGGAATCGGGAGGTGGATGCGGCGCTGGCGGAGATTGCGGCGCAATTCCAGCCGGGCGAGGTGGAAAGGCGGAAGTCGCGGTGGGCGGCGCTGGCTGCGGCCGCGGGAGCGAAGGACCGCGTCGAGGAACTGGCGGCGGACCTATTGGCGCATTTCCTGGACCGCACTTCCACGCTGCGCGGCAAAGCGATGGCGGTGTGCATGACGCGCGAGAATTGCGTGCGGCTGTACGATGAGCTCACGGCGCTTCCGGGATGTCCCGAAATCAAGGTGGTGATGACCGGGAATCTTGCGGAAGACCCGCCGGCGTGGAGCGAGGCGGGCCACTTCACGACTAAGGCGCAGCGCGAAACCATCAAAGAGCGGCTGCGCGATATGGACGACCCACTGCGCATCGTGATTGTCTGCGACATGTGGCTGACGGGCACCGATATACCGTGCCTGCACACGCTGTATGTGGACAAGCCGATGCGCGGGCACAACATGATACAGGCGATCTCGCGCGTCAATCGCGTCTTCCATGACAAGCCGCATGGGCTGATTGTGGATTACATCGGAATCGGCGATGAGTTGCGCGATGCGACGGCGAAGTACGCCAAGGCCGGCGACCAGGCCGAACCAGCGCCGGACATTTCGGCAACCGCGCGGCCGTTGTTCCACGACTGCCGGGCGGAAGTCCGCGAGCTGCTGCCGGGGGGGCGCGACTATGGGGCTTGGCGAGGTCTGCCCGCGATTGAACTGGAAGATTTGTACGCGCTGGTGTACGGGAGCCTGGCGGATGATGACGGGCGGCGCAACCGGTTTCTGCAGGCCGAGATGCGGCTATCCTCGGTGTTCCTGCTGGTGAAGCACCTGGAAGATTGCCGGGAGTTCGCGGATGAAATTATCTTCTACCAGCGGGTGCGGAAGCAGATCGGCAAGGCGGCGCCGGGGAATCGGAAGGTGCGCCAGTTGGAGGAGGCGGTTCGCGACCTGGTGGACGATAGTGTGGAATCCGCCGGCGTGGTGGATATCTTCAAAGTGGCGGGGCTGAAGAAGGCCGACATCTCGATTCTGGACGACCGTTTCCTGCAAACGTTCAAGGACCGTCCGTACGAGAATCTGCGGCTGAAGCTGCTGGAGCAGTTACTGCAGGACGAACTGAGGCAGCGGGAAAAGAACAACCTTGCCAAGTACCGCTCGTTCCGCGAAATGCTGGAAGCGACGTTGCAGAGGTATCACAACCGGCTGATTGACGCGGCGGCCGTGATCCGGGTGATGCTGAAGATCCGCGAAGAGGAGTTGCGGGAGCAGCAGCGGGCGAGCGAGTTGAACCTGGCGCCGGAAGAACTGGCCTTCTATGATGCGGTGGCGGACAACCTGGCAACGATTTATGACCAGCAGTTTCTCACGGGCCTGATTCATGACGTGGTGCAGGCGGTGAAACGGAACCTCAAGGTGGATTGGACCGAACCGCACCGGGATGCGGTGCGGGCGGAAGTGCGCGCGGCAGTGCGGCGTGTGTTGCGGGCGCGGCAGGTGCGGCGCGAGCACTTCGATTTCCTCATAGAGCGGATCATGGAGCAGGCGGCGGCGCTATACGCCGATTGGCCGTTGGCGGCGTGAGGCAGGGCGGTGACCGCTTTATCCCGGCCGTTCCAGCCCCTTCCGCCCGATGTCCGTCCGGTAGTGCATCCCCTCAAACTCCACCCGCCGGACCGCCTCATACGCCCCGTCGATCGCGCCGGCCAAACCCTGCCCCGCTGCCGTCACGCCGAGCACGCGCCCGCCCGCGGTCTCGAGGCCGGCCGCGCCCATCCGTGTTCCCGCGTGAAATACCGTTGCGCCGGTCGCTTCCGCCGCGTCGATCCCGTGAATCGCTTTGCCGGTCTCATACGCGCCCGGGTACCCGCCCGACGCCAGCACCACGCACACACTCGGGCCGCTGCGCCACTCGAGTTTCACGCCCGCCAACTCGCCGCTGGCCGCCGCCATCAGCGCCGGAACAAAATCGGACGCCATCCGGTGCATCAGCGGCTGCGTCTCCGGGTCGCCCAGCCGCACGTTGAACTCCAGCACCTTTGGTCCTGCCGCCGTCATCATCAAGCCCGCATAAAGAAAACCCGTGAAGCGCATCGCTTCCACCGTCGGATAGATGACGCCATCCAGAATCTCTCTCGTCTGCGCCCCGGTGAGAATCGCGCCGTCGCAGTACGCTCCCATCCCGCCGGTGTTCGGACCTGTGTCGCCATCGAAGACAGCTTTGTGATCCTCGGTGGGCGCCAGCGGCACCACGTCCCGCCCGTCGCACAGCGCGATGAAGCTCACCTCTTCGCCGCGTAGAAACTCTTCGATTACCAGCCGGCCTTTGAGCGTGCCGAGCGCCGTTTCGGCCTCCTTGCGGTCGTGCGCGACGATGACGCCCTTGCCCGCCGCCAACCCGTCGGCTTTCAGCACCACCGGAAAACCGAAACGGTCGAGCGCCTGGCGCGCATCGGTCTCGTTTTCGACAGTCACGAATTCCGCCGTGGGCATCTTACTTTGCATCAAAAAGTTCTTTGCAAAAACCTTACTGCCTTCGAGCTGCGCCGCTTTCCGGTCCGGTCCCACGATCTTCCGCCCTTGCGCCCGGAACGCATCCACCACCCCCGCCACCAGGGGCGCTTCCGGTCCTACCACCGTCAGGTCCGCGCCGATGGCTTCCGCAATCTCCAGATAGGAGGCGCCCGCTGCAACCGGGACACACGTCCCGACCTTCGCAATCCCCGGATTCCCCGGCGCCGCGAATACCGATACCCCCGGCGACTGCGCCAGTTTCCACGCCAGCGCATGCTCGCGCCCGCCGCTTCCCAGGATCAGGATTCTCATTTCGCTACAATCATATCAATGCACGAGAGGTACGACGTTGTGGTCGTCGGCGGTGGTCACGCCGGGTGCGAAGCCGCCCGCGCCGCGGCGCGCATGGGTCTCCGCACCGCCATGGTCACGATGAATCTCGACCTGGTCGCGCAGATGTCGTGCAACCCCGCCATCGGAGGCATCGCCAAGGGGCACCTGGTGCGCGAGATCGACGCCCTCGGCGGCGTCATGGGTGAGCTCGCCGACGCCGTCGGCATCCAGTTCCGCCTTCTCAACACCAGCCGCGGCCCGGCCGTCTGGTCCCCCCGCGCGCAGATGGACAAGAAGATGTACCGCGTCCGCATGCGCGAAGTCCTCGAGCGGGAGCCCAACCTTCGGGTCAAGCAGGCCGAAGTGGCGGCGCTCATCATTCAGAGCCGCCGTGTCGCCGGCGTTCAGTTGCGTGACGGCCGGGCCATCGAGGCCGGCGCCGTGATCGTCACCACCGGAACTTTTCTGAACGGCTTGGCCCACGTCGGCGAGATGCAGTACGCGTGCGGTCGAAATGGGGAAGCGCCCTCGCAGTTGCTGGGCGATCAACTGCGCACCCTCGGTCTCAACTGGACCCGGCTCAAGACTGGAACCCCGCCGCGTCTCGATGGCCGCACCATCGACTGGAGCCAGTTCGAGCCGCAGCCCGGCGATGCCGAGCCGACGCCATTCTCGTTCCTCACCGGGAAGATCGATCGCCTGCAGATCCAATGCCACATCGGCTATACCACGGAGGAAACGCGGCGGATCCTGCGAGAGGCCATCCCGCGTTCTCCACTTTACAGCGGCCAGATCGCAGGCATCGGCCCACGCTATTGCCCTTCCATCGAGGACAAGATCGTCAAGTTTCCGGACAAGCCGCGTCACCAGATCTTTCTCGAACCCGAAGGTCTCGACACCAACGAGGTATACGTCAACGGCATGTCCACCAGCATGCCCATCGATGTGCAGACCGCCGTGGTGGCTTCCATCCGGGGTCTCGAGCGCGCTGAGATGATCCGTCCCGGCTACGCCATAGAATACGATGCGATCGATCCGCGGGAACTGGATCGCACGCTGGAGGTCAAATCCATCGCCGGACTCTATCTCGCCGGCCAGATCAACGGCACCTCGGGCTATGAAGAGGCCGGCTGCCAGGGCTTGGTTGCGGGCATGAATGTGGCGTGCCGTCTGAGCGGGAAAGATGCCGTCGTCATCGGCCGCACCGAAGGCTATACCGGAATTCTCATCGACGATCTCATCACCAAGGGCGCCGACGAGCCGTATCGCATGTTCACTTCGCGCGCCGAGTTCCGGCTGCACCTGCGCATCGACAATGCGGATGCCAGGCTGACACCGCTGGGCCGCCGTGCGGGCCTGGTCACTGATCGGCGGTGGGAGGTCTTCACGCGCAAACAGCGGCAAAAGGAGCGCTTGACGAAGGTTTTGGAAGAGCACCGTCACGGCCAGTGGCTGAAGCGCCCCGACGCCTCCATAGCGGAGATCTCCGGCTGGATCCGTGAAACGTTGGGTGAGGAGCCCGCCCTCGGCCTCCTGAACACGGTCGAGACCGAAGCCAAGTACAGCGGGTACATCTCGCAGCAAGAGCGGCAGATGGAGCGCATGAAGCATGCCGAGCGGCGGCGCATTCCGCCGGAATTCGGCTTTGCCGGCATTCCCGGTCTGTCGCGCGAGATCCGAGATAAGCTGGAGCGGGTGCGGCCGGCGACACTGGGCCAAGCCGCGCGCATCCCAGGCGTCACCCCGGCGGCCATTGCCGTTCTGGACGTTTATCTGAGCGTCGACCATGTTTGCTGATCTGCTCAGGCAGCGCCTCGCCGGAGTCGTGGAGTTATCACCCGGGCAGGTGGCAGCGCTTGAGACACACTACCAACTGCTGCTCCGGTGGAATCGTACCCTGAACCTGACATCCATCAAGAGGATGGAAGAGGCAGTGGAGCGGCACTACTGCGAATCGCTCTTTCTGGGAACTCATTTGCCTCAGGGCTGTCTGCGAATTGCCGACATCGGGTCCGGGGCCGGTTTCCCCGGCTTCCCCGCGGCGGTGCTCCGCCCCGATTGCTCTGTCACTCTGGTCGAATCCCACCAGCGGAAGGCCGTTTTTCTGCGCGAAGCCAGCCGCAACTTGCCGAATGTTCGCGTGCTTGCCAAGCGGGCTGAAGACGTGAACGAGCAATTCGACTGGGTGATTTCCCGAGCAGTCAGCTACGCGGATTTGGCTTTGTTCCTAAAGAACCTCGCGCCAAATGTCGATCTATTGACTGGAGGCGAAGCGCCTCCCGACGGAATTGGCTTTGTTTGGCGGCCCCCGATCCCGGTGCGCTGGAGCAGACAGCGCTTCCTGCGGACCGGCCACCAGGAGCAGATCGGGTCCTAGGAGCAGGATTGGTTTGTTTCACGTGAAACGAGGTCGGGGAAAGAGGCTGTTTCACGTGAAACAGCAGCGCAGTGGGGCGGGCAATCTTGCCTGCAGCCGCCTTTCAGGCGGCTCTTTCGAGGCGCGTGAGAGTCTTTCACTTCCCGCAGGCGCCGGCTGAAAGCCGGCTGCAGGCAGGATTGGCTGCCCCACAGCCAAGTGCGTACTTGCTCTCCTGGTTAGCCACACACCACCAGTTCACGTGAAGGGGCAGTTCATGGTAGTATGGCCGCTTGAGCAGAGTTCTCGCCATCGCCAACCAGAAGGGCGGGGTCGGTAAGACCACAACCGCCATTAACCTGGCGGCTTCGTTGGCCGCTAATGACTTTCGAGTTTTGGTCATAGACTCCGATCCGCAAGGCAATGCCACCACCGGCTTGGGTGTCGCCAAGGATCCGGATCGGCCAAGCCTGTATCAGGTTCTCCTGGAAGGCGTGCCCGCAAGGGATGCGATCCAGGCGACCGAACTCGAAGGGTTGCACCTGATTTGTGCCGATAAGAACCTGGTTGGCGCGAACCTCGAATTGGTAGGAATCCCCAATCGCGAATTCCGCCTGCGTGAGCGCATCGCGGACATCCGGGAGGACTACCGCTTCGTCCTGATCGATTGCCCTCCAGCCTTGGATCTGCTCACGCTCAACGCGCTCATTGCGGCCGACTCTGTCCTGGTGCCCATTCAATGTGAGTTCTTCGCCCTGGAGGGAGTCTCGGAGCTCATGGACACCATCGACCGCGTACGTGATTCGTTCCAACATCCACTCCAGGTGGAAGGCATCCTTCTCACCCTGTATGACGACCGCACCAATCTCACCCGTCAAGTGGCGGCGGATCTGAGAGAGTTTTTTGGCGACCAGGTGTTCCGGACCATCATCCCGCGTAGCATCCGGCTGGCCGAGGCGCCCAGCTTTGGTAAGCCGATTCTAGGCTATGACCCGCGGTCACGGGGCGCGGAGAGCTATATCAAACTGGCCAAAGAGATTCTGGACCATGAACAAAACAGACAACCCGCGCAAGGCGCTTGGTAGAGGGCTCAGCGCGTTGCTGCCGACTCGTCCGGCGGCGGGGCCGGGGCGCCCTCTGGGACCTATGCCCGACGCGACCTCTCAAACAGTTCCTATTGATTCCATTGATCCGAATCCGCTCCAGCCCCGGCGCGTGTTCAACAGCGAACGGCTTTCGGAACTGGCCCAGTCCATCCGCACCAATGGCATCATTCAGCCGCTGGTGGTTCGCAAGGTGGGAGACCGCTACCAGTTGGTCGTCGGCGAGCGCCGGTGGCGTGCGGCGAAACTGGCCCGGGTTGAGCAGGTTCCAGTTGTGGTTCGGGACATCCCCGATGACCGCCTGCTGGAAATCACCCTGGTTGAGAACATCCAGCGTGAGGACCTCAATCCTATCGAAGCTGCCCACGCCTTCGCGCGCCTGGGCACTGAGCTGCTGCTGAGTCCGGAGCAGATCGGGCTTCGAACCGGCAAAGACCGCACCACCATCACCAACCTCCTCCGTTTGCTCCAGCTTCCGGCCGACCTCCAGCAACTGGTTGCCGAGCGCCGCCTTTCCGCCGGGCACGCACGGTGTCTGCTGGGGTTGCCTTCTGTCGATTTGCAGCGCGAAGTCGCCGAGAAGTCCGTGGCGCAAGGCTGGTCGGTGCGGCAGATGGAGCGCACCACGCAGCGGATGATGGAGGGCCGCAAACCCAAGCGTGTGGACGAGGTTGGTACCGACCCCAACGTCAAGGCGGCCATTCAGGAGATGGAACGCGTGCTGGGAACCAAGGTGCGGATCGTCGAGAAGGCCAACCGGAAGGGCCGCATCGAAATCGACTATTACTCGACCGAAGACCTGGACCGTATTTATGCAGCCATTGTAGGCGAAGAGTAAACTACTTCAGAATCAGCAGGATATCGGCCAGCCCTCTGCGTATTTCGGGTAACGGATCTTCGGTGAAGAGCTCCTGTTGTACCCGTTCGGCCGCGCGCGGCTTGGGAGCGCGCGCCGCGGCCTGCAGCGACTGCCGCGCGCCTTCGATCGTGAACCGTTTCTCGTACAGCAGGTGCTTGATGCGCAGCAGCAACTCCACGTCTTTGCGCCGGTAAAGCCGGTGGCCCGTGCCGGATTTCTTGGGTGACAGCGCCGGGAACTCGGTTTCCCAGTAGCGTAAGACGTACGGCTCCACTCCCAGGAGCACGCTCACCTCGCCGATCTTGAAGTACAGCTTATCCGGGATCTCCGGAGATCCGGACTGCAACGCGACATCCGTCATTGGCCATCCGACATCCTAACTCACTCGGTGGTGATTGTCACGACGTGCTGGCCGCGCGGCAGAAAAATCGTATTCGGTCCGGCTCGCTGGAGTGGTTCCTCGGCGCCGTCAATTTGGGTGCGGCGCGGCGGGCGGTCCAGGATGGCGATGGCGCGGGCGGCCGTTTGATAGGAGAATTCGATGGTCGTAGCGTTCACGGCGCGCGCGGCTCTTAAGTCGGCATTCAGGCGGAGCAGACGTGTCCCGCGTGGCCGATCGGTGGGTTCGACGCTGTGCGGTCCGGCGGGGAGCCAGACGGTGTCCTCGTCGGCGGCGGGCCACAATTGGCCATCGACCATGGCGGGGCCTTTCCAGGGAAGGCCGACGCCGGAGGCCGAATCCACTATGGTCTTCGGACCCATCTTCTCGATGCGGGTGACGGTCGCGGAGGCTGAAGGCAGCAGTTCCAAGTCCGGCGGCAGCAAAGAGTTCTCGAAATACAGCGCCACCCGCTGGAAACTGCCGGCGGCATGGTGCAGAAGCTGGAAAAGTTCTGTCCCGGTTTGCTGCTTAGTGGGGTAAACATTCTGGTAGCGATCGACGATGTTAATGTCGATACCCAGTTTGTCGCGATGCGGGGTCAGCGCGCGATAGCGCTCGGCGATGCTCTCATAGCGCTGCGGGCCGAGGTGCCACACTGTGGCGGGGTCCTCGATGAGGAAGGTGAACGTGTGGGTGTCGAGCAACGGTAGCACGCGGGCGGCGTCTGTGCCGATGGCTTCGCGCATGCCCGTGTCGAGGCGGTCGTCGACGTGCGTCAGCACCAGGTCGAGATGCGGCTTCTGCTGTCGCGCGGCTTCCAACTCGGCGATCCACTCTTCCTGCATGCGTCGCGCCAGCTCGCCGCGGAAATCGAGAAACGCCGTTCGCGAAGCCTCGTCTTTGCGCGCGCCGAAGATCTCGATTGGATCGAAGCCGCTCTGCTTTCGGAACAGGGCGCGGGCATCGTCGTTCATCGGCGTGAACCGCGAGGCGTTTCCCGTGCCCTCGAGCGACTCGAAGTACAACTCGGCAAGGTTGACGCCGTCCCAATCGAACCGCGAGATCAACTGTTTCACGCCGGCTGAGACGGCGCGGAAACAGTCGCGGTTGGTCAGGTTCATGAGCTTGCGCCAGTCGAGCTGAGCGTCCTGAAGCATCGCGGTCTTCTCGCGCCACTCGGGATGGTCGTCCCAGAACTTCTCGCTCACGTGCGGCAGCTCGAACCACGCGTAAGTCAGGATGCCTTCGCGGTGACAGGCTTCGATCAGCTTTGCGAGATACCCATCGCGCCCGGCGTCAGGCTCGTAGAAGTGCCACGCCGCCACGTGCAAGGCGGCGATTCCGGCTTTGCGCCAGCGCGCCGCGAAGTAGGGCAAGTCCACGCGCGAGCGGTAGGACGAATCGAAAAAGGCCCACAACCGCGACGAGCGGAACGGCGGGTCCATTCCGAGATCGCAGAGCGCCTCGAGCAGGTACGGAAAGCGCTCGTACCCTTTTTCGCCCGGGGGGACCGCCACCCACAGTAGAGCCCCGGCGCCGCGGCGCATCCCCGCGGTCATGGGCGCGCCGGTCCAGCGTTCACTCGCGAACACCTGCGCACCCGCCGGCAGTTCAAAGACCGGCAGTTCCAAGCCATTCTCCCAGACGATGGAAAGCTTGGGACGGTGGACGTCGGTCAGGCTGTTGACCCGCACGTTCTGCTTGCCACGGCGGAAGCCGAACATGTCGGCCAGCGAGGATTCGCCTTCCAGAATCAGGATGGCGCCCTTTTCCACGCGGCCGTTCCATTCCACGGACGCGGGTGCGCCGGTGCGAGCCACAAAAATGCGCGCGAGGCCAGCGGGCTGCCGCTGGAGGCCGACGGAAGAAAGGATTTCCGGCCACGCGCCGGCATCGTCGGAGAGGACGCTGAAGTACGGAAGATCGGCGGCATGCGCGGGGCCCAGGGGGCACCCCGCCAGGACAAGCGCCAGGCTAATGAGTGAACGCATACCAGAACCCCGCGCGAAGATCGTTGAAATTCGGCCGCCGCGGATTGCCCGTGTCGATCAGGTAGGCGCCTCGCAGCAGGTTAAACGTCACGTACGTCGATTGCGGCAGCAAAGAACTTGCAATTCGGAGTCCCGGCCCCGTTTCACCGAAATTGGCCCAGTATTGGCGCTGGCTGTCGAAGGTCAGGTTGGCGTTCCAGGAAAGCTGGCTGCGCAGCGTCTTGGGGCCAAAGGCGTATCCGAAACGGGTTTGATCGTAGGCCAGGAAATCGTTGCCGAAACGGCTGACAAAGACGGCATCCAGCATAGTGTCGGCGAACCATCCGGACGATTCGCCGCGCAAGGTATGCCCTATGCCGCGCGCCAGGGAGATGCCGCCGCGGTAGTCGGGCAGCATGTGGCCGCTGATGTAGCCGATGGCCGAGCCGGCCTCGGCCCATCCCGTGATTCCGTGCCAGGGCGCCGTGGCCGCGCCCACCGCGAGGATGAACGAGCTCTCCGAAAGGTACTGCGGCGACGCGACCCCAATGGTGAGGCGCGTGTCGCCCACGAACCGGACGCTCACATACGGCTGGATCGGAAAACTCGTCCGGATTCCAGTCTTGATCTGCGCGTAGGAGAAAAAGTCGTGCCAGCGGGTGGAAAAGATCGGGTAAAGCCAGGCCGAGATGCGAAACCGCTCGGTGACCGCGCGAAGGTTGCGCCAGGCGCGCCCGGCTTCGGCGGCGACTTGCGGGTCGGGGCTCTTGCGCGCCAGATCGAACCAGCGGAATGCCAGCAAATCCTGGTGGAGAATGTTGTAGGTCCAACCGAGTTTCAGCATGACCTCAAAATCGCCGGGGTCGCCTGCGTGGGCGATTTGAAGGTACTTCAGCGCGTCCTTCATATAGCCCGCTTTGATGCTGCGCTCGGCCATCACCTTGGCGTCGATGGATGCGGGAGGCGCATCGCCGCGCGCGTTGAGCACTTGGGGAACCCGCAGCACGGCGCGCACCCGGTTGGCGAGGTCCTCGTCCTTCCCCGCCAGCACGCGCTCGAACAGGGGCGCAGCGGCAATATGCTCACCGCGGGCGTAGAGCAGGAAACCGAGTTGCGTGGCGGCGAGCAGATCGTCCGGGGCGGTCTCGGTGAGCACGCGGAATTCCTGCTCGGCCTCGGGCTGGAGATCCATGCGCAGCAGCAGGTACGCCAACTCGCGGCGCAGTTCGACGTTGGAGGGGTCCAATTGCAGCGCGCGCCGGAACTCGCGAACGTAGGGGTAGCGGCGCGGCAGCAACTCCCGAGCCATCTCGGCGGCGCGCGGCTCACCGCCCCGCGAGGCGGCCAGCAGCGCGGCCGTGGCGTCATCGCCGCGGTCGAGCGCCTTCCAGACGCGGCCCAGGTCCACCAGCACGGAACGCCGGTCGGGCAGCAGGCGCCAGGCCTTTTCGTAGTGCTCGGCGGCGAGGGCCAGATCGTCGCGCTGTTCGGCGAGAGTGGCCAGCTCGAAATGCGCGCTGAAGTCGGCGGCGCCCATTTCGATGGCCTTCTTCCAGCGCCCGATGCCCGCGGCCAGCGGCGCGTCGATATTGCGGAAGGCCTGCTCGGCGGCAGCATCACCTGTCTTGCGGATGCGGTCGAAGATGCGCCGCGCCTGCTGCTGCTCCTTGGTTTCGTAGCACAGAAAGGCGTACTCCATGGCAACCTGGGTATCGTTAGGGTCGATCTCGATGGCTTCGCCGAACTGGTCGCGGGCCAGCTCGTTCTCGCCGATCTTCAAGTAGGTGTAGGCCAGGTCTTTGTGGATGGAGGCGCGGCGCGGGGCAGCTTCGATTCCCTCGAGGAAACTCGCGATTGCGGTGTCGTAGTCGCGCGCGCGCAACGCTTCGTAAGCGCGGGTGAGAGGCTCGTAGGCAGGGTCCGGCGCCTGGGCGAACGCCAACCCGCAAATCGCAAGAAACACTACGCCGCGCATTTCGCTGTCAGGGAGATAGTGGGGCGGAGCGGGAGATTCTCACAAGATTTTCTGATGCCGTGGCGCAGCCAGCACCCCATTGACGTGGTGCGTGATAGGAATTATGATTCCGGCTGTAGAGACTTTTCCAAGTTTGAAAACTCTGAAAGAGGTTCGGCCATGTCGGCAACCGCAACGCCTGAGCAGAACGCATACGAAGTCGCACTCGAGAACTTCGACCTGGCGGCAAACGCGCTGGAGCTCGAAGAAAACGTGCGAGCCATGATCAAATATCCGGAACGCATACTTTGTGTGAGCGTGCCGGTCCGGCTGGATAATGGACACATCTTCCGGTTCGAGGGATACCGCGTGCAGCACAGCACCACGCGCGGTCCAGCCAAGGGCGGAATCCGGTTCCACCCCAACGTCACCGTGGACGAAGTGAAGGCGCTGGCCACGTGGATGACGTGGAAATGCGCGGTAGTGAATATTCCGTTCGGTGGCGGCAAGGGCGGCGTCACCTGCAACCCCAAGGAGATGTCCATTGGCGAGATCGAGCGGCTGACCCGCCGCTATGCCAGCGCCATCCTGCCGCTGATCGGACCGGAACAGGACATCCCGGCGCCGGATGTCTATACCACGCCGCAAATCATGGCGTGGATCATGGACACCTACAGCATGACCAAGGGCTATCCGGTTCCGGGCGTGGTGACGGGCAAGCCGATCTGCCTGGGCGGATCGCTGGGCCGCAACGAAGCCACCGGCCGCGGCGTGTACTACACCGTGCTCAGCAGCAGCGAGGAACTCGGTATTCCGATTAAGGGTGCGCGCGTGGTGGTGCAGGGATTCGGCAACGCCGGGTCGATCGCCGCGCATCTGTTGGACAGCGCGCAGGCCGTGGTCGTCGGCGCGAGCGATTCGCGGATCGCCATTTACAACCGGCACGGGTTGGACATCCCCAAGCTGATCATGCACAAGGAGCGTACGGGCAGTTTGAAAGGCTTCCCCGCCGCGGAGGAAATCACGCCCGAGGAACTGCTGAGCCTGGAGTGCGAAATCCTCATCCCGGCGGCGCTCGAGAACACCATCACCGAGGCGAACGCGCACACCATCCGCACGCGCATCGTGGCGGAAGCGGCCAACGGGCCCGTGACGCCGGAGGCCGACCGCATTCTGGACCAGAAGGGCGTGTTCCTGATTCCCGACATTCTGTGCAACGCGGGTGGCGTGACCGTGTCGTACTTCGAGTGGGTGCAGGACGAGCAGCACCTGTTCTGGGACGCGCAGGATGTCTACAACCGGCTGGAACGTGTGATGAAGACCTCGTTCATCGAGGTGTTCAAGATTCACACCGATCGCAAGCTGAACATGCGGCTCGCGGCCAACATGCTGGGGGTCGGACGGGTAGCGGAAGCGGTCAAACTTCGCGGCCTGTATCCGTGATGTGAGTCGGGTCTCACCGGCGGCCCAGACCCGCATCGGGCGTGCCGCCGCCGGCGCTACGTGTGTTCAAATAGAAGATTACGAAAATGGCGTTTCGAGGCGTGGACTATTTCTGCGTCGATTCCCTGTTCAGCAAAGAGGAGTTGCTGGTGCGGCAGACGGAGTAGGGACCGTGGACCGATCATGATTCTTTACGCACTGACAATCGTGGTGAGCGCCTTCCTGTTGTTTCAGGTTCAGCCGGTCATCGCCAAGATCATTTTGCCGTGGTTCGGCGGCTCGGCTGCCGTGTGGACCGTGTGCCTGCTGTTTTTTCAGATGGCGCTGCTGCTGGGGTACCTCTATGCGCATGCGCTGGTGCGCTATCTCAGGCCGCGAACGCAAATGCTGGTTCACGCTGGGCTGCTGCTGCTGAGCGCGCTGGCGCTTCCGGTGTACCCCAGCACTGCGTGGAAACCGCTGGGCGGGGAAGATCCCACGCTGCGGATTCTGGGATTGCTGGCGGTGACGGTGGGGCTTCCGTATTTCCTGCTGTCCACCACCGGGCCCCTGCTGCAGGCGTGGTACGCCCGGCGGTTCCAGGGCGCCATGCCCTACCGGTTGTACGCGCTTTCGAATGCCGGCTCGATGTTCGCGCTGCTGAGCTACCCGGTGCTGTTCGAGCCGGTGTTCACGACGCACCAGCAGGCCTGGATGTGGTCGGCGGCGTATGGCGTGTTTGTGGTGCTGTGCGGGGTGACGGCCATAGGCTCGGGGCCGGGGGCCAGGGGCCAGGGGCCGGGGGCCAGCGGCGCCTCGCCGGGTGCGCACGCAGTGCCGCCATCGGCGAAGAAGTATTTGATCTGGCTGTTGCTGCCGGCGGTAGCCTCGTTGCTGCTGCTGGCAATCACCAATCATCTTTCGCAAAACGTGGCGGCCATTCCGTTCCTGTGGGTGCTGCCGCTGAGCATCTATCTGCTGACGTTCATCCTGTGCTTTGAAGGCAGCGGCTGGTACCGGCGCAATCCGTATCTTCAGCTTCTGGCGGTGGCGCTGGGGTCCATGGCATACGCGCTGAGCGTGGACTCCACCGGCAGCGTTCCCATCCGGGTGATGGTGCCGCTGTTTACAATGGGCCTCTTTACCTGCTGCATGGTGTGCCACGGCGAGCTGGCGCGGCTGAAGCCCGATCCGCGATACCTCACGCACTTTTACGTCATGATTGCGGCGGGTGGCGCGTTGGGCGGACTGCTGGTGGGCCTGGTGGCGCCGCGCCTGTTCAACGCCATTTACGAGATGCCGCTGGGCCTGGTGGCCTGCGCGGTGCTGGTGCTGTGGGTGCTGCGGCAGGACGCGGAGATCAAATGGTTTCAGCACTGGCGGCAGCCGGCGCCCATTGTGGCGGCGGTGCTGACGGTGGCGCTGGCGGTATTTGTGGGGCTCCAGATCCGGAATTCGGTGCGCGGGTCGCGCGAGCTGGTCCGCAATTTCTATGGTTCGCTGAGGGTGCGCGATAGCGGCCCGGCCACCCAACTGGATGCCACCCGGACTCTGACCCACGGCACCATCAACCACGGCGAACAGTTCCTGAATCCGGCGCGCCGCGATCTGCCAACCACGTATTACGGCCCGGACACCGGGGTGGGGCTGGCCATCCGGGAAAAAGAGAAGACCAGGGCGATCCGGGTGGGCGTGATCGGGTTGGGCACGGGGACCCTGGCGGCGTACGGGCGGCCGGGAGATTATTACCGCTTTTACGAGATCAACCCGCTGGTGCTGCGGCTGGCGCACACGGAATTCACTTTCCTGGGCGATTCGAAGGCCAAAGTGGATGTGGCCATGGGCGATGCGCGGTTGTCGCTGGAGCGCGAGTCCCCCGAGAATTTCGATGTTCTGGCGGTGGACGCGTTCTCCAGCGACTCGATCCCCGTGCACCTGCTGACGCTCGAGGCCATCCAGGTGTATTTCCGGCACCTGCGGCCGGACGGCGTGCTGGCGGTACACATTTCCAACCGCTACCTGGATTTGGAGCCGGTGCTGGCGGGGGAGACCCGCGCGACCGGGAAGATGGCGCGCGTGGTGGACACCGACGACGACGATACGCAGGATGTTTTCGGCGCCACCTGGGTGCTCATGACTTCCCCGGCCAGCGGTTTCCACGGCGAGGAGCTGAACCATTCGGCGGAAATCGGGTCGCAGCGGACTGTGCGATTGTGGACAGACGACTACAGCAATCTTTTCCGGATCTTGAAATAGCGGTATGATAGAGGGGAACCGCGTCCGTATCCCAATATAAACAGAGAGTTAGATCTGTTTTTCGGATTGATGATGGTGTATCATCAATCTGGTTGAGGAAAAATCATGGACGCCGCTCACACGTATTTCAGCAAGACCGTTCTATTTCTCGCGACCGCGCTCCTCATGGTGGTGCCCGGACACGCGCAGACGTTCAACCTGAACAGCACCAATTCGAACGCCGTCACGGTGACTCCAACGTCGGGCACGGCCGCGGCGGTCTACGTCACCGGCAGGGAGGCGGATTTGACCGCGATCACGTTCACGGAGTCGGCGGTGAGCTATGCCAGCGGCGACCCCGCCTGGCTGAGCGAGTCTGGTTCGGGATTCACCACGCCGGCGTTCCTGTACTTCGCGATCGGCGGCAATGCGGGACAATTGCAGCCCGGCCTGCACACTGCCACGGTGACGCTGACTGACACGAACCCGTCGGGCGCTTCCCCCGCCACCATCACGATTACCTACTACGCTAACGGCTCGAACCCCGGCGGCGGCACGCTTACTCCGAGCCAGACTTCCGTGGCCTTGAGCGCGGCGTCGGGATCGAGTACCTCGACTACGGTCACTCTGAGCAACAACAGCGGCACTGTGGTTACGTTCCCCATCCCCACGACTACGACGACCTCGGGCGGCGCTTGGCTGGCGGCGTCGGCGGACACCTACACAGTGAACGCCGGCGGTTTCGCGACCCTGACGATTGCGGTGCCCAATGGGGTCACGCTGGCGAATGGCACATATCATGGGACGGTTACCGTCTCGCCTAACGGCGGGACGACGTCGACGATCGGCGTCACGTTCACGGTGGGGACGGGTGGGGGAACCGGGAATCTGACCGCCAGCCCCAACCCGATCTACTGGAGCTTCAACACGAATAGCGGAGTGTACCCCTCGTCGTCGGTAACGCTTACGAGTACGACTGGCGCCGCCACTTTCTCGACCATCGTGAACAGCTCCAATTCCTGGCTGTACGCGAGCCCTACTTCCGGCAATATCAGCGGGGGTCTCCAGATCTTACCTAGCGCGAGCATTAATTCGCTGGCCGCCGGGAATTACACCGGCTATGTGTATGTGACGGACTCGAACGGTAATCAGGTCACGATCACCGTCAATCTGGTGGTGAATAGCGGAACGACGAGCGGGATTACGTGGTCTCCGAACCCCATGACCCTAACGGCCGCGGTGGGCGGGAACACTACATCGCAGGTGGTTACCTTGACTAGCGCTACCTCCGGCACGTTCGCCGCAAGTATTGGCGGTTCAGGGCTGTCCGTCAGTGGTGTGACCACCACCAGCACAACTCCCGCCGCCGCCTCCGTGACCGTGTACGGGAACCCCTACGGCCTTTCGGCAAACACGTACCCCGGCTCCTTGTACGTGACCCTGATACCAACCAGCGGGACCCAGGTGAGCCAGACAATCCCGATCAGCTTTGTCGTGGGCTCCGGCGGTACAACCACGACGCCTGGAATCGTGACCCCGACGTCGCTGACGTTCGCCTACCAGACGGGCACGCCTGTGAATGGGCAGAGCGTGCCGTCGCAGGGCATCGTCGTTACGGGAACGGGGACGTTCTCGGTCTCGGCTCCAACCTACGCCAGCGGCCAGACTGGCGGCTGGCTGTCGGCTTCGCCCAGCAGCACGTATGGCCCCGCGATAATCTCGGTGAACGTCACCCCGGGATCGCTGGTGGCGAGCACCACGCCCTACACGGCCACGTTTACGGTGAGTACCGCCGGCGGCACCGCTACCGTGTCGGTCAGTTTGCTGGTGACGCCCGGCACCAGCCCCGTGCTGGTGGCCTATCCGGGATCGCTCAACTTCTCCTACACGGCCGGCGGCGCGATCCCTTATTCGCCTTTATACCTGAGCGCCAGCGATACCTCCGCCATCGCGGTGAGTGCGACCACGTCAACGAGCTGGCTGAGCGTAAGTGCGCCGACGCAGCCAAATACGCCTACCGTGGTCACGGTCCAGGGCAACAACCTGTCATCGCTGCCGAACGGGGTTTACACCGGCAGTGTGACAGTGACGGCAACCACGGCTGGAAGCGCGGCCAATAGCCCGATGAACGTTCCAGTGGTGCTGACGGTGACCGGCAGCACGGTTTCGGGCGGCAGCCTGACTCTGAGCCCTTCGTCAATGACGTTCAACGCAACCCAGAACGGCACTGCCCCGGCTTCGCAGACGCTGTCTGTGAGCGCGTCGACCCTTACGTACTATACGGCGAATGCGTACAGCACCGGCAACTGGCTGAGCATCTCGCCTTCGGGCAGTCTGAACACCAGTTCCAGCCCAACCCTCACGGTTTCGGTGGTGAACCAGGCAAGCCTGACGGCGGCGGGTTCCCCCTACTACGGCACGATTACGCTGGTGGCCAACGGCATTACGCAAACGGTCCAGGTAACCCTGGTGGTAAGCACCTCGTCGACCTGCGCCGGGAACTGCAATGTCACGGTAACCGCCAACAACCAGGTGGGGACGCCTTCTTTGAGTTTCACTTACACGGTGGGCGGGAGCGCGCCAGCAGCTCAGACTTTGCTGGTGGGCAGCGCGTCGGGGTCGGCGCCCGTCTCGTTCACCATCGCGACGAGCAGCGTCACCTGGCTTTCGACGGGTGTTACAAACGGCACCTCGCTCAACACGCCGGCGAATCTCACAATAAGCATAGTGAATCCCAGCGGCCTGGCGGCGGGACCTTACAACGCCACCATTACCATCACGCCGACCGGCGGGACGGTGGTGGCCGTTCCGGTCACCCTGACGGTGCAAGCGGCGCCGACGGTGACCGTTACATCCACGACGACGCTGTCGTTCTCGTACCAGGCGGGCGGCACGAACCCGACACCCGCAACGGTGAATGTTTCCGGCGGCGGGCAGAGCCTGGGCTTTACGGCGCAAGTCACGGCCGGGAGCAACTGGCTCTCCGTTTCCCCCACGAGCGGGACCACGCCAACCACGGGGACGGCCGCACTGACGGTGACGGCGACTCCAGGGACCCTGGGCGCGGGTTCGTACAACGGGACCATCCTGGTGAGCGGCACGGGCACCGCTACGGGCTCGACCAGCATCAGCGTGACCCTGACGGTGACGGCGCCGCTGCCCACTATCAATAGCGTGGTGAATGCCGCAAGCTTCACCAGGGGCGCGGTTTCCCCGGGTGAGATTGTTACCATCTTTGGCACGGCCATGGGACCGGCCGCCGCGGCTTACGCCTCCGTGGACCCCTCGACCGGCAAGCTGGCGACCACTATCGGCGGCGTGCAGGTGCTGTTCAATGGCATCTTCGCTCCCATGATCTACGCCAGCGCCACACAGATATCGGCGATAGTGCCGTATGAGATGGCGCCCATTGCCAGCCCGTCGGTGTGGGTCAAGTACGTGGGGCAGACTTCCAACGCGTACCAGTTGAACTCGGCGACCACGATGCCGGGGGTGTTCACGCAGAACGCGCAGGGCAGCGGGCCGGGGGCCATCCTGAACCAGGACTACAGCGTGAACGGGCCGGGCAATCCGGCGGCCAAAGGCAGCATCGTAATGGTGTTCATGACGGGCGAGGGCCAGACCAGCCCGCAGGGAGTCACGGGCGCGATTACCACCGGGACCTTGCCGCCTCCGCAGGTGACGCCGGCGCCGCTGCTGCCGATCTCGGTGCTGATCAACGGCTACCCGGCTCTCTGGACTTACGCCGGGGAAGCGCCGGGTCTGGCCGCGGGGTTGATGCAGCTTAACGTGCAGATCCCGACAAACGCGCAGTCGGGCCCGCAGTCGATTCAGGTGTACATCGGCTCGAACAGCAGCCAGAATGGCGTGACGGTGTCGGTGCGGTAGGCGGCGCACTTCACACTGAGTGGCGCTGGCTCGCGAAATCGGCAAGCTAAAGCATGCCCCACCTTGGTGGGGCATGCTTTAGAGGGACTTGCAAAATTCGCATCCTGCCCCCCGAGCCTGCAAAAACAAAAAGTTTAAAAAATGTTTTGAGTGGGGACTGATTCCCAATAGAATATTTGTGACGAAACAAAATTCGT
>JBEKSR010000052.1:0-50993 GCA_049516835.1 Bryobacteraceae bacterium | reverse complement strand
GGGTTCGGCGTGAACGCCAAATACTATATCGTCAAAGACTCGAACCATACGTCGAACTCGTATCTCTATTGCCGCCACAGCGCTGGCTGAGCGTGGGGGTTACGTTTTCGTTTGGGATCTGACGGTGGTACATTGGCTGTCGGCGTGTGGTATGCTCGGCATTGAGAACCAGGAGGTCCCTCAATGGCGTTCGCGCTACGAAGGTGCCATGGTGGGGGTGTGTCCTTGCGCTTGTTATCTGGGGTGCTCCTCGGCCTAATCGCGGCGTGTTCTGCGCTTGGCCAGACCTACACCCTATCGACATTTGCCGGCGGCGGGCGCTCCGCCAGCATTTCTGTCGCTGGCGTGTCGGTCGTCGTCTCGCAAGCCGGCCTGCCCGATACTGCCCCGTCTATTGCCGCTGTGACCAATGGAGCCAGCAACCTGACCGGCGCAATCGCGCCTGGTGAAATCATTGTGGTCTACGGCTTGGGCCTCGGCCCCGCTCAGATCACCCAAGCCCATTTAGGTGACGATGGCCGCTTCGGCACCCAGTTGGCAGGCACGAGCGTTCAGTTCAACGGCATCCCCGCGCCGATGATCTACACTTGGGATAAGCAGGTTGCAGCCGTGGTCCCCTACACGATTTCCGGCAGCACGGCACAAGTGACCGTTGTATATCAGGGTCAGACATCGGCCGCGGTGTCCGTGCCCATTGCTTCATCGGCACCGGGCATATTCACTTTGGATTCGACGGGGAAGGGCCAAGCCGCGGCGATCAATCAGGATGGCTTTACAAGCAATACAGCCGCCAGCCCTGCCAAGGTGACCGACGTCATTTCGCTCTACGCGACCGGTGAAGGGCAGACCACAACCGGTGAAGGGCAGACCCCAAGCGGTGTGGACGGAAAACCCGCTTCGGTTCCGCTACCCCACCCGAATCTGCCGGTCAGCGTGACTATCGGGGGGCAGACGGTGCAGCCACAGTACGCTGGTGGTGCTCCCGGCGAAGTCGCGGGGGTCATACAGATCAACGTCGAGATTCCAACTGGGATTCAGACCGGCAACGCGGTCCCGGTTGTCGTGCAGGTTGGAAGTGTGTCCAGCCAGCCGGGAGTGACTATCGCCGTGGCCGATCCCGCCGCTCCTTTGGTGGCTCGATTGGACCCATCCTCCGTCCATGCGGGCTCTGCGGCGATGACGCTCGACGTTACAGGAAGCGGTTTCCAAGACAACGTGGTCTGTGCGGCAGTTTGTGGTCTTCTATGTCCGGCCAGGAGCGTCATTACGTTTGATCAGACCGACGTCCCCACTCAATTCCTAAGCCCGACTCAGTTGCAGGCGGTAGTGCCACCTAACCTGTTGAGCACGGCGCGGTCGGTCAGTGTGACGGTGAAGAATCCAGTTGTGATCCAGTGTCAGGGGACGGAAAACCTTCTTTCAGATCCGGTGCCCTTCACGATTGTTCCGTAGGGCAGTCGCGGCACGGACCGTTGTAGTTCAGGTGGCAGTCAGATCGTTCCGGCACCCGCTGGCCGGCAACGCGGCAACAGGGAGATCGGCTCGTATTGAAAGCTGATCCGCGGACGTCGAGTGCTCGCTGCTGGATCTCGCGCGGATCATGGCCGTGTTGGACAAGCAGGGGGCCAGTTTCGTGTCCGTCACGCAACACTTCAACACCACCACCTCGCTGGGACGGTTGACGCTGTACATTCTGCTTTCGTTCTTCCGAAAGTTCGCGTAAGCCGTTCAAAGCACAATACCGCTGGAGCGGCGAATTTTCATTCCCGGGGGTGGCCAGCATGCCGGTCATGTGGATTTCGTTTGCACAGTTCGAAAGAGAGCAGATCGGGGAGCGGACGCGGGACAAGATGTGGGCGGCCAAGAAGAAGGGCAAATGCGTGGGCAGGTCTCCGCCGCTCGGCTATGATGTGGCTCCGGAAGGTGGGCGGCTGGTGGTCAACGAGGCGGAGGCCCAGCGCGTGCGGTGGATCTTTGCACAGACTGCCGAGTTGGGGGGACTACGGCCAGCGCTGTAGGCGATTCAGTCCCGAGGGTGGAGGACGAAGAGCTGGAGGACACGGGCGGGCGTGGTGCGGGAGGGGGTGGCATTTTCGGCCGCGGGCTTATGGAGGCTGTTGCGCAACCCGATGTACAAGGGAGCGGTGAACTGGCATAGCGAGCTGCAAGCAGGGGAGCAGGAGTCGATCGTCGAGGCTGCATTGTGGCAGCGGGTGAACACGATGTTGGCGGCGCCCACAGGCACGGAGCCGCAGCGGCACGGTTCGGAAGCGCCGCTCCGCGGTCTGCGGTACTCGCAGCCTGCCAGGGTCCCATGGTGGCGACCTGCCGCCCGAAGAAGGATCGCGCGTACCGATATTACGTGTGTCTGAAGGCGCAAAAGCAAGGTTGGGCCACCTGCCCCAGCAAGACGCTGGCGGCGGAGCGCATCGAGTTTGAGAATTCGAAGCAGACCTGTTGAAGATCCGGCTCTCTGCGCCAGCCGACCGCGCGCCCCACGTAATTTCAGTCGGAGACGAGCGAGGAGGGCGAGCGGCGCGCCTCCACCAACGCCGGATGGGCCACTGTGGATCGCTGGCGCCCGGCGTGCAGGATTTCGACAGTCGGGCGATGCTCCGTTGGAGCATCACCGGGCTCGACTTCAACGGATGGCGGCAACCCGCGGCGCTCCCGCGCGTCGATGACTTTCGAGCTACAATGTGGGAGATGTGCCGTTTTGTGATCGGCATCGTGGTCCTCTCTACCGCGGCGGCCGCGCCCGGGCAACCCCCCGCCGTGACCAAAATGCTGAACCTGTTCCAAGCCCTGCAGACCTCCCAGGATCACAACTCGCAGCGCGTCGGTTTTTCCTTTACCTAATCGGAACTTAACGAGTATCTGTCTTATTCGTTGCAGACCGTTCCCCGGCCCGGAATTCCATCCGTCACCGTGAAGGTGTTCGCCTATAACTACATTTCGACCTTCACCGTGGTAGACTTCGATGCCATTGAGCGCTGGAAGCCAGGTATGATCCCGGTGCTCCTCCGGCCGGTGCTGAACGGCCAAGAGGCCATCTGGCTTGACGTCCGCTTCCAGGCGGAGAACGGCGCCGCCACGTTCTCCGTGGAGAAGGCCTGTTTCCAGAAGATTCGCTTGCCGGCATTCTTCGTCGAGAAGATGATCCGGATTGTGGCCGCTCGCCAGCCCGAGGAATCTGACACCAGCAAGCCCCTGCCTTTCGGACTCAAGCAGGTCTCCACGAAAGAGCACTTGGTGACCGGCGAAAACTGATGCGCGCGCCGCTCGCTCGGTGGCATTGGGTATGCGAAGAGAAGAATGAGTGGAGCGCCGCCCGGCAAGCCTCTGTTGCGATCTTCGCTCCCAGAAACAGTAACACCGGCCCCATAAGCCCCACAAGCCCATGAACTGAAAGAGAGAGTCGCGGGGTATGGTATACTGCTATTTCTCTTCCCGCGCGCACTCATTCTTATGTGGAACGGCGAGTATAGCTTCCTCATCCCGAACCTGATCCAGAAGGACTTTAAGGTCCGCTACCGCAACATGTCGCTGGGGGTTTTCTGGTCGCTATTGAATCCGCTGGTGCTGATGGGGGTGCTGACATTTGTTTTCACCAGGATTTTCGTGAATCAGTCAATTCACCACTTCGGCGTATTCATTCTGTGCGGGCTGGTGCCGTTTAACTTCTTTAGCCTCGCCTGGCTGACGGGGACAACCTCGCTGGTGGACAACGCGGGCTTGATCAAGCGGGTGGCGGTGCCGCGCGAGGTCATCCCGCTGGCGGCGGTGCTGTCGAACTGCCTGCACCTGCTGATTCAGATCGGGCTGCTGTTCCTGTTCGTGTTCGTGTCCGGCGGCAGACCGAACCGGTATTGGGCCTGGCTGCCTTTTCTCTGGGGCATGGAGATCGTGTTCGTGTGCGGGATTTCGCTGATCACGGCGTCGTTGAACGTTTTCATCCGGGACATCCGTTACGTGGTGGAGTCGGCCAACACGGTCCTGTTCTGGCTGGTTCCGATTTTCTACTCGTTTGCCATCATCCCGCCGGCGTACAAAGAGGTATACCAGTTCAATCCGGTGGCGGCGCTGGTGCTGGCGCTGCGGAACATCTTGCTCGACGGCGTGTCGCCGGCGCCTTCGTTGGTGATCAAATTGACGGTATCCTCTCTGGCGATGCTGGGGATCGGCCTTCTGGTGTTCCGGCGGCTGAAGCCGGGGTTTTACGATTACCTGTAGACAAAGATGACGGCGATCGAGTTTAAGAGCGTTTCGAAGTCCTTCCACTGGCACACCGGGCGGGTGCTGCTGCGGCACCGCTTGGCGAACTGGCTTCGCGGGCGGGGTGGGGACCGGTTTTACGCCCTGAAGAACGTCTCGTTCGAGTTGGAGGAAGGGGAGAGTTTAGCGGTGGTAGGGCCGAACGGGGCGGGAAAGAGCACGCTGCTCGGGCTGGTGGCGGGGCTGGCCACGCCTGACACGGGCGCCATCACCGTAAACGGCCGGATCGCGGCGCTGCTGGAGCTGGGCGCGGGGTTCCATCCGGACCTGACGGGCGCCGAGAACATCCGCGTCAATGCGTCGCTCATAGGACTGAGCCGGCGCCAGACGGCGGAGCTGTTTGACCCGATCGTGGAATTCGCCGGCATCGGCGACTTCATCGGCGAGCCGCTACGCACCTATTCGACCGGGATGATCATGCGCCTGGCGTTTTCGGTGGCCATCAACGTAAATCCAGAGATCTTGCTCATCGACGAAGTGCTGGCGGTGGGAGACCAGGCGTTCCGGGCCAAGTGTTTCGAACGCATCCACCGGTTCCGGCACGCCGGCAAGGCGCTGCTGTGCGTCTCACATGCGAGCGGCATGGTGCAGGAACTGTGCGACCGCGCCATCTGGCTGGATCGCGGCGAGCTCATGATGAGCGGCCGGACCCGCGACGTGATTGAAGCTTATGAAGGGCATCGGACTGCCGCCCCGGCGTAACGGCAGCCTCTAAGAACGGCATTTTCAGGGACTGGGGGTCCAGAGCCGCGCCGCCAGATCTCCGCCTGACTCCAGGTCGAGGGTAGCATCTCCACCCGTTTTCGTGAGATGGGGGCTGTAAAACGAATCGTCGTCCTTCAAGTCTTCCGCCCATCGCTCTTCCCCCCTCAGGCGCTCGCTGAGTCGAATCCAAGGCCAAGGGGATTGACATTCGTGGTGGCGCAGCCAGGCAGCCGGCTCGGTCACGATGTCGTAGCCCGCTTTTCGCGCCCGCAGGCAAAGGTCTGCGTCACTGTAGTTCACCGGAAAGCGCTCGTCGAAGCGACCCCAGCGATCGAAAACAGCTTTGCGGATTGCCGGGCAAGCGCCAGTTACAGCGGCTTGGCCCCGGCCACACCGACTTCGGGCCGCCAGGCATGTGCCCATAGTTCCCAAAGCCAGCGGGGCGTGAGCGGGTCCACGTCGTCATTCAAGAAGACCAGTACGCCTCCTGTGGCCCTGGTCGCTCCAAGGTTGTTCATTGCCGCATAGTGGAATGCCCCCACGTAGGGAATCCGGGTGCAAGAGGCACGACTGAGCAGTTCCGCCATTCCCCCGGTGTCCCCCCGCCGGTGTTCCACGACAAGAATCTCGCGGTTGGAATCGAGTGTATTGCGCTCGATGGAGCGCAGACAGCGGCGCAGCCATTTTGTGTTGCGGCTGCAGACTATCGGACTGGCCATCGACTCCGCAGGAACGGGCCAGCGGACCCGGTGCGTATTCCGGCAGAGTGCCGCGTTCCACCGCGGCCTGCTCAACAGCGGCACAGAGGTGGCGAATGATTGGATCGACCGGATGGTGACAGCCGCCTATGCGGAGCCCGTGATTGGCACAGTGACACCATTTTCCAATATGCGGGGTCGCGCGTCTTCACATCCAGCACCTGCTCGGACACGCGCTGGATCTCAGGCGGCTGCAGCGCCATCTGGGCGTGCCGTTCGATTTCACGGTGCACGACTACTTCGCGATTTGTCCGCGGATCCACCGGGCGGACGCCAGCGGACGTTACTGCGGCGAACCGGACGCGGTGGAATGCAACCGCTGCATCGCAAAGAGGCCGCCATGGCCATTCGTGCGCATCGAAGACTGGAGGGGCAAGCAGGCCTGGCCGGTGTCCGTTGCAGCGGCAGATACGAGAATCGGCACTTGCCTCAGCGTTTGAGAACATTGGATTCACATCTGATCTGGTTCCCCACTTAAGTGCCTGAGACATTCGGCCTTGCGCTCAGCGCCTGCATCCGCCTGGGGCTGCCCGCCATCCGGCCATATGACTTCGGCCCCCGAATGCCGCTCGCCGGACGCCGCGCCGGATATCCTCATCCCACTCGACGAAGATGCGTCCCCATTCCAGGCGGGAGGGGCCGGGCTGGCCGCCGGCCTGGTCCGGATTCCCCGAGGGAAGCCGGTTTCGGAGGTGCTCCGATCCGCGAATGCCGTGGTGGAACGAGCGTTGGCCCGCAAGTGCGATGTCCTGGCTTGGCTTGGCGGAGACCGGTGCTGGCCCGTGCCATCTCCCGGCCCTGCGAGAGATCCGGCAACTGATAGGACGCCGGCCGCGGTGGCAGCGCGATCATTGCGCCGATCACGCGGCACGGTGGTTATGGGATCCAGCCAGAGGAATCGGAAGCGGATCGAAGAGAGCTTCGGTTGGCTGAGGACAATCGCGCCGATGCGGCCGGAACGGAAATCCGCCGCGGAAGGAACAACCGGCAGGCGACGCGAAAACACAACGGGCTGACCCTCTCGAGCCAGCCCGTTCATTCGAGAGACTTGACTTGAAGGAAGAAACGGCTACACGTTACCCCCGCCTGCGCCGCAAAGCGCCGAGGCCCAGCAGGGCGGAACCCAGCAGCAGGAACGTGGCCGGCTCGGGAACGCCTGTCTGTGTCTGGTTGAATTCGTTAATTATGTAGTTGAGGCCGGCCGTTTGGCCACCGGTATTGAAGGTGCCTCCGTAGATGTCGACGTAATCGGAGACGCCGAGAGACGTCTGATTACCGACGGAGATGGTGCCCGACTCGGTGTCCAAATAGGAACCCAGGCCAGGACTAGTCCATGAGTTTAAGCCTTGGACGTTAGTCACCGGTGTCACAGGACAAGTCGTGCTGGCGTGGCCCGCGCCGGTTAGGTTAAAGGCGTTCCCCGGACAAAGCCACTTGGTGGGATCCACGTAGGCGCCAACTTCGCCAGTCGGAGAAACGGCTGTGCCGCCAGCCACCTTCGTGTAGACCGAGGAAATGTAATAGCCGGCCGTCGGCATCACGGTCACCAGATACGCAACGTCCAGTTGCAATTCCTGACCGTAAGCCACATCGTGAGAGGTACCGGTAAAGGTGAATTCGAGACCCACTGGGCCCGCCGTCATGGGAGTCACTGTAATCAGCGCGGCGTCTGGAGTGCCTGGGAAAGTTGGGTTAGTACCCCCTGTAAATGTCGCAAAAGAATCTGCGAAGTTTGAGAAGATCTTGTCGGTGCCGAGCAGGCAACCATTAGTGTAGCTGGTGTAAGTGTTGATGTAATACTGTAAGCTTTGACCCGATGCGCACAGCGTCGTTGCAAACGCGTTCCCGCCCGCCAAGGCGAGCAGAGCAACAACAATCAGGAGTGTCCGTGCAAGTTTCAATGTCATAGTCGTTCCTTTCAAATCAATTGTCACCAGCGAGAACGCCCACGCTTCTCCGTGAAGGCCGTGGCGCTCTTCACCTGGAACTCCCTGAATCGTATCACAGAATTTAGGGCAATTGGAAGAGAAATATGAGGCTCGACCTTCGAAAATAGTACCAGAACCGATCCCCCTCCGGAAAGTGCCGGTGCAAACCCGGTTTTCGTCCCCAACTATCGGCATTAAGTGATTTATTTACAATCAGATCCGGGCAATCAGCCGAAATCGCGCTGGTATCCAGGGTAGCGCGGAAATTCGGATATGTGCGGAATCGTACAACTAAAGTACTGAAGACTTTAGTACCTTCGCATCGCGTATCACCGAACAGAACACGCACTTGACACCCATGCCTGGCTCCGCCGCACGCGCCGCGGCGCCAAATGCGGTGGACGCTGGCGGCTTCCGAGGGATACCATTTCGATCATGTCTAAGGCTTTCGGAATCGTCGTGATGGCCGCGTTGCCGGTCCTGGCCCAAGACGGCTCGATTTCGGCGGAGCGCGTTCGCGAGCACACCGGGTTCCTGTCGCTCGATTTGCAGGAGGGCCGCGGCGTCGGCCAGCGAGGCGGGCAGCTCGCCACCGAGTACATCCCAATTGGCGGATGAAATCGAAAATCACGCCATGCGTGGTCCGCTGCCCGACGATGTTTCCGAAGCGCAGGATCACCCCCGAGAAACCGAACGTTCCACAGAAAGTGGAGATGAGCGCTTCGCAAGCGACTTTCCCCGCGCCATACAGGCTGATGGGCAGCGCGGGCCCCTCGAGTTTCCAAGGCCGGCTCGGTCCCGATGTCGCCCTACACCGTTCCGGAGCTGGATAGCAGGATGCGCTTGCATTGATTGAGGCGCATCGCTTCCAAAACGTTGTAGGTGGCAATCGCCTCCTGGTCCAGGTCCAGTCGGGTGTTTTCAATACCCCACCGGGCATCGGGGTTGGCCGCAAGATGATAAACACAACCGGCGGCCGGAGCTGAAATTATCGACGATCCGCACCTCGGCCGTGCACGGATCTGCCAGGAGCATGTCGACCAGGTGCGATCCGATGAATCCCGCTCCGCCGGAAACAACGTAAATGGAAGCAGTCGATCCCATGTAAAAGCTCCTACAAAACGAAGCGCGACTTCACGGCATCGTCGTAAAACATCTGCACCGTCTCCTGGGAGTAATCGTGGAGGTCTTTCCCAAACAGATCCAGCTTTTTCAGGACATCGCTCGTCGCCGTAATGATGTGGCATCCCACGAGGTCCGCCTGCACGACATTCAGGGCCTCGCGAGGGCTTGCCCAGATGATCTCGACATTCGGCGCCGGACGAGCGAGCTCAACCGCCGCGGCCATCATCGGGACGGGGTCGCGTCCCGTATCGGCTATCCGGCCGGCGAACACGGAGACGTAGCCGGGAGCGCCTCCGCGCAGGACCAGGCAGACGTCGCGCACCTGATCCAGCGTGAGAATGGCCGTAACGTTGATCTTGATGCCGGATTGCGTCAGGCGGCGGACCAAATCCAGCGACGGCTCGCGGCGGGTGTTCGTAATGGGGATCTTAACGTAGACGTTGGGGCCCCAGCCTGCAATCTTCCGCGCCTGGCGCTCCATTTCGGGGAATTCGTCCGCAAACACTTCCAGCGAAATTGGACGATCCGGAATGGCGTCGAGGACATCACGGGCGAACGCTTCATAATCGGCGACCCCGGCTTTCCGCATCAACGTAGGATTTGTAGTGAAGCCTCTAATAAGCGGATTACGGTACAGCGACAACATCGCGCTTTTGTCGGCGCCGTCCGCAAAAAGCTTGACGGTCAAGTCGGATGGTTTCATTTTCCCCTCTTCAGTCGATTTGCCGCACAATCCACTCCGCCGCTTCACGAAGTGAGGCTACCCGCGCACCCGGCGGCCGCGCCGGCTCGCGCTCCCGATAGCCAAAGTCGATAAGCACCGTTCGTACGCCCGCATTCAGCCCCGCGTCGATATCCCTCCAGCGGTCCCCGACCATGAAACTGGAGGCCAGTTGCAGATCGTGCCGGCGGGCGGCTTCCAGAAGCAGCCCCGGCTGGGGCTTTCGGCAATTACAAGCGTCATGGTCGTCGTGGTAACAGACTAGAATATCATCCAGTGGCAACGCGTTTCTCAGGCGGGAATGCATGGCTTCGACAACCGCGACAGTCTGCGAGCCCCGGCTCACTTCCGGTTGATTGGTCACCACAATAAGCGCGAATCCGGCGCGTCTGAGCTGCATCAACGCCGCGGGCGCGTCCGGCAGGATTTCCAGTTCGGCCAGGCTGGAGGGCGGATAGGGTTTTCCGGCGCGGATAATCGCTCGATTCAAAACGCCGTCCCGATCGAGAAATACCGCCCTGCGCGATACCGTCAGACGGCCTCCCACTTGGTTTGAGCTCGCTTCAGTTCGGGATGGGACACCAGGAGGTGCCAGATCACGGCCTGAAATGCTTCCGAATGCGGCGTAATGTGGGTGGGGTTTACCGTGGGGATGATCACGCAAACGTCGGCCACCTGAGCCGTATATCCGCCATCCCGCCCGACAATGCCCATCACCCGCACCCCCGCGGCCTTGGCGTAGCGGAGCGCGGCGACCAGATTCGGACTGATGTTCCTTTCCAGGTCGCCTCCACCGACGGACAAGACCAGCACCAGATCGTCGGCGCCTAGCCGGCTGACCCGTAACCATCCCTCGAACACGCTCGCCCACCCTTCATCGTTGGCGCGCGCGGTCAACTCGGAAACGTTATCAGTCGGAGCATACGCTTCCATCCCGGCGATTTTGCGGAAATCGTTGACCGCATGTGAAGCATTGGCTGCGCTCCCGCCGACGCCCAAAATAAAAAGACGGCCGCCCCGGGCGCGCGCTTCGCATAAGAAGCGGACAGCCCGTTCAATAGAAGCCAAATCGAGTTGCCGGATGATTTCCGCGGCCTCCGCCAAATACTGTTCGACAAAATTCATGTGTTTCGATGCTCCCGCGCCGCGTCCAGTAGAGCGGAGAGCTCGCGCAACCCTTCGACAGACCCGATTTCGTAGAACCGCTCCTGCACCTCGAAAGCGGCGAGCCGGCCCGCCTGGAGAAGTTTCTGGTAGACCGCGGACAATTCGTAAGCGCCGGTTTCGGGGAGATCCCCAAAAACATCGCGGTGAAACGCGCCGAGTCCGTAATCGATGTAGCGCATGGAGGGCGTCCGATGGACCTTATCGTACGCCAGAATCCGCCCGCCTGTGAATTCCACGTTGCTGGCGTCCCACCGCCCCTCGTTGTGATAGACGGTCATGAGCGCCGACTGGCCGCTTTGGCGGAACGCTTCGGCGACTGAGCCGTAGGGACAGGGCAGGTACGAGTCCCCGTAAAGGACGAAAAAGGTTTCGCCGAGCAACGGCAGCGCATTGGCGATCGCTCCAGCGGTGCCACGAAGCGTTGGGCCGTCGCTGGCGTACGAGGCGCGGATTCCAAACCGGCTTCCATCTCCGACAAATTCCCGGATGGCTTCTCCGAGATACCCGGTGCACAGAACCGCCCGGTCGATTCCGTTGGCCTGCAACAACCGCAACTGATGGGCAATGAAGGGTTCACCGGAGACCGGGAGGAGGGCCTTAGGGATCTTCTCCGTCAAAGGGCGCAGGCGCGTCGCGAGGCCGCCCATCAGAATGGCCGCTGTCCGCATAGAGGTTTGCGGCCGGGCAATACTCCGAGTTCGCTGAAAAGGCATACACTAGGCTTGTGACAAAACCGTCGTCCCCTGGAAATCGAATCGCCACCGGACCTCGCGAAGTCCGGCCTCGCTCATAGCCCGGCGCAACCGCGTCTTCTCTTCGGTATACAACAAAAGAAAGCCGCCGCCTCCGGCTCCAATCAACTTGCCGCCGAGCGCTCCGTTGCGGAGAGCGCATTCGTAGTAATCGTCGATTACCGAGTTGCTCATCCCCTTGGAGCGGCTCCTCTTGTGCTCCCAGTGAATGCGCATGAGTTCGGCGAAACGGCGCAGGTCTCCCTGCTCCAAAGCCTGTTTGCTTTCGCAGCCGATCTGTTTCACGAGGTCGAGCGCCGCAATCATCTCCCGGTCTTTCTGCCGGCTTCGGAGATCCTGGTCCTTCAAAATGTCGGATGCGGACCGCGTAAACCCGGTGAACACCAGGAGCAGGTTGTCCTCGAGGTTGTGAATGGTCTCGGGATCGATTTTGAGAGCCTCGATGTCTACGCTGCCGTCGGAGTTGAAGCGAAAACACGTAATGCCGCCGAAAGCGGAGATATACTGGTCCTGCTTGCCGACGGGCTCGCCAAGCACGTCTAATTCGATATGGCAGGCCTGTTCGGCGAGATCGCGCTGCGATATATGCGTATTGCGGAACATATGCAGGGCGCGCAACAGCGCTGTAATGAAGCTTCCGGAAGATCCAAGACCGGTCCCCGCCGGGATATCGGCCATGCTGGTGATCTCTAAGTTCGTCTCCGTAACGTTCGTTAATCGTAGGGCTTCGCGAATCAGGGGATGTCGAATCTGCTCCACACAGGAGACGCGCTCCAAGCTCGAGTACTTTATGATCAGATCCTGGACGAACGTCCGATGAAGGGTAATATATATGTACTTATCGATTGCGGCGGCGATCAGGAAACCGCCGTGCTCGCCATAATATGATGGCAGATCGGTGCCGCCGCCCCCAAGCGGCAGCCGGAGAGGGCTCCTTGTGATGATCATAGGGAGGATGTCCTATAGATTGTCTCAACGACCTCGAGTGTCGCAAGGGCGTCATCAAGGCTAGGTGCACCGGTACGTTGGCCGCAGACTGCGTCTTCGAAATCCCGCAGCTCCAGTTCCCAGGACATATCTTCCCCGGGATACTCCCAGATAGTCGTTTCGGGAGGTCCCATCTGTGGCAGCATGCGGTAGTAGGTAAGACGCTCGACGCCGTAGCTTCCGCCCAGGCCGTCGATCTGGAGCTTGCCGAGCCGGCCATAGATTTCAAAGGAAAACGTGTTCTTCCATTCGGTACAACTCACGTGCAGCCAGGCGGCTTCGTCTCGCGCGGTGCGCAACAGGAGGAATCCGTTATCTTCGACGGCCATATCCCAGAAGAACGTTCTGGACCAGCCTGTTACGCGGACAAAGTCGCCCAGAAACCAGCGCGCCAGGTCGATGAGGTGCACGCCCTGGTCGATCAGTTCGCCGCCGCCGGCGATTTTGGGATCGGCGCGCCACTCGCGCTCGTAACCCAGTCGGCCGCCATGACCGTAACGGCCTCGGATGAACATCAGTTCGCCCAACGCGCCTGATTCGTATATCTGCCTGGCCTTGCGGAATGCGGGATGATACCGGTGATTAAACCCGACCTGGACATGGACGCGGCTACGGTTCGCGAAATCGATTACGGGAAGAAGTTCGCTCGAACTTCTGGCCGCCGGTTTTTCAACGATCACGTGGCGGCCGAGCTGGATTGCGGCAAGCGTGACGGGTGCTAGGGAGTCGTTGGTAGTGGATACAATGACTGCGTCCACGTCGGGGGCTTCCACCGCCTCCCGCCAATCCGCGACCGCGCGGGCGCCGGGCCACGCGGAGGCGAGCGCTTCAGCGCGGACAGAGTCCTTATCCGACGCCACGGCCAGGCTGTGCCGTCCCTTGAAGGACCGGACTCGTTTTTGGCCGATCAGACCACAACCGATAACGGCAAATCTCATCATTATTTGTCCCAATCGAGCCCGCGATCCTGAGGCACAATACGGCGGAGAGTATAGATGTCGCTCTCGGCCAGTTCTTTGGCTTTGGCGGCCAGCGTGGTCCAAGGGTCCCAGATGGCGCTGATGAGGCGTCCGGAAATGCCGTCGCTTTCCGCCGAAAGAAGATAAGCACACAGAGCGCCGCCTTTTTCGAGCGGCGCTCCGCCAGTTTGCTTCTGCCGTAGTGCCTTTTGGTAAAAGTCTTCTCCGACGTGTTCCGGGCCGGCGGAGAGGATCTCATCCAGCAAACGCGTGTTCAGCGCGCCCGGCGCTACGGCATTCACATCGATGCCGGCCCCGGCGGTTTCGTGAGCCAGAGTCTCAGTCAACCGCACGACCGCCGCCTTGGAAGCGGCATAAGAGCTAAGGCGTGGCAAAGGCGCCGTAGCTCCGCCACCGGACAGGTTAACGATCTTTCCATACCCCTGGCGTCGGAAGACCGGTATCGCAGCGCGGCACGGCAGCGCCGTGCCAAGCAGATTAATCTCGACCGCCCGTGCCCATTCCTCCCAAGGAACATCCTCCAAGCGGCCCTTCGGGCCATAGACGCCTGCGTTGTTCACGAGTCCGGTAAACCTGGGCAACCGGCGGCAAGCATCCTCTACTAACCGCGAAACGGCCTCCGGGTCGGAAACATCAGCCCGTTGGCATATGACCTGCTGGCCGGTGGCCGCGCGCCGCCGGAGAGCCTGACATGCCGCCTCGAGCTCGGCCTCGCCCCGAGCGCACAGATAAACGTCGGCGCCCGCTTCGACACAAGCTTCGGCAACCGCCTTGCCAAATCCTCGGCTACCGCCTGTGATTACAATGCCCCGGCCCCGCAGTCTCATGCCCGATTCCCACAGTAGCCGACAGCCGCATAAATCAGATCGCCGGCCTCCCGTACCGATTCATCGAGGAAGCGATTCATATCGATTACAATGCGCCCTCGCATGGCGCGCAAATCGTCGCACGAGAGGTTCTTGAATTCGGGCCAGTCGGTGGCGATCACGGCCGCGTCCGCGCCGGCCAGCGCCTCCCCCAGACTTCCGCACAGCCGCACGTACGTTTGCAGTTCTTGCGGGAGGCTCCGCACAGCGGGGTCGTAAGCTTGCACAGCGGCGCCTCGGGCGTTCAGCCACCGGCAGAATTCCACGGCGCCCGATCGCCGCAACGTATCCGTACGGGGCTTGTATGTCAGCCCCAGGACCGCGACTCGCTTGCCCGCCAGATCTCCTACGAGCTGAAGCAGCTTGCGGCCGGGCCAGCCCTTATGCGCCTCGTTGCTGGTGTAGATGGCCTTTAATATCGGGGCCGGAATGGCGACCCGATCGGCCAGCGCGCCCAAAGCGGACACATCCCGCGCCAGCGTGCCGCCGGAGAACGGACCTCCAGGACCGAGATAGGCTCGGGGGCCGATCCGTACATCGGTTTTCAGGCCGCGCTCTACTTCCTTTCCATCCGCTCCCACCAACTCGCCCAGGCATGCAATCTCGTTCATAAAGGCGATCGAGTTGGCCAGGAAAGCGTTCAAGGCATGCTTGGTCATCTCGGCGGATTCTACGGACATCCACTCAAGGGAGCCGCAGAACCGGCCCAATATGCCCTCCAGCCTGCGCCTGTCATTCTCACTGCGCACGCCGACGACGATCCTCTGCGGGTTGCGAAACGAATCCAAAGCGGAGCCCAGCCGCAGGTTTTCCGGAGAGTATGCAAAGCCGGCGCGGCGCTGTGGGTAAGCGCGCCGAAATTCGGCTTCGACTCTCGCCGTGAATCCGACGGGGACCTGCGAAGAAATCAGGGCCACGACGCCGTCGCGCAGATCCGGAAACACCCGCCGGATCTGCCTTAACAGAAACTCAGCATCGGCGGTATCGGTATCATCCACCGGGGTATCGAACGTTACCCACACGATGTCGGCGGCGCTGACGGCTGCGCCTACGTCCGCGGTCACGGTAAGACGTCCGGCGGCGGTCTGCGAATCGATCAGATCTTTCAGGCCCGGCTCGAAAATGGGGGGTTGCCCGTTGCGGAGGTCCTGCACCGTCTTCATGTCGGGGTCGCAGGCTACGACCGGGAAGCGCTCGGCAACACAAGCGGCGGTGACGCAACCCAAATGCCAAAGGCCGAGAACGCAGATAGTCATTAGAGATCCTATGGTGACACACATCATGGTGCCGTTCAACAGTGCGGCGGCCTCGGGAGTTTTCAGGAGTGCTCAGAAGATCGCTGGAAACCTGAACGCACGATTGTTGCGTTCTGGGCCGCCGAAGATCTGGCTTTCAGTCACCGGGCGAGTTGGCGGGAGGAAGCTGGGCAGAGATGACTTCTTATTTTTCGGCGGAGTTTACCGCATGCCGGAGACCCCCCGGACGGCGACGGCCTTCGAATCCTCGAAAATGCGACTCGGGATGATAGAATGGGGTCTACGGTGTTGTCTATGGCTCGCTCAAACTGCGTTATCAGCTTGATTCTCCCCGCCTACAACGAGGCGAACACCGTCGGTATTACGCTTTCCGAAGTGACGGCCTACTTTCGCGCTCGCGCTTACGCGTACGAGATTATCGTAGCGGCGGACGGTGATGACGGCACTCGCGAACGGGCGCGGGAATTCGCGGAACAGGACGGCGCCGTACGGGTCATTGGCGGGCCGGCCCGAGGGGGCAAGGGCAGGGGCATCCGCGAAGGAGTGAAAATCGCTTCCGGGGCCATCGTTGGATTTGTCGATGCCGACAACAAAGTGCCGATCAGCGAATTCGAGAAGATCGAACCGTGGCTCCAGAACCGTTATGACATCGTGATCGGTTCCCGCGGCTTGGAGTCCTCACGGATCGAACGGAAGCAGCGGTGGTATCGCCGCGTCGGTTCGCGCGGGTTTTACTACTTCATGCATGCCGTGGTGGGGATGCCGGGAATTGAAGATACGCAGTGCGGCTTTAAGTTCTTTCACCAGGCGGTAGCGAAAGATTTGTTTTCGCGGCAGCGAATCGACGGGTACATGTTCGACATCGAGGTGCTCGCGCTGGCGCAGCGCCTCGGATATCGCATCAGAGAAGTACCGATCCGCTGGCACGATGACGCCGACAGCCGGCTTCAGCTCGTGACCGGAAACATCCGTAACGTGATTGACGTCTTCAAGATCCGGCACTACTGCCGGAACCAGGAGCGGGCGGCGGCTGCCGTCGCGTTGGCCGCGAATGACGACTGACTATCCGGCGCGTGCTCTTAGCGTGCCAAAGGGGATATCGTGAAAACATTCGTGACCGGCGCCGCCGGTTTTATCGGTAGCAATCTTGTGGACAGACTTCTCCAGGCCGGTCATTCCGTGGTCGGCTTCGATGATTTCTCGACCGGCCAGATCGAATTCCTCGAGCATGCCAAGGAATGCCCCCAATTCCGTCTCGTGACGGGGGACCTGTTGGACCGGTCCGCGGTGGAGGCTGCAATGCAGGGCGCGGAATTTGTCTTTCATCTGGCGGCCAATGCCGACGTGCGCTTCGGCCTGGAGCACACGCGCAAGGACTTGGAGCAGAATTGCATCGCCACCTGGAACGTGCTCGAGGCCATGCGCTCCAACGGTGTAAAGCGGATCGCGTTCTCTTCGACGGGATCGATTTACGGCGAACCCGGGATCTTCCCTACCCCGGAAGACGCACCGTTCCCCGTGCAGACCTCACTCTACGGAGCGTCCAAGCTCGCCGCCGAAGGCTTGATTTCGGCGTATGCGCAAGGGTTTGGCATCGAGGGTTACATCTTCCGATTCGTGTCCATTCTGGGCGAACGCTATACCCACGGCCACGTGTTCGATTTCTATCGCCAGCTTCTGGAGCATCCGGACCGCCTGGATGTGCTCGGCAACGGGAAGCAGAGAAAATCGTACCTGTATGTGCAGGACTGCATTAGCGCGATTTTCACCGCGATTGAAAACGCACATGCCCGGGTGAACATCTTCAACCTTGGTCTGGACGAGTATTGCGAGGTCAATCAATCGATTGGTTGGATCTGCGAATATCTCGGCGTCAAACCGGAGATCCGATACACCGGCGGCGAGCGCGGATGGATCGGCGACAGTCCGTTCATCTTCCTGGATTGTGGGCGGATTCGTGGACTGGGTTGGGCGCCGGAGCTGAGTATTCGTGAGGGAGTCATTCAAGCGCTCCGATACTTGCACGGCAACGGATGGGTCTTCGCGAGGAGGATTGCGGCATGATCGTTTCGGCGAAACCAAGAGTCGGAGGAAATCGCGCGTTCGCGAACCGCGCGGCCCGATCAGAATTGAGGGTGGTTCCTGCGGTACAATAGCGCTTCACTGTTTTACAATGGCCTAGCGGCATTGCACGACCAGTCTGAAGCGGGTCCAGATCCGGCTCCTGTTTACACCACTCAGTGGAGTAGGATGCTTTGATGGCAAATTTGATCGTAAAGCTACTGCACATGGCGCTTGAGAACTCATTCGTCTTCGAACTTCAGCAAAAGGTCTGCAACGACTATGAAAATGTCGCCCACGAATTCTCGGCCTTTCTTTCTCAACCCGCGCTGGATATCCTGGATGTCGGATGTTCGACAGGCACCTGTGGGAGCACGGTAATTGACATGAAACGGCACCGCTACACTGGCATTGACATTGCGCCAGCCTATGTGGCCACCGCCGCCAAACGCTTTAGAGATGCACGTTTCATGGCGATGGATGCGCGCCATATGCCTTTCGAACGAGACAGCTTCGACGTCGCCATGTACGTCGGCGTTCTGCATCATATGGACGATGACACAGCTCGGGCATGCTTGAAGGAAACGTGCCGCGTAGTCCGCAAAGGTGGCCATATCCTGGTGGCTGAACCTGTTTTCACAAGCGGGATGTGGTTGAGCTCGCTATTCCTGAGTATAGACCGGGGCCGGCACATCCGCACTCAGGTGGGGTACAAAACGCTATTTGGTGACGCTAGACTGGCTCGGGAAGGACGCTTCCGTCTCTCGTTGCACTGGTTCTGCTCATACGTATTGTTACCGTGAGAAGTGATGGCGGCACATAGTCGCTATCTTGGCACTACACTGTAGAGTCAAGAAGGCCAAGAATTTCAGACCGCCGCCCAAGAGTTCATCGATCAAACAGAACTTCTGAAATGTGCTACGCGGCGCCCCAGGTGCATGCAGTACCTGCGAAGCAACGGATACAACCTTGGGCTGATCGCTGTTGTTGCTTGGATTGTCAACTATCTGGCGCCAGGTTCGAGTGAAAGCAGCGGTGGATGGCGTTCTTTTGCTTGAACGCGGATCATGGAGAAAGAGGGCGATTTCGTCTGGAAATCGGCCACGACAGGTCCTGAGACCTTCGTACTGACGGATCGTAACCCTCGTATCGTTTCTCCTGCCGCTGGTACGATTGTGACAAGCTGACCATGGACCTTTGCATGGACGGCTGTCTCAGAAGCTGAGGACTATTGGATTGATATTGGCACTGAGCCAAGGCGGGGTAACATCTCCAGTCGTTTCACTCGTGGCGCAACGTCCAAGACCGTCGATATCGGCATTGTCCTCCTGGGTCGCCTGCCAAAGAGGCTGCGTGACTTTCACAGATGTGTCGCGCGCCCATGCCCGCCGCGAGGTCAGGGCGAGGCCGCCGCGCTTGCAAAGTGAAATTGTCGGCCGGTACCAGGCACGAGGCCGAGCCCAGGGAATTTGGAGTAAAGTTGAACATAGATGGTTTGACCTGTGAGGTAGCCGGCAAGGTTCACTGTGAAAGATGTCGCCCCTCCCGTATACCCGCCTATGATATTTCCGCTGGCCGGAGCCGTGCCTACGTCGATCCAATAGTCCTGCGCGCCACTCACCGCATTCCACGTGAAGGTTACGAGAGACGTGGACAGCACTGCGCCTGCCGTGGGTGAGATCAGTTGCGGGTTGGTCAATGCCGTAAACTGAAACTGGGATCCCGTGCCTGGCACGAGGTTGATGCCCGGATACTTGGAGTATAATTGGACGTAGATCGTCCCTGCAGTCAGGTATCCCGAAAGATTTATCTGGAGGGATGTAGCTCCTCCGGTATATCCCGCTATGATATTCCCCTGGGCTGGAGCCGTGCCTACGTCGATCCAATAGTCCTGCGCGCCACTCACCGCATTCCACGTGAAGGTTACGAGAGGCGTGGACAGCACTGTGCCGGCCGCGGGTGTGATCAGTTGTGGATTCGTTCGCAGCTGGCTGGTGGAGAATTGGAATTGCGATCCCGTGCCTGCTGCCAGGTTGATGCCCGGATACTTGGAGTATAATTGGACGTAGATCGTCTCTCCGGTCAGGTATCCCGAAAGATTTATCTGGAGGGATGTCGCTCCTCCGGTAAACCCCGCTATGATATTCCCTTGGGCTGGAGCCGTGCCTACGTCGATCCAATAGTCCTGCGCGCCACTCACCGCATTCCACGTGAAAGTTACGAGAGACGTGGACAGCACTGTGCCTGCCGTGGGTGAGATCAGTTGCGGATTCGTTGGTAGCTGGCTCGTGGAAAATTGGAATTGCGATCCCGTGCCTGGCACGAGGTTGATGCCCGGACACTTGGAATATAATTGAACGTAGATCGTCCCTCCGGTCAGGTATCCCAAAAGACTTATCGTAAAGGATGTCGCTCCTCCGGTAAACCCCGCTATGATATTCCCTTGCGCCGGAGCCGTGCCCACATCGATCCAATAGTCCGTAGCCCCAGGAACGGAATTCCAGATGAAGGTCACAGATGGCGCCGACAGAACTGTCCCAGCCGCGGGAGAGACCAGTTGCGGATTGACTAATGTCCCAGATCCGATCTTGGCCACAAACGCGCTCATTGCAGAAAGTTCGAAAGCTTGAATGGCCGCGGCGGCCGGAAAGTCGGGAGAGAGCGTCTGCCCTGAAACGTAAACACCCCCGAGCGAATCCAGCGCAATTCCATTGGCGCTATCCGAACCGGTGCCCCCCAGATACGTGGCCATTTCGAGAACGTTCCCAGCAGGGGCGAGTTTCACGATGAAGGCGTCGTATGCTCCGGCGTTGGCCGGTTGCAGGGCATTGACGGTTGGAAAATCGGATGAAGCGGTATAGCCCGCAACATATGCCCTGCCGGTATCGTCGACTGCCACAGCCAGGGCCATGTCGACACTGGAGCCGCCGAGATAGGTGCTATATACCAGTGCATTGCCGGTTACGCTCAGCTTGAGCACAAAGCCGTCCTGGCTGCCATTGAGTGACGATTGCCAGGGGTTTGACGTGGGGAAGTTGGAGGAGTTGGTCGTGCCGGCGACATAGGCGTATCCCGCGGAATCGACGGCGATGCCGGTTCCCGTTTCCGGCGCGCCCACCGTGCCGCCACCTCCTCCCACGTATGTGCTGTAGAGCAAAGCACTGCCGCTGGGACCGATTTTGGCGGCAAAAGCGTCCTGCCCGCCGCCAAGCTTTGGCTGGAAGGCACTGATAACCGGAAAATTCGGCGAATAAGTGCTTCCCGTGATATAGGCGCTCCCGGAAGCGTCCACGGCGACCGCTGTCGCGCGGTCATCGGCGGTGCCACCCAGATAGGTGCTGTACAATCGCACGCCGACGCCGTTGAATTTGGCCAGAAAGGCATCCTCACCACCGCCAATCCGAGGTTGTAATCCATTCAAGACCGGAAAATCCGCCGATGCCGTTTCTCCAGCGACGTAGATATTCCCTTGCTGGTCCACAGCCACCGCATTGCCGCTGTCGGCTCCGCTGCCGCCTACAAACGTGCTGAATACAAGGGCATTCCCCGCTGGAGTCAGCTTGGCGACAAACCCGTCCCGCCCTCCACCCAGCCGCGGTTGCGCAGCGCTCAGGATGGGGAAATTCGCGGAGTAGGTCCATCCCGTGACAATTGCCGAGCCGGCGCTGTCCACGGCGATGCCGTAACCTCGGTCGTCGCCGCTGCCACCCAGGTAGGTGAGATATAGAAGCTGTCCGGCCGGACTCATTTTAGCGACGTAGACGTCGACGCCGCCTGGGCCCCCCAGCCTGGAACCAGGAACTTCCGGAAAATCCACGGATTCCGTATATCCCGTCACGTACGTATTTCCTGCCGCATCCACCGCGATGGCCGTTGCGCTGTCCTGCCCCCTGCCTCCCAGAAAGGTGCTGTAGGTCAGCGCCGGATCGATCACCAACGGACGGGAGCGGTCGTATTCTCCTATTTCGAAGGTGAACTCATCGGGCCCTCCCGCCACAAGATTCCCCGCCACCTTTTGGCGGACGCCGTTCCGAAGCTGATAAGCTGGCGGGGCGGTGTGCCGCCACTCCCCCTCGGAGGTCCGCAGAAGCAAATCGCCATTGGTATCCAACTGCATGTGTTCCGCCCCTTCCAGGCGCAGCCGGATCTGCGACGGATCGGCCCCGGGATCGAGCACGAAGTCGTATTCCAGCCGCCCGGCGACGCGCCTACCGTCGCCGTCCGGCGCGACACTTTCTACGCCGTGGTAGGCAATATGGATCCCAGGATAAACGTTCCGGTATTCCACGCGGGCATAAGTGGGCACATCAGTTTGCCACGTGTGCGGCTCGCCGATCAGGTAATGAACTCGCGACTCCAGCGGCTCGAGCAAAACTGCTTCGGCGTCAGGATTGGCCCCTATAAGCTTCATCTTCACGATGGAGCCCCCCGCACGGAGAGTAGCCGCGCCCGGCATCAAAAACAGGGTGTAGTTTGGCCCGCGAGACAGGAGCGTCACCGCGGCGGCGGTCTGGCCGGCGTTCGGCTCAAAGCGAAGAGGAAAGGCGCTCGATGTTCCATCGGCTGCCTGGGTGCTGAGACAGAGCGCCAAAAGCACGGGAGCGGTTTTGCAGATCGTCATCAGAGAGGTAATCGGCGCTTTCCGGCTGAAAGTTTAGAACTAGAATGAATATGCCTTCATCGCCCGCCTACGCTTCTTTGTCTGAGGTACAATGACACCTTAAACGCTCTGCCATGCGCCATTCTCACCTGGAGTCCTCGCGCGAGGGCCATATCCCCGACCAGGATTGTCGCCCCGTTTCCCCGCTCCGCTATTCAGGATGCCCACGGTACCTTCACGACAACGGATTCAGCCTCGCGCTGATCGTCGCTGTCGCGTGGTGCGCGAATTATGTGCGCTTTGCCAGTTTCGGCTTGTACGAGGACGACTGGTTCTATGTGGGGTATCCGTTTCTGACGAATTTCAGGACTTGGTTAGGGCCGGCGCTCTGGCCAAGCGCTGTTGGGTCGGCGCAAGTTGGCCGGCCCCTGCAAGCGATTTTCGGTTTTGTTTTCGCGGAAGCCGGCGTTGTGGCCAAAACCCTTGCCGCGGATTACCTGGTATGTTTTTCCCTTTTCGCCGCCTCCGCGCTTCTCATGTATTCGGTGCTGCGACGGCGCTTTTCGGTCCTAATATCCACGTTGGCCACGCTGCTGTTCGTGATCACTCCTCTCCACACGTTGCGCCAGTTTCTGAACGGCGAATTCAGCTTTGCGCCCGCTTTCATCCTGGTCTTTGCCGCGATGTTGCTCTACTTGAATGGAAAGAGGGTAAGGTCCTACCCCTTGGCCCTTCTTTCGATCCTGTGCTACGAGAGCGTTTTCTTCCTCTTCCTCGGCGTACCATTGCTGCGGCGGAGCGGGCGGCCCCAGGATCGCCGTCGCGAATGGCTGATCCATCTGGCCGTGTGCGGGACAATACTGGTCTGCTACCTCGTATGTCGGAGCTTTAGCGCGGAGAAGCGTGTTGCGGTTCTGTACAGCGGTCCGGCCCTGATCTGGGCGGTGCTCCATGCGTGGGTCTTTCACACGTTTGCCTCCTTCGCCTCATATTTGTATGCCTTCCAGAGCGCGTGGGGCGCGTCCCTGGAAGCGTGGGTTTACGCTATTCCATTTTGCGTGGTGCTGATTGTTTTTCTCCGCTCCTGTCGGCAGCCAAAGCCTGCGCCAACCGGGCTTTTACGGGAGGCGCTTATATGGATTGCGCGCTCGGCCGGGGTCGGATTTCTATTTCTCTTCTTGGGGTACGCCGTTTCCTATTTTTTCTTTCAGGAGACGACTCCCCAGTTGCACTTGATGGACAGGGACAGCAGGATATCCGTGGCGGCGAGCTTCGGCTCCAGCGTGGTCGTGGCTGTTTTGCTTGCGGGTTGGATACGGCTTAGCAGGACCCGCACAACGCGCCTGATCGCCTATTCGGGAGTTACCGCCTTTTTGACTGTCCTTTTCCTCTACTCTTTCGTCATTCAGGACGATTACGTGAACGACTGGACCGAACAACGGGAGAGAGCCCAACAGGTTATCGCCCTGACGCCCGACGCGGAGCGGGATTCCATCATCGTGCTGAAACTTCCCGTAATGTACCACAGGTTCCTTTCCCAAGATGTTCTACGGCGCTCTATCGGCAGCGAAGCGTGGATCTACGAGTGCGTCTTCCCAACCCTTTACGCCCGAGACCAACCGTGGCCCAGGCTGTTTGTCGTGCATTCGGACGAGTGGACCCAATATCTGAAACAGGAAGCGGACGGCTTCATGGTCTGGCGCCAGCCCCAATTCCCCGGTCGCTGGAACGTGTCTGAAGGCCGTTTTCGTCCAGGCCGATTTATTGTTTTGGAGGGAATTGATCCGGGGCGTCTTATCAGACGGTCGGAGCCGATCCTGGTGAATGGAGTTCAGATCCTCCAGGCTCCGCCGGCCACAAGGGAAAAGGCGCCGCTCTGGGCAAACGTGACGCCCAGCCTTTTGCTCAGCGCTTTCCTGCCGGACTTCGCCTGGAAATCGGCAAACGGCTCGCCAGACGGCAACCCCCGACTGCTCTCGCCGCCGCTGGACACGGTTCTTCGCGCGCCGCGCGTGAAATTCGCCTGGACAGCCGTCGCCGGGGCCCAGGACTATTGGATTGACGTCGGCACGGGTCCCGCCAAAGGCGACATTCTCGGCGGCTATACAAAAGGCGCCACTTCGATCGACGTTGACGTTTCGAAGTGGCTGCACGGCGCGCCCATTTACGTCCAACTCTATTCGAAATTCGAGGGAGCCGACCTCGTTCCCGGTACCGGCGCCCAATTCCGGTTCTCGACTTCAAACGCTCCTGGATCCAACCCGTAACTCGTCTCTCCCGCTCCCAACAGCGTCATCTCGGACCGTCAGGCAACCTTTGCCTGGACGGCAGTACCCGGAGCACGGGATTATTGGATAGACGTGGGTACAGCACCCGCCAAGGGCGACATTTTTAGCGGCTATACAAAAGGAGCTACGTCGGCCAAAGTAGATCTCTCCAACCATTTGAACGGCGAGCCAATTTATGTTCAGCTCTACTCGAAATTTGCGGAATCGGACCTTTTGCCCGGCACTGGAGCGCAGTTCCAGCTTCGAACCACTCCCAATCGCTGACCTGGCGGTTCCGACTTTCACGCTCCACGAGATCGTTGGGGCGCCGTAATCGGCGCGGGAGCGCCCAGCGCCGTGGCCAACGTGCGCCGAATCAGCGATTATTGGACGCGGCTGCGGCGAAAAACTCTGGTATACTCAGATTTGATTTTTCCGTGATTTCCTCGCGGCCGGCGGACCCGTAAGAAGGCATGCTGGCTGCACCTCTAAGGAGTGGTGTTTGGCCGAAGCGTCAGAGTTTGCAAGCCATGAAATCAGGGTGTTTACGCTGCTGGCTAAGGCCGGCTTCGCTCCCGCTACAATCTTCGATATCGGCGCCGCTAATGGTGCTTGGTCGGCCTTGATCGGTAATAACGTGTTCCCTGACGCCACTTTTCACATGTTCGAGCCGCTCGCCAAGCTGAATGAAGGTTTTGAGAAGGGCTTGCGGTTTCAAATGCAGTACCACCCTAAGTTCGTCCTCCATGAAGTGGCGTTGGGCGCGGAATGCAAACACGTCACGATGTGCATTCATCCGGATGGATTCAGTAGTACAACTTTGGACATGGGTGAACATCCGGATTATCAAACGCGCCAGAGCGTTCCTCAATACACGCTAGACCAGTATGTAGCCGACCACGGCTTACCGCTTCCCGACCTGATCAAGCTGGATACCCAAGGCGCGGAGTGGGCCATCCTCAGCCACGCAGAACGCTGCTTAGAGCAGGCGGCGCTTGTGTTTGCCGAGACGTGGTTCTGCCGCGGATACGGTCCGCAGACTCCGCTCATAACCGAGTTGGGGGACCTTTTGGATCGCCATGAATTCCAGCTTGCCGAACTGGGCTACCAGTTTTACGATGGGAACCATCGATTATACGGTTGCGATGCCTTCTTCCTGAAGCGGTGCTTCCTGGAAAGAGTAGCGCCCGCGATGCCGTCCGGCCCCTGGTAATTCGGGACGGCGGCAGCCTTTCGGCCGTCTTCATCAAAACACGAATCTTGTCTGGATCTTCATCCAGCCCCACGGGCCTTCTCTCCCCCCTGATCCGTCCGTAAAGAAAATCGGAGTCCAGCCGAGGGACGGTTGGGCGGGGACTCGGCGCAGTAGTGGTTTTCACCATTTGGGTGCAGAATTGCGACGGGATGCACTACCCGACAGCGCTAGCCACGGGCGTTGCGATTTGGTACATTTAGGAGTCTTAACTGGTGATAGGGCGCATCGCCGCCAAGGCCGCGGCGGGCGGAAACGGCGCACCCATATTTGGATAGCAGGCTGTCGTGGAGGCCGGTAAAGCCGCTCGGGGCCCTGGCTCGCTCGACGCGAGGGAGTTCGCGACTATGGCTGTGACCATCGACACCCAGTGGGACAACTTGCGTGAGTTAGCCCATAAGCTGAACGCTATGACGGCGGACAGCGCGCGGCCGTTGGAGCCGAAACCCGTTCTCCACGGCGCCGACGCCATCGTTACCCACGTGGAGGTCTGCGGCTGCCACGGCGTCGGGCAGCTCGTGCAGATGATGTTCGATGGCGAGCCGAATATCCTGTCTATCCGGTCCGCCAATCTATATGGGGGCCGGCAGGAGTTCGGCGGCTTCGACTTATGCATATCGCACGAGGACAAGAGCCGGGACGCCGTGTTCTGCCGTGTGCTGGACGCCGTCGGGCAGACTACCGTCAAGAGAGTTTTATGCATCCCGTATTACGCCGACGACGTGCGCACCGCCATTGCCCTCAAGGAGATTTTCGGCGTTCCGCTCTGCACGTACATCATGGACGACCAGAACGTGTGCGCGGACGGAATCCCCGACGATCTCATGAGCGAGTTGCTGGCGAAGTCCCAACTGCGGCTCGCCATTTCTCCGGAGATGTCCACGGTTTACGGTTTGAAGTACGGCTGCAGGATGTGGTACATGCCGGCGCTGGCGCCGGTCGGATTGGTCCCCTCCCGCCTGGTTGCGCCGCCTCCGGAAGCGGATGCCCGGCACGGAATCATCATTGGCAACATATGGGGCGAGCGGTGGGTAGAACTGCTGCGGAACACCGTGCGCGATTCGGGGGTGACGCTAACCTGGTACTGTAACGGCGAATTCCGGTGGCTGCCGTGCGGCAAGGAGGATCTGATTGCGGATTCCATCATGCCGCGCGACCCGCTGTTCGGAGAGCCTCTGGCCCAAGCCCTCCGAAACACCCGGTTTTCGGTGGTCCCTAGCGGGGTGTTGGACGAGTCGGACGACCGCCGGTTTATCGCCCAGTTGAGTCTGCCCAGCCGGATTCCGTACATGATGGCGGTCTCCCACATCCCCATGCTGGTTCTGGGGAGCCGCGACACGGGGGCCGCGCACTTCGTGGAACAGTTCGGTATCGGTGCGGTCGCCGGTTACGAAAAAGAAGCGTTCGTCGAGGCAGTGGACTACATTACCCGCCCCGAAGTGAACCTGGAAATGCGCCGGAAGGCGCTGGCCCTGGCTGGCCGGTTTACGGATGTCGGCGCGGCGGAGTGGATCTGGCAATCGCTGGCTCGCGGCGAACCTGTCGACGGCAGATACGAAGATCTGATGCCGCCAAAGAGGCCAGACCTCTCGCGCCTGCTCTCCCCCCGCCGGGCTCCGGATTCTTAATGGGGGTGGAAGGGGACGGCGCGCCGGTTTGAGATGCCGTTGCGCGAACCAGTATTGCCAGTATAATCGGTAATTGGCCCTCACTGATGTGCGGTGCGGCCTGCGAAGGCCGCATTGGAAGCCCGCCGTGGCTTGATCGTAAGGAAGTCCGCTAGGGAGTCTTCCGGAGAGAACAGCGTGTCCAGGATATTTGTCCTATGTCGGCTCCTGTGTACCAGCAGAATGCGCTTCTACGCGAACGGCTGATCGAGTTGATTGGCGCCCCCGGCCCGCGCGGAGTTCATCTATTCGACCCCGACGTTCGTCTGGTTACTTCCCCAGACGCTTCGCAAGATCCCCGGGCGCCTGTTCACGCCGTAGTGGCGATAAACGAGATCAACGACATGCATGGAACCGGCCCCCTGGTGAAGCGCATCTTCAAGGGCCGTTGCGGTATTTTCTCAATCCGGTCCAGGGATCATTGGGGCATAAACGATTTTGGCGACTGGCACGTGAAGATCTCGCAGGAGGGCCGCACCCGTCCCGAATGCTTTCGGAGAGTGCTGCGGGTTCTGGCCGGCCGGAATGTAAAAAGCGTGACCTGCGTGCCCTTTCTTGCCGAGGAGCTTCTGACATCCATCGCCATCAAGGAGAGTTTCGGCGCCAAGATGTGCGGTTACATCATGGACGATCAAAACGTGGCCGAGAACGTCATCCCCGACGACTTGATGCGCGAGTTCCTCGAAAAATGCTCGCTCCGCCTGGCTACGCACCCCGAGCTCCGCGACGCCTACGCGCGGAAGTACGGATTGCCGTTCTATATTCTGCCGGCGGTCGTGCCCGCCGCGCTGGTTGCAGTGGAGCCGCTGCCGCCCGCGTACGATCCCCGGGAGAAAAGAGGGGCGCTGCTGGGCAGCTTCTGGGACCAGTCGTGGTTCGACCAGCTCTGCGCCGCGCTGGAGCCATGCCATTATCGGATCGACTGGTACGGCCAGAATCGGTCTCCCTGGCTTAAATTCCCTCCGGAGGACTTGAAGCGCGCCGGTATTACGCCCTTCGGAATCCTTCCGGAGGACCGCCTAGCGGCGGAGCTTCGCAAGTATCCTTTTGTGATCGTCCCCTGCGGGGCGCTCTGCGGGAAAGAGACCAACGTAGGGGTGGCTTCTTTAAGCCTGCCCGGCCGGATTTTATTCGCGGCGGCGACCTCTCACACCCCCATTCTCCTGGTCGGAAGCGACCGCTCGTGTGGGGCCCGTTTTGTTGAGCGCTTCGGAATCGGAGTGACGGTCCCCTACGATGCAGCCAGGCTCGCCGAGGCTATGAAGCGCCTGAGCAAACCGCAATTGCAGGCGGAGATGCGGCGGAACGCCGCGGCGATCGCCGGAGCTCTCTCGGATCGAGGCGTAGTAGACTGGCTGGCGGAATCCATCGAGCGGGGTGAGCCGGCCGATTCGAGGTTCGATAACGTGTTTGCCGGAGAATGCCCGGCGCGGGGACCCTCTCGAGACAATGCGGCGCGCGTTGCGACGCCCGGTGGGCAATGACGCAATGCGCCGTTTACAATAGAGAACTGTGATGAATTTGCGAAACTGGGTCAAGCAGCTCCTGAGGATGTGCGGCCATGCGTTCGTCAGCACGGTGCATGATCGCCTGAACGACGTGGACCGGCAGTTAAGCCAGATCGCCTCGCAACTGGGCGACTTGAGGGTGGCGGCCGACAACCTGGCCGAAGCCGACGGAGCATTGCTTCAGGGCGGCATACGCACTATAGAAGAGTTGAAGGACCTCCAGACCGAGTTCCGGCGTCGGGATGCGGAAGCCAAGCAGCGGCTCGATGAAGTGGAGGCGCGGTGGCGCGAACTGCTCGGCGCCTTGCAGCAATCCCTTCGCGAGCAAGACGCCCATCTGGTCGAAACGGTCAATGATCGTCTCGTCCGCTCCCAGCAAACCCTGTTCGACGCCGTGGCGCAGCTTCAGGGCGCCTTACAGCAATCCCTTCGCGAGCAGAACGGCCATCTGGTCGAAACGGTCGAAGATCGTCTCGTCCGCTCCCATCAGACCCTGTTCGACGCCGTGGCGCAGCTTCAGGGCGCCTTGCAGCAGTCCCTTCGCGAGCAAGACGCCCATCTGGTCGAAACGGTCGATGATCGTCTCGTCCGCTCCCAGCAAACCCTGTTCGACGCCGTGGCGCAGCTTCAGGGCGCCGTGCAGCAGTCCCTTCGCGAGCAAGACGGCCATTTGATCGAAACGGTCCAAGATCGTCTCGCCCGCTCCCAGCAAACCTTGTTCGACGCCGTGGCGCAGCTTCAGGGCGCCGTGCAGCAATCCCTTCGCGAGCAGAGCGGCCATCTGGTCGAAACGGTCGAAGATCGTCTCGCCCGCTCCCAGCAGACCCTGTTCGACGCCGTGGCGCAGCTTCAGGGCGCCTTGCAGCTGTGGCGCAGCTTCAGGGCGCTTTGCAGCAGTCCCTTCGCGAGCAAGACGGCCATCTGGTCGAAACCGTCGAAGATCGTCTCGCCCGCTCCCATCAAACCCTGTTCGATGCTGTGGCGCAGTTCCAGGGCAGTTTCAGCCAGTTTCAGAACCATCTCAGATGGGTGTTGGATAACGAGGTTCCGCGTCAGGTCTGCGTAGAAACCGGCGAGTACGGGTTCACGAACCCGGAAATCGGGCTCCTCTCTTTTCTGTGTTCCTACCTGCCTGGCGGCGGGGCCCTCGACATCGGCGCGAACCTCGGGGACGTGTCGGCGCCATTGCTCAAGGCCGGCTATGAGGTGTACGCCTTCGAGCCGCTGCCGGCGGTCTATAAGAAGCTGAAGCGCCGGCTGGGAAAGCGCAAGGGATTCCACGCTTTCCAATTCGCGCTAGGAAGCCGGGAAGCCGAGATGCCGCTGCACCTGGCAACCGATCTTTCCGCGGGCAAGGTGTACGGGGATGCCAGCGTTTATAGCAGCCTGACCCAGCATTCGATGCCGGCGGACCTGCCTTTTACCTCCGCCAGGCCCGTCAAGGTAAAAACCTTGGCGGGGCTGCACGACGCGGGGACCCTTCCTCCTGACATCGGACTGGTCAAGATCGATACCGAAGGTTACGATCTGGAAGTCGTTCGGGGCATGGGCAAGCACCGCTATCCGGTAGTCGCAACCGAATTCTGGGACTCCGAAATCCCGTTTGGAGGATCGAACCAGTTGTATACCTTGAACAGATTGGTCGACGAAATGCGGCGCCGCGACTATTTCTGGCACATTGTCCTGTATCGTATCTGGGGACAGAACCAATCGGGATTCTACTGCAATCACGACAAGTCGCTGCCGAATTCCTGGGGCAATGTCTTGTTTTTCAGGGACTACCCTGTTTTCGCCCAAGCGCAGGCGTGGTGTTCCGCGACCCTCCCCAGGACGTACTTCAAAGCGGCGCCGCAAGCATGAAGAAGGGGATCTGCCGCAAACGCGCGTGGACCGATCCGGCAGGGTAGTACCGTGACCCAAAACCGGTCGGCGCTGTTCCGTGGGCGACGCTTCGAACCGCGCTCGAATCGTTGATCGCATCGGCCTTCGCACGGCATCCCGCGAGGAAGGCCTCACCGAGTGCGGCGCCACGCACCGGTTCCCTCGTGGCGACCTTCCCGATCCGGGCCGCAACCTCTTCCAGGCCGCTCACGAATGAGAAGCACACGCGGTCGTGAATGAATTCTCCGGGTCGGAGCGCCAGCTCGATTTGCCGCTCGATGGGGCCTTCCCGCGAGACGCTGAAAGGCGATCGTCTGTCCCACGGCCTTGCTATGATGTTCGTTCCCATGGATTTCGTGGTGTCTTCGACATGAGCGCATCGGGCCGGAATGTAGTCGTTAGCGCGCTGAACCATCGCCCTTCCGGGCGCATACCGGTCGATTTCGGCAGCACGGCTGTGACCGGAATCCACGTCAGTTGCGTGGCGGCCCTGCGTGAGCGATACGGTCTCGAGCGGCGGCCCGTAAAGGTCCACGAACCGTACCAGATGCTCGGGCTCTTGGAAGACGACCTGCAGCGCGCCATGGGCATCGACGTGGAAGGCGTCTTTCCCAGAAACACCATGTTCGGCTTCCCCATCGAGAACTGGAAGCCGTGGATCTTCCAGGGGATCGAGGTGCTCGTACCCGCGGATTTCAACACCACCGCCGGCCAGAACGGCGACACCTTGATCTATCCCAAAGGGGACACCTCCGTGGCCCCCAGCGGCCGCATGCCCAAGGATGGATTCTTCTTCGATTCCATCGTGCGCCAAAAACCGATCGACGAGGGCAGACTCGATCCCGCCGACAACCTGGAAGAGTTCACCGCGATCGCGGAAGAAGACCTGGCGTGGTTCGCCCGCTCGGCCCGCCACGCTCGCGCGACCGGGCGAGCCGTCATCGCCAACTTCGGCGGCACCGCCTTCGGCGACATCGCCCTGGTTCCGGCGCCCTTTCTCAAGGACCCGAAAGGAATCCGCGACGTGGCCGAGTGGTACATGTCGACGCGCAGCCGGCGGGAGTATGTCCACCAGGTTTTCTCGCGGCAGTGCGACATCGCCATGGAAAACCTGGGGAAGATCCGCGTGGCCGTCGGCGACTGCGTGGACGCGGTGTTCACGTGCGGCACGGACTTCGGCACGCAGACCTCGGCTTTCTGTTCGGTCCCGGCCTTCCGCGAATTATACTTTCCGTACTACCAGCGGCTCAACGAGTGGATCCACCGGAACACCAACTGGAAGACCTTCAAGCACTCCTGTGGCTCGGTGGAGCGCTTCATCGAGTCCTTCATCGAGTGCGGGTTCGACATTCTGAACCCGGTGCAGTGCTCGGCGGCCGGCATGGACCCCGTCCACCTGAAAGAACGGTACGGCGACAGAATTGTCTTCTGGGGCGGCGGTGTGGACACGCAGCAAGTCCTTCCATTCGGAACACCGGCCCAGGTGCGGAAACAGGTCCTGGAGCGTTGCGAAGTGTTCTCCGCGAACGGAGGATTTGTGTTCAACACGATTCATAACATCCAGGCACAAACGCCGGTGGAGAACATAGCGGCGATGATGGATGCCGTGCGGGAGTTCGGGGGCAGGGTTTCGTAATGCCGGCTTTCGCAAGAATTTTAGTTCTCGTGATCGCTACAATCCTGACTGGAACCAGTGCGGCAGCGTCCGTTCCGGTCCAGACCGGGCCGGACGCCACCGCGCGGGAGTTGTACGGAGCGTCGCGCTTGCGCGACGTGCTGGAGAACATACAGGCGCCGCCGGGAGCCAAGGTGGTGCTCACCCGTGGTGCGGTGGGTGGGCCCGAATCGTTCCGCCTCGAAAGCAGCGCCAGCCAGTGGACCGTTACCGGGGCGGATGCGTCGGGCGTCCTCTACGGCTGTCTGGAGTTGGTCCGCCGCATTCGGGAAACCGGAACCCTGCCCGCCAGGCTCAATGTCGCCGAGGGGCCCGCGTTCAAGGTTCGGGGCACCAATCTCTTCTGGATGAAGTGGGGAGACATGGGCTACAACTGGCCCGTGGTGCCCGAGAATTTTCCCTGGTTTTTCGATCGCCAACTGATGCTTCGCTACCTGGACGAGCTGGTCGACAACCGGTACAACACAATCTTCTTCTGGACCGGGCATCCCTTCCCCTATTTCCTCGAACTGCCCCGGCATCCCGAGGCGCGCATGCTGAGCGACGCCGAACTGAAGCGGAACATCGAGCACTTGAAGTGGTTTACCGAAGAAGCCGACCGGCGCGGCATCTGGACCGTGCTCCACTTTTACAACATCCACGTTTCGCCGGCGTTTGCCAAGGCCCACGAGCGAGAGGGGGTGCGGGTTGAGAACCACGCTTCCACCCCGTTGCTGGAAGCTTACACGCGCTATTGCGTCGGTGAGTTCGTGAAGTCCTACCCGAATGTGGGCCTGATGCTCACGGCGGGCGAGGCCCTCAACGTGAAGCGCGAGGAGTTCATACGCGATGCGGTGATCGCCGGCATTCGGGATTCGGGCAAAAACCCGCCGCTGATCGTGCGGGCCTGGTCCATCAGCTTCGAGCGATACCGGGACGTGGTGAAAGACCAGTACTCCAACCTGTTCACCATGATGAAGCACAACACGGAGATGATCGACAGCCCGTACCCGGATCCGCGCAACAGGGACTATATCGGGCTCGGGCAGCACCACATCGTCAACGTGCACGAGAACAGCGACGTGAAGCCGTTCCGCTGGGCCTCGCCCGTGTTCATTCAACAGATGGTGCACATCTGGCAGGAGTGGGGCGTCGAGGGGTTTCACCTGTATCCCATGGTGTCCTGGCAGTGGCCCGTATCGCTGGACCGCACCGATCCACCGCTCTCGACCATTGACCGCGACCGCGTCTGGATCGAGGCGTTCGGACGCTACGGATGGAATCCGAAGCGCCCCGCCGAGCAGGAGGCCAAACACTGGGTCGAGGAACTGGCCGCGCGTTTCGGCACGCCCGAAGCGGGCAAAGCGGTGTACGACTACTACGTCAAGTCGGGTCCGGTCATGCCGGGGTGCCAGAACCTGGTGAACATCTACAACATGAATTACCACCCCACCGCGGTGAGCCGGGAAGCCAACCTGAACGGCATCCTCTACTCGGACCGGCTGGAGGGGTTGGGCGATAACCTGGCGCGGCCGGTGGACGATTTGACGCTGGCCCTGTATGAGAAACGGTACGGCCCAGTGAGCGCCGCCGCACGCTCGAAACCGCCCCTGTCCGTGATGGACTATGTTCGAGACCCGAGCCAGGAGGGTCTCAAGCCCGCCGAGTTGACCGCGCTCTATGCCGCCATGGCCGAGGAGGCCCTGGCTGGCTTGGAGAAGAACGCCGCCGGCGCGACGCGCGAGCGGGCGGAGTACGGCCGCTTCGTCAACGATGCGCGCGCCGTGACCGAGCTCGCGCACTTCTACCGGGACAAGGTGGCGGCGGCGATCGAGAAAGGGCTCTACGACAACTCCGGCGAACGCGCGCACTACGACCGCATGCTGCGGAGCCTGGAAGCCAGCGTCAAAGCGTACGCCGGCCTGGACCGCCTGGCAACGCCGGCCTACCGGCAGGCCACCGACCTGGGCGAGTGGATGCGCTGGGATGTGACCGCGCGTGGTTTCGCCGAGGAAGCGGCGTTTTATCGCGAGCAGGCCGAGGTGGCCGCGCGGGGCGCGGAGGTGGTTTACCTGGGGCTCGACGGCCCAATGAACGATGCCAGCAACGTGTTCCACTGGCTGATCGAACGCTCTCGCACAAAGGCCGGCTGGTCTTCCCAGAGCTATTGCCTGGGAGACAACTTGCTCAAGCGCGCGCGCTTGCTGGTGGTTTACGACTTGGCCTCGCCCGCTTTCCAGGAGCGCCGTTCGGAAATCGAGAAATGGGTGAGGAGCGGGGGCAAGCTGGTCGTGTGGGACCCGCTGGCGCGCGCCTCGGGCGGCGGCCTGCTGGAGGGCATCCGGTTTGGCGCCGACCTGGCGTGGAGCGCCGGCCGCGAAATCGCTTTCGACGAGGTGCAGCACCCGCTGGTGGCGGGTTTGGCGGGCACCACCGCGCCGGTCGGGGCTATGGATGCGCTGGCGAGCAGCATACATTCCACCAACGGCGAATGGCAGGAACTGTCGTACACGCTACTCGCCAGCCCCGGCAGCGGCCAGTACGCCAATGGCCGCGAGACATTCGGTCCGCGCTGGACGTCGCTGATGAACCATCGCCGCGTGCCGCTCATGGTGGCGCGGCGGTACGGTTCGGGCTCGGTGGTGGTGGCGCAATTGGGCGCCGCGCACGTCCGCTCGGGTGGGTCGGGCCCCGCGGCTCCGCCGGTTGATGCGGCGCCGCTCGCGCTCCAGAAACTGGCCGAGAACCTGGTTGGATGGAGTGGGAAATAGGGCTCGCGGGCTTCCCTACATCCCCCAAAGATCTCCGGTGTTGACTGGCTTTCCTTGCAGTTTCAGGTAGTAGAATAGCTGTCCTTTGTGTTGCTTCAGATGCTCCACCATCTGGAGAAGGCGATGCCCCAGCACCACCGCGGTCGGATCCCAAGGGGCCGGCGCTGCCTTGTGTGCCAGCTCTTCCTCGCTACACGCCGCCAGCATCTCGAGCGCTACCTGCCGGTCCTCGCCCAACAACCGCTTCGCCTCGGCAACGCTCTCGACCGTTGGCAGCTTCTCCGCCGGCGGCAACTGCTCTTCTGGCGTGAGTTCGCTCACCTCCTTGCCTTCAGGCATTCCCCAGTCGCCGGTCACGAAGCCCCGGAAACACATGCCGCAGGACATGGTGATGTGTTTGAGCAGTTGGCCTGTGGTCATCCAATTGTGGCCCGTGGCAGGTTTCCACTGAAGACTGTCATCGTCCACCAGCGCGAGCAATCGCTCCGTGACCGCGTACGTGGACTGAATCTCCGCTTCCAACAATGCTTTCCAGTTCATAACGACTCTTTTCACCCCGCTCCCATTTTCAACTCTTTCACCCGGTCCCTCAACTGCGCCGCCTTTTCGAACTCGAGCTTCCGCGCTGCCGCGATCCCTTCAATCCCGCGCAAGCTCCCAGCGCCGGGCGAGTTCTCGGAAAGCCTGCTCGTAGCGGGGCCAGTCGTGCAGGGTGGCCGGATCGAAGTCCGCTCCGTTGGGCCACACCAAGGTGTGGACCTCGGGATCGACGCGAACCCGGCCGAACATCTCCGGGTCGCGCAAGGGGCCGTACAGTTCGCCCACGAGAATGGGCCACAGATGGATGGTCTGCTCGGTACCGTCGTCAAATCGAACACGTAGCGTGTGCGCCGCCACTATTTCAAACGACTCTACTCGGTGGATCGTGTGTGTCATGAAGCATCCTATTGCAGCGGATCGATTGGCTGCGGCTTCTGCCCACCCTGCAACTTCTCCCAGTCCGCTCTCAACTCCGGCTGGTGCAACTCCGCCCACGCCTCTACCAGGCGCCGCTGCCTCGTTGACAGCGACCCGGCGATCATCTCCACGGGATCGATGCTGAAGATTCCGACTTCATCCTGATAGTACGCGTGAAAATGAGGGCCATGATGTGGCGCTCTGGTTTCGGCAAACATGCGAACAATGATCCCGAAGAATCGGCTGATCTCGGGCACAGTTTCATTCTACATGGGAGAAGCCGGCTTGGTGTGCTGCAAGGCCGGCAGGGCAAAAGAGTGGACCTTGAACTACCCTGCCATCTTCAACGCTTTCACCCGGTCTCTCAACTGCGCGGCCTTCTCGAACTCGAACTTCCGGGCCGCCTCCCGCATCCTTTCTTCCAACTCGCCGATGAACCGTTGGCGCTGCTCCGGCGTCAGCCCCTCGACTTCCTCGTCGCTCTCCAGCGGCACCGTTACGTAATCGCCTTCCGCCACGGCCACCAGGCTCATGTCGATCGGCTTGACGATCGATTGCGGCACAATGCCGTTCCGCTCGTTGTACTCCACCTGCACGCGCCGCCGCCGCGCGGTCTCGTCCAGCGCCTTCTTCATGGAGTCGGTCATCACGTCGGCGTACAGAACGGCGTGTCCCTCGACGTGCCGCGCGGCCCTTCCGATGGTCTGAATCAGCGACCCCGCCGACCGCAGGAAGCCTTCCTTATCCGCATCCAGAATGGCCACCAGCGAGACTTCCGGCAGATCCAGACCCTCGCGCAGCAGGTTGATCCCAATCAGCACGTCGAATTCGCCGCGCCGCAAGTCGCGCAGAATCCGGATGCGCTCGAGCGTGTCCACCTCCGAATGCAGGTACCGGCAGCGCACCCCGACCTCGGAGTAATACTCCGCCAGGTCCTCCGCCATGCGCTTGGTGAGCGTAGTCACCAGCACCCGCTGGCCGGCGTCCACGCGCTTGCGAATCTCGCCCAGCAGATCGTCCACCTGCCCCTTCACCGGCCGGATCTCGACGCTCGGGTCCACCAGCCCCGTGGGCCGTATGATCTGCTCTACCACCACGCCCGCCGATTTCGTCAGCTCGTACGGCCCGGGCGTCGCCGAAACGTAGATCAGTTGATTGACGCGGTGCTCGAACTCCTCGAACGTCAGCGGACGGTTGTCCAGCGCGCTCGGCAGCCGGAAGCCGTGCGCCACCAGCGTCTCTTTGCGCGACCGGTCGCCGTGGTACATCCCGTGCAATTGCGGAACCGTCTGGTGGCTTTCGTCGAGGAACATCAGCGAATCGTGCGGCAGGTAATCCAGCAGGGTGGGCGGCGCTTCGCCCGGCAGCCGCCCCGAAAAATGGCGCGAGTAGTTCTCGATGCCGTGGCAGTAGCCGATCTCTTTCATCATTTCCAGATCGAACATGGTGCGCTGGTACAGCCGCTGCGCTTCGATGTGCTTCCCCTGCTTCTCGAGTTCCTTGTGCCACCAGTCGAGCTCCGTCCGGATGCTCTCCATGGCGCCGAGCTTGGTCTCCTCCGACATCACGTAGTGCGTCTTGGGATAGATGGGCAGCCGCTGGTAGGTCTGCTTCACCTGCCCCAGCAGCGGGTCGATCTGCGAGAGGCTCTCGACTTCGTCGCCCCACAGCTCGATGCGATAGGCGTAATCGTCGTACGTCGGATAGACCTCGATCACGTCGCCGCGCACGCGAAACGCGCCGCGCCGAAAATCGATATCGTTCCTTTCGTACAGGATCTCCACCAGCTTGGAAACGATCTGGTTGCGCGAAATCTTCTGTCCTTTTTCGAGCATCAACAGCATGCCGTAGTAGGCTTCCGGCGACCCCAGCCCGTAGATGCAGCTCACGCTCGCCACAATCACGCAGTCGCGCCGCTCGAACAGCGACTTGGTGGCCGAGAGCCGCAGCTTGTCCAGCTCATCGTTGATGGTGGCTTCTTTTTCGATGTACACGTCGCTCGCCGGGATGTAGGCTTCCGGCTGGTAATAATCGTAGTAGCTGACGAAGTACTCGACCGCGTTATCCGGGAAGAACGACTTGAACTCGTGGTAGAGCTGCGCCGCCAGCGTCTTGTTGTGCGCCAGCACCAGGGCCGGCCGCCCCACCGCCTCCATGACCTTGGCCATGGTGAACGTTTTTCCGGACCCCGTCACGCCCAGCAGCACCTGGTGCTGCTCGCCATCGCGGATGCCGCGCGTCAACTCGGCGATGGCCGTCTCCTGATCGCCCCGCGGCCGGTAATTGACCACCAACCGGAACCCCATTCCTTCAGAGTGGCATAAGCTATCCTGAAAAAGCAGTGCCGTTCAACCCGTCCTCCATGTCGCGGGTGTGCGTGCGCGCCACCAACTGGCTGGGCGACGCCGTGATGTCCCTGCCCGCCATCCGCGCCATCCGGCAGGTTTTTCCGCGCGCCCACATCGCCATCGCCGCGTGTCCCTGGGTGGCCGATCTCTACGCCCGCGAGACTTCGATCGACAGCATCATCCCCTACACCAGCTCCAGGCGCGCGTTCGCCGCGCGCCTCCGGGGAGAGCGTTTCGACGGCGCGATCCTGCTGCCAAACGCTTTCGATGCAGCGCTCCTCGCGTGGCTGGCCCGCATCCCCGAGCGCATCGGCTACAATCGCGACGCCCGCGGCCTGCTGCTCACGCGCGCCATTCCCGTCCCCGAGCCCGGCGACATTCCCCGCCATGAGTGTTTCTATTACCTGGAACTCCTGCGCCGGGCCGGCATGATCGAGCGCTTTCCCCCCACCGGCGCCATCCGTCTCGAGGGCATCGAAGCCGCGCGCGAATCCGGCGCGCGCCAGCTCGGCGCGCTCGGCCTGGCCCTCCCCGTCATTGGAATCAGCCCCGGCGCGGCCTACGGCAACGCCAAACGCTGGCTCCCCGATCGCTTCGCTGAAGTGGCCCGGACCTTCCAGCCTTTCTCCGCCGCCGTCCTGGTTTTCGGCTCCCCCTCCGAGCGCCCGCTCTGTGAAGAGGTCGCCGCTTCCCTCCTCCGCTGCGGCATCCAAACGCGCAATCTGGCCGGGGAGACCTCGCTGCGCGAATTTATCGACCTCGCCGCCGCCTGCCGCCTCTTCCTCACCAACGATTCCGGCGCCATGCACGTGGCTACAGCCCTCGGTGTCCCCACCGTCGCTGTATTCGGCGCCACCGACGATGCCACCACCGGTCCCATAGGCCCGCTGGCGCGCGTGGTTCGCGAACATGCCGAATGCAGCCCCTGCCTGCTCCGCGACTGCCCCATCGATCACCGTTGCATGACCCGCGTCACGGCCGGCAAGGTGGCCGCCGTGGCGCTCGAACTATGGGAGAAATCCGCCCCCGCATGGATACCCGAAGCAAAATCCTGACCCTCGCCGCCGCGCTCGAACTCCGGCCGCCCGTCGCCATTGCGACCGGGTACTTCGACGTGCTCCGCGTTGGCGACGCCCGCGAGCTTGCCCGGGTGCGCCACCATCCCCTTCTGGTAGTCGTTCTGCCCCTCGGCGGCGAGATTCTCTCGCAGCGCGCCCGCGCCGAGCTGGTGGCCGCATTGCGCGTGGTAGACTACGTGGTGACTGCCGATGATGGCGATGTGGAGAGGCTCGTCACTGGGCTCCGGCCTCTGGAGTTCGTGCGCCTGGAAGCGGCTGAAGCGCGCCGCGCCAGCGAGTTGATCGAGCATGTTCACCGCCGCCAAATCAACTAGCAGCCGCATCCTGGTTGTGCGGCTCGGCGCCATGGGCGACATCATTCACGCCTTGCCCGCCGTCGCCTCCCTCAAGCACAGTTATCCCGGCTCGCGCCTCACCTGGATCGTCGAGCCGAAATGGGCGCCGCTGCTCGAAGACAACCCTTTCATCGACCGCCTGGTGCTGCTGCGCCGCGATACGCTTGCGGGCCTCCACGAAAGCTGGCGCAGCCTGCGGGCGGAGCGCTACGATTTCGCGGTCGACTTTCAAGGCCTCATCAAGTCCGCGGTGGTGGCCGCCGCCGCGCGCCCCGATCGTATCTTCGGCTTCCACCGCACCCAGCTTCGCGAACGCGCCGCCGCGCTCTTCTACTCCAACAAGACGGCCAGCGGGGCCGCGCACGTGGTCCAAAAGAACCTCGATCTGGCGGCCGCCGCCGGCGCCTCCACACTGTTACGGACATTCCCGCTGCCGGCGGGCCGTCCCGAGGGCGCGCTCCCACCCGGCGATTTCGTGCTCGCTTCGCCCCTGGCCGGCTGGCGTGCCAAGCAGTGGCCTATCGAACATTACCAGGCGCTGGCCGCGCGTCTGCGCCGCGAACTCGGCATCCCGCTGGTGCTCGACGGCCCGCCCGGCTCCGGGCTCGACCACTGCTCCGGCCTGCCCGGCTTGATCCACGCCACTCGGCGCGCCGCGGCCGTAGTGGGCGTCGATAGCGGCCCGCTGCACCTGGCCGCCGCGCTCGGAAAGCCCGGCGTGGCGATCTATGGCCCCACCGACCCCGCGCGCAACGGCCCCCATGGCGATTCGCTCCGGGTCCTGCGCAGCCCCGCCGCCGTCACCACCTACAAACGCGGCGCATCCATCGACGAAGCCATGCGCGCCGTCTCCCCCGGCCAGGTGTTCGAGGCCCTCAAGTCGACGCTCGGCGAGCGCCGGTGCCTGGTGTGATGCCGGCCTTCCCCAAGCGCTACGCCGATGCCGTGGCCCGGCTGCGCGTCCCCAGCGGCTTCGCGCTGGTGGCGGTGTTTGCCTGGTTTTCCCGCCCCACACCCCATTCGCTCGCCCTGGGCCTGCCGTTCGGGCTGGTGGGACTCGCCCTGCGCGCGTGGGCGGCAGGCTCTCTGGCAAAGAACCAGCAACTGGCCACCGGCGGGCCGTATGCCTACACGCGCAACCCGCTTTATCTCGGCACCCTGCTGGTGGCCGCCGGGATGGTGGTCGCCTCCCGCAGCATTGCTCTCGGCATCCTCTTTATAGCTATTTTTCTGCTGGTCTATCTGCCGGTGATCCAACTGGAAGAGCAGCACCTGCGGAACCTGTTTCAGGAGTACGCCTCCTATGCCGAGCGGGTACCCGCCCTCTGGCCCCGTCTCACGCCGGCCCCCACAAAGAACCCGAATCCTTTTCGTACAGCCCTGTATCTAAGGAACCAAGAGTATCAAGCCGGCGTCGGATTCGCCGCCGGGATGCTGTTTCTTCTTTGGAAAGTGCTGGGTTAAGTTGGAGCCCGCTCGCGTAGCGGGCCGGCCTGCACCAGGGGTTGTTCATCCGGGCCGGGAGCACCAGATGGTGCCCCGCGCCTGGACGCTCAATCGCACCTTCGCCGAAGCGGCTGAAACGGTGTACTAAGCTGACTTACTTCCCAACTACTAGCACGTGGAAGGTATCCGGCAGGACCGGTGGCCGGCCCTTCTTCTGTCCCTCCTTGGCTTCCGGCGCGGGACCGTACTCGGCGGCCAGCAGATAGACGCGGTGCAGCTTCGGGTCCACCGTCATGGTTCGGGCGCCGCGCTCGGTAGGCACGGTATCCACGGCTTCGTACTTGCCGTTCACTAACTTGACGATGGTCATGGTCGCGTCGCCATTCGAGCTGAACGCCAGGCCGAGGTCGGGATCGAAGCCCGCGGCATCGGGGCCGGCGCCGATGGCCGGCGTGGCGATCACCTTCATGGTGGCGATGTCGGTTACGGCCATCATCTTGTTGTCGCCTACGGAGAAGAGCTTCTTGTTTTTGACGTCAATCGCCAGGCCCGAGGGACCTTCGGCGGGGGCCAGTGAGGTGCGCCGGGTGACGGCCGGCTTGGCGGCATCGATCTCGATCACCTCGCTCTTGTCTTCCAGATTGGCGTAGATCTTGCCTGCGCCATCCACCACGCAGAATTCCGGCTTCCCTTCGAGCGGGAAGGTGGCCACGATCTCATTGGTCTTGGCATTGATGGCGGTGGAATCGTTGGAGCGGCCGTTGAAGGTGAACACCCGCTGGGTCTTGGGCTCGTAACAAATGGCGTCGGGGTTGGTTCCGGTGGCCGGCTCGCCGAGCTTGACGAGGGTTTTGAGATCGAAGACCGTGACGCTGTTGGATTGGCCGTTGCTGATGAATCCCTTGTTGAGCTCGGGCGCGACGGCGATACCGTGAACGCCGTGCAGTTCGGAAATCTGTCCCACCACCTTGCCGGCATCGGGATCGATTACTTCGACGATATTGGTGTGCGAGGCGTAAATCCGGCGGTTGGTGTTGTCCAGGGCTACGTAGTCCCATCCACCGGTGCCGCCGATTTTGATCTTGTTGAGAACCTTGTAGCCCTCGGCGGCAAACGCCGTGGCAATTAGCAGACCTGCTGTCAGAAGCGTTTTCATTGAGTTACTCCTTTTCCGTTAGTCCCGGCCTCCGATATAGTAGCGAACGGCCGGGGTGACCACCAGTGAGAGGACCATCGAGGCGAGGATTCCGCCAATCACCGCGATGGCCAAGGGTTGCAGCATTTGAGAGCCGGCGCCCAGAGCGAGCGCGAGGGGAAGCATGCCGGCCATGGTGGCCAGCGCGGTCATGATGATGGGACGCAGCCGGCGCTCGCCGGCGCGCATCATGCATTCTTCCGCCGGAAGGCCGGCCGCCCGGAACTTCTGGTCGGCGTCCAGCAGGAGGATGCCATTCTTGGCGACGATGCCGACCACCATGATCAGGCCCATGAACGACGACAGGTTGAAGGTGGTCCCGGTGACCAGCAGCGCCACGAAAACGCCGCAGGTAGAGAGCAGCGCGGATGCGAGCACCGCGATGGGCGCGGCGAAATTGCCGAATTCGAACAGCAAAACGATGAAGACCAGCACGATGGCAAGGAAGAGGACGAACACGAGGTCGCGGAACGATCTCTGCTGTTCCTGGTACGCGCCGCCGTACTCCACGCGGATGGTGGAAGGCAGGTGCAGGTCCGCCAGAGCCTGTTGCACTTTTTCCATGCCGGCCCCTAGATTGAGGTCTTCGAGGCGCCCCTTCACGGTCACGAAACGCTGGAGGTTCTCCCGCCGGATTTCCGTCTGTCCGGGGTCGTCGATCGCGCTCGCTAACGATCCGATGGTGGCGGTCTTGCCGGTCGGGCTGACGAGGAGCGTATTGCGGATGGCGTCGAGCGATGACCGCGTCTGCGCGGGAAAACGCACCCGAATGGTGTAGGCGCGGTCGTTGATCACCACGGGCGTCGGGGCGGGCTCGCCCTGCATGATGGCGCTGGCATCCAGTTCGATCTCCTCCGGACTGAACCCCGCGCGCGCGGCCACCACGGGATCGATCTGAAACGTCGTGGCGGGGCCGCTGATGGTGTCCTCGATGCCGTTGAGCACGTCGACCACGCCCGGAATCTTCTTGATGGCGCCGGCGACCTGCGGTGCCCACTCGCGCAACACAGCGGGGTCCTGCGAAAAAAGCTTGATGGCGATCGGCTCGGGCTCGTTGGAGAGGTCGCCGATCATGTCCTGCAAGAGTTGGGGCAACTCCACGACCATGGTGGGCTCGGCCTGGGCGATTTTGTCACGCACCTCCGCCATGATTTCGTCCGAGCCGCGTTTCCGATCGTGCTTCAGCTTCACGGAGATGTCGCCGCGGTTGGCTTCCGTTACAGCCGCGAGGCCTAATTCCATTCCCGTCCTTCGCGAAGTGTTCTCCACTTCCGGCGTCTCCAGCAGAATCTGCTCGATGTGGGAGACCATGCGGTTGGTGTCTTCGAGCGACGAGCCGGCGGGCGTCCAGTAGTCCACGATGAATCCGCCTTCGTCCATTGCCGGCAGCAGGTCAGAACCGGTCGCGCGGTAGCAGGTATACGAGCCGCCAATCAGGACCAGGCTGAAAAGCGCCAGCAGAACGGGGTGTTTGAGAGCCAGCCGCAGCACGCGCTCATAAATCTTCATGGCTCGCGACAGCGCGCCGCGCTCCGCTGCCCGGCCGGAGTGGCGCTGGCGGATGAAATAGTGGCTGAGCGTAGGGGTCCAGGTGAGCGCCAGCGCCAGAGAAGTAAGCAGCGCCGCCGCCACTGTCACGGCCAGCGCGCGGAAGAACACTCCCGTGACGCCGGTGATGGAGATCAGCGGAATGAAGACCACGATGGGGGTGATGGTGGAGCCCACCAGCGGAACGCGGATTTCGCGGAGCGCGCTGCGGATGGCCTCCGCGCGCGTCTGCCCCGAATCGCGATGCACCACGATGTTCTCCACCACCACGATGGCGTCGTCGATCACCAGTCCCACGGCGGCGGCCAGGCCGCCCAGCGTCATGAGGTCGAAGCTCTCGTGCAGCACCCGCAGTGCGATGAATGTGACTGCAATGGTGGCGGGAATTACCAAGCCGGCCACCAGAGACGTGCCCCAATCCCGCAGGAACAACACCATGATCAGCGACGCCAGAACCAAACCGATGAGGATGGCGTCGCGCACGCTGCTGATGGATTCGTTGACGATTTCCGACTGATCGTAGAACGGGCGCAGCTCCACCCCGCGGGGGAGCGTCTTGCGAAGGCGCCCGATCTCCTGGTGAACAGCGTCGGCCACCACCACCGTGTTGCTGTCCGGCTGCCGGGAGATATTGATCAGCACCGCGGGCTTCCGGTTGGCCGAGACGATGGTGTACCTGGGCATCACCGAAGGAGCGACCGATGCGATGTCGCCGATGCGGACGGGGGTTCCGGCGGGCGTGGTCCTGACCACGATATTGGAGATTTCCGCGGGGGTGCGCGCCTGCCCGCTGACCAGGCTCAGCACGAGCTGGTGATTGTTCTGAATCAGGCCCGGCGAGTCGATCAGGTTGCTGCGGCCGATGGCGTCGAGAATGTTGGGGATCGTAGTGGCGGTCTGGAGCAGTTTGGCTGGTTCGGGCTGCACCTGAAATTCCGGCACGTCACCCCCCTGCACCACCACGATCGAAACGCCCGTCGTGCGGTTCAACCGCGGCTTCATCTCATAATTCGCCAGCTCCCAGAGCTGGGTCTGAGGGACGGTGTCCGACGTCAGGCTGTAGCCCATGATGGGGAAAGCCGCGAATGTCAGCCGGTTGGCCACGATCTTGGCGGTGGGCGGCAGAATGGCTTGGACGCGGGCCAGGGAGGCATTGACCAGCTCCAGCGTGCGGAACATGTCCACATTCCATGCGAAGAACAGGTTGATCTCCGCGGAGCCGCGGCTGGTGATGGACATGACGCGGTCCAGTCCCTGCACGGTATTGACCGCTTCCTCGATGGGGCGGGTCACCGTGACCAGCATCTGGTCGATGGGCATCACGCCGTTGTCGACTGCAATCACGACGCGCGGAAAATCGGTAGAGGGAAACACCGCCACCGGAATGGTGAACGCCAGGTAGATGCCGATCGCCACCAGCGTCAGAATCACGAAGATGATGGGCTTGCCGTGGCGGGCGGTCCAGTGTTCCTCGGGCGCTGGTGGAGGGGTCGGGACGCCGCTCATTTCTCCTTCCCGCCTTTTTCGTCCTTCGCCTCTTTCTCGCCGGGCTTGACGATCCGCACCTTCGCCTGATCCTGAAGTCCCACGCCGCCGACTATCACCACCTGCTCGCCGGGCGAGACGCCGCTGAGGATCTGAACTTTCGCGGCCTCGCGGACGCCCACTTCCACCTTCTTCTCATGAGCGAGGGAGTCCGCGCCGGCGACGATCACCGCCGTGCCGCCCTCGGAAGCGGGCAGGAGCGCGGTGGTGGGCACCACCACGGCGTTGGGAATGGTCGCCGTGACGATCGCCGCGCGCACGGAGGCTCCCGGCTTCAGCCGCTCGCCGGGGTTTTCCGCCTGCACCCAAACCTGCACGGTGGTGCTGCTCGGGTCGGTGGCCGGACTGACGACGATGACCTTGCCCGCCGCCTCCAGACCGCTGTCGGACGCCGTGATGGTGGCAAGGTTGCCAACCTGGACGGATACCGCCTGGTTCTGCGGGACATTGACGCGCGCCACCACTTGCGAGATATCCATCACAGTGAGCAAGGGAGCGCCGGGGCTGGCCATCTCGCCGGCGTACAGGGGCCGGTCCGCAATCACGCCGCCGATCGGGCTGAGAATCTGCGCATAGCCGAGTTGCGCTTGCGCGGTCTGAAGATGGCCGCGGGCAGTTTCCACTTGCGCGGCGGCGCCTTTGATCTGCTCCTGCTTGGCGACGGCCTGGAGCGCTCGCAGGTGTTCCTGGGCAGCCTGGAACTGGCTGTGCGCCTGCGCGTAGGCGACCTGCGCGTCGTCCACCAGCTTGCGCGCCAGCGCGCCCTCCTGCAAGAGTTTCTGGCGGTTATCGAGCAACCTTTGTGCGGCCTCCTCCGCCTGCTTGGCCGCGTCCACGTCGGTTTGCGCCTTCATGATTTGCTCGGGCACGGAGGCGGATTGGGTGGAGCGGAAGTTCGACTCGGCCTGGTCCAACTGGCCCTTGCTCTCGGCGGTAGCGGCGGTAAGGTCGCGGTTTTCGAGCACGGCCAACAGTTGGCCCTGGCGCACGTGATCGCCACGCTGCACCAGGAACTTCTGCACCGGCGCGGCGATCTTGGGCATCACGCTGGCCTGGTCCCGCGGCCAGAGCACGCCGTCGGCGGTGACCATGCGGCGAATCGATTCCTGGAGCACCGGCGCCACCTGGACGGGAGCGATGGGCTCGGCTTCTTTTTCTTCGTTCTTGGCGCAGCCGGACGTGATGAGCATGCACGCGGCCGTCAGCAACAGCGTTGTCTTAGTCTTCTGCATGGGCTAAAACGCCCCCGTGAGTGTCTGAAGATTTGCCAGCGCCAGGCGGTACCGCGCCAAGCCGTCGTCATAGGCATTGCGGGCCTGTACCAGCGTGGTTTGCGCATCCACTACTTCGAGAACCGAGACCTCGCCCGCCTGGTAGCGCAGCACGGTCAGCCGCAGGCTCTCCCCGGAGAGGTCGAGCGAATGCCGCAGGGAGGCGAGCTGCGAACGAGCCGAGTTGGCCTCCGCGTAAAAGGAATTCAAGTTGGCCAGGAGTTGCCGCTGGGTGACGGTCAGGTCGGTCCTGGCTTGCTGGAGCCGCAATTCGGCCTGCCGGACCTTGCTGCGCGTGGCGCCCCAGGTCCAGATTGGGACGTTCAACTGAGCTTGCACCGAAGACCCCACATTGTTCTGGTGAAACTGGTTGTAGAGCGCGTATTGATTGGCGTTGAGGCCGAAAAAGTAGTCGAAGGAGAGGGAAGGCAACAAAGCGCTCTTCGCAAATTTGACGTCGTAGGTCTCCTGGCGGAGGGTGGCTTGAGCCACACGGATATCGGGGTTGTTTTTGGCGGCCAATCCTTGGATTTCGCCGAGCACCGGCAGGGGCGAGGCGGACTCGAGATCGTCCACCACCGTGAAATCCTGGCGGAAATCCGGGAACAGCAGCACGGCGAAGCCGATGCGCGCCTTGTCGAGGCCGAGTTGGGCGTCCTCGACATCGCGCTGGCGCTGGATGAGCTGAATCTCCGCCTTGACCGCGTCGGAATGCGCCACTTCGCCTCCTTGCTCCTGTTTCTGCGTGATATCGGCGAACTGTCGGGCCTCGCCCAAGCTTCGTTGCGCGTTGGCGTATCTGCGCGCGGCCACCGCCATGCTGTAATAGTCCTGCACCACGGTTGCGGCCAGCCCGCGGCCGGCGATCTCGATCTTGGCGCGCGTCACGGCTTCGGCCGCGAGGGCCATCTGGTACTCGGCGCGTTTGCCGGGCGCAAAAACATCGCCGTGGACGGCTGCCTGGTTGGTGTAGACGTTGTGTCCGTTGTTGGCGACGAAGATGCCCGTATCGCTTCCGTTCGGCTGCGTGTAGATGTACCCGTGTTCCCAGTTGAGCGCCGGCAGCAGGCCGGCCTTGGCTTGCACGGTGTCCTCGTGCGCGATCCGCGCGGCGATGTTGGCGGACAGAAACTGCGGGCTGTTGGCGCGAGCGCGCTCCATGGCGTCCTCGAGAGTCAGGCGCAGGGGAGCGTTGGGGGAAGCGGGGGGCGGGTTTTGCGCCAACGCGCCCTGGCACAAGGCCAGACCCAGCCCCACAATCAACGGAATGTGCGGCATCGGAAGATCCAGTATAGAAATCGGGACATGAACAGACGATGAATCAAGATGGTGCGGTTACTGGGGGCCGGGGGTCGGGGGCCGGGGGTGGCTTTCCCGGACCGGCCGAAGCAGCCCAACCGGGTGACGCATCTGTTCCGGGTATGTGGAATTCATAATCATGAGGTTTTAAGCCGCTCTTTTTCAATAGGTTGAGGTGGCGGGGCGGAGATTTGTGACGCATCGGGGGGCACTTTTTTGCAAGATGCGTCACACGGGTGACGCATCTGTTCCGGGTATGTGAAATTCATAATCATGAGGTTTTAAGCCGCTCTTTTTCAATGGGTTGAGGCCGTGGGTCGAGATTGGGAGACGCATCGGGGGCACTTTTTTGCAAGATGCGTCTCCCGGGTGGTTGGGGAGGTGGACGATGGCACTGAGGGGATCGAGGGGATCGAGCATTGGCGCCTCCTGATTCCGGTATAGCAGGCCAAGACTGAGCTGACGGGTCTTGAAACCCGGAAGTGATTGAAACGATTCGGAAAACTCAGGGCAAGAATCTGGTCATCGGGTTTCTCGACAACCTCGCTGTGGGCGTACCCCACGAAGAGATCATCGGCAGCTACCCTTCGATTCAGGAACTGGACATTCAGGCCGCTCTGGCTTACGCCGCCGATCTCGCGCGCGAGGGCACGGCGGACCTTCCTTTGGAACATACGGTTTGAAGCTGAAAACTGACGAGAACTTGCCGAGAGAGTGCGCCGAGATCCTACGCGATGGAGGGCTCGAAGCCGACACAGTTGCCGATGAGCTGGCGAACCGAGCACCGGCAGGGGAGCTTTGGATCGTGGAACAGGATCGTATACGATTCCGGATTGGCTAGGGAGACGGTGGGCCGGATGCGAAGGGAGCTGTCGATTTGATCGTCTGCGTCTGTCCTGCTTGGGTTTTAAAGCCTTGTCGCAGGGCGCCGGTTACCGCGTCGCCGTTGCCGCCTCCAGCGCGAGATACCGGTCGCGGTCCCCTTCGGGTTCGGCTTGGGACTTCAGGTCGATGCGCATACGCTGGTAATTATTGTCGGCGCGGTAGGCCGGCCAGTTCGGCAGGCCAGGGCCGTTCGGGTTGCCAGTCTTGATGAAATTCACGAAGTAGGCCTGAATCGTTTTGGATACTTCGTAGTCGGCGGGCTCCCAGGCGTAGCGCGTGTCGAGATCCAGGTTGCCCATGGCGTACTGGATCTCGGCGGAATGCGCCGCGCCGCGGGGAGCCGGGGGTTGCTCCGCGCCGGGCCCAGAGGGCACCCCGGCAGCCGTGTTGCCGCCCCTGCCGGCCGCAGGCACCGCAGGAGCGGGCTGGCCCGGCATGCCGAGATAAGCCGGGCGGGGACGGGCGTACAGGTAGCGGTACACGGGCTTGCCGCCGGTCTTCATCTGGAGTTCGGACCACTTCCAGGTGCCGTACGAGATGAAGCGCGCGCTGGCCAGGTGCGCGGCGGCTTCGTAAACCTCATCGGTGGTGGTAGCGGCGTAGGCCTTCAGCACCGGGCCGGCCTTATCGCCGTAGAACTTGGCGATGGCGTTGGCGAGGGTTTCGGGTGTGGGGCCGCCGGCGCCCAGGACGGAGCGCGCCGGCTGCTCCTGGGTGTTCGACCCCGCCAGCAGCGGAACCTTGGCCTGCTCGCCCGCTTCGAAGATCGCCGTCAGGGACTTGGCGAGGAAATAGCCGTCCATGGCTGTGCTGAAGCGGACGCCCTGGGCCTTGGCGGCGGCGTCCTGGATCTGCTCCGCGGTCATGGCGCGAAGAGCGGCGAGCGTGTTCGCGCCGGCTGCGGCGGCGAATTTGACGCCGTTCTGCTCGGCCTCGGGCAGGGGCTGCGGCGGCAGGCTGGAGATGGCGGCGCCGCTCTCGCCGATGGCGCCGGCGATCAGGTTTCTGGAAAGCGGCGAAGCCATGAGCGCGCTGACGGAGATCGATCCGGCCGATTCGCCGGCGATGGTGACGCGTTTGGGGTCGCCGCCAAAGGCCGCGATGTTCCGCTGCACCCACTTCAGGGCGGCCACCTGGTCCAGAAGACCGTAGTTGCCGGCGGCGTGGTGCGGGGATTCCTTCGTCAGCTCGGGATGGACAAAGAAGCCGAAGATGTTGGTGCGGTAGTTGACGGAGACCGCGACCATGCCGTGGCGGGCCATATTCTCGCCATCGTAGCGCGGCTCCGATCCGTCGCCGTTCTGGAAGCCGCCGCCGAAGATGTAGACGAGAATCGGAAGCTTCTCCTTGCCCGTTTTGGCGGGAGTCCAGACGTTGAGGTAGAGGCAATCTTCGCTCATGCCGTTGCCGCGGAGCCAGTAGTCGGCGCCGGGGGAGAGGCGCTGCATGCACGCTGGGCCGAACTGGCCGGCGTTGCGGACGCCAGACCAGTTTTTGACGGGCTGCGGCTCGCGCCAGCGCAGGTCGCCGACGGGCGGCTGGCCGAACGGGATGCCCTTGAAGCTGCGCACGCCGTCTTTGGGCACGGCGGTGGATTCGAGAATGCCGTTGGCGGTCTTGACACGGCCGGCAGCGAAGGCCGGCGATACCGCGGCGGTGCAAATGACGATGGCTGGGAAGAGAAAGCGCATAGGAGGCCTCATCTGAGATTTCCGTTTTGAAACCAACAATTGAGTGTCGCCGATTGCGCATCCAGGGTCAACGCAGGTGGAGTTGGTCTAACGGGAGTTTACTGCCGAAGAGGCGCGTAGAGCTGTAACTAGCTTAATTGCGTTTAGGTTGGCGAGAGATGGCGTGTATTACCCAAACTGGGTACTACGACAGGCGATCCAGACCGAGTGCAT
>JBEKSR010000051.1:0-52233 GCA_049516835.1 Bryobacteraceae bacterium | reverse complement strand
CGCGCGCGCCCCAAAAGCGTCGCGCCTCCTATCTGGCCGCGGGGGGGTTTCAAACCCCCCGCCTAAAACCCCCCCGGCGCTACCGGGGTTATATGCCGCCCTTGACGGCCGCGTCCAGGGAGATCTTGTTCTGGTCCAGGATGGTCCCCGTGGCGCGCTCGAGCGCGGCGCGCGCCTTCACATAGGAGCTCATGGCGGCGACTTCGGTGGACCGCGCCTGCGCCAGCAGGCTCTCATACTGAATCACGAAAAAGCTGGTGGAGGCGCCCACCTCGAACTTGGCCTGCTCGGCCTCGAGCGACTCCTCCTGCAGCTTCCGCGCTTCGACCGCGGCTTCGTAAGACGATCGCGCGCGGCCCATGGCGATGAGCGCGTCCTCCACCTCAAGCCGCGCCTGGTTTTCGAATTGCCGCAGGCGGATCTGCGACTGCTTGAGTTGCAGCTCATCGCGCGCCAGGTCCGCCTCCGCAATCCGGTTGTGCAGCGGCAGGGTCATCTGCAGGCCAATCCCGTAAGTCGGGTACTTGCGCGCGAGGACCTGATCGAGCACCGTGCCATATCCGCCGGCGAACCCGGGGTTCGGCAGCGCGAAAGGGTTCACGGTCCCCGCCAGGCCGCTATTCTGCATGATCCCCACCAGGTCCACTTCAGGCCGGGTGGCGCTCTTGGCGCCCTCCAGGCCGATCTGCGAATTCTCGATTTGCAGGCGCGCCTGCCCCAAATCGGGGCGATTTGCGAGCGCCTCCGAGATCAGGTCTTGGATGGGGCGGATCTCATCCTTCTCCGGTATGGCAAGCGTATCGGTGGGGATAATGTGCGCGGCGCGCACCTCGGGGTCTTCATTCCCGCGCCTGGTCAGCACGTTCTTGAGGATGGCCTCTTCCTCCTGGAGCAGCCCGCGGGCATTGATGAGGTCCTGGCGCGTGGAGAAGACCTGCGCGTTGGCGCGCGTCATCTCGACGGGGGCCAGCGTGCCTTCCTCCACCTGCGCCCTGGTATCGGAGTAGAGCTTCTCGGCCAGGGCCGCGGTCTCCTGCTTCACCTTCTGGTCTTCGTAAAGCGCCACGAAATCGGTATAGAGACGGATCACCCCGTAGACCGATGCCACAAGCTGCTGCTGGAACAACAGGCTCATAATTCTGCGCTCATTTCCGGCAATCCGGATGAACCGCCGGTTGAGGGCCATTCCGAAACCGCGCCGCAGCGGCTGCGTGACCGTGAAGCCGAGGCTCGAGGCGGTAAACGGAGTGTATCCGTAACTCAGCGCGTTCACCTGTTGGTAATTGTTGCTGAAGCTCAGGGCCGCCTGCGCGCCCGTGGAGAAGCCCTGCTGGATTCCCGCGTTGGCGAGCGTGGAGTTGCTCACCAGCGTGGGGGTGTTGGTGGTTTGGATGCTCACCTCGGGCGTGGTCTGGTGGGTCCAGTTCAGCAGTCCGCCGACCACCGGATCGTAACCCGGCACGGCGGTCCCGTTGGATTGCGGAATGCCGCCTTGCAGCGACAGGTTGGTCTGCGGCGCGGCCAGCACCCCCAATTCGAGCGCGTTGGTGGCCACCGAGCTTCCGGAGGTGGCGCGCCCGGCAATGGCGGCGCTGGTGACCACGGGGCTGAGCGTCCCGCCGACGCCCGCCGGCGCTTCCGCCAAGGTGTAGTTCAAGCCGCGCAGCGTGCCGCCGCCTTTGGCGCGCAGCAGCTCCGCGTCCGCGGCCGGCAAAGCGGACCGCTCGAGCTCGATATCGAGATTGTTCTCGATGGCCAGCGCCAGCGCATCCTGAAGCGACAGGTAGAGGTTGCCGGCGCGAATCAACTCGTGGACCCGCGGCGAGTTCTGGAAGCTGTCCTGCGGCGCGGCCACGCCTGGGCCCACGCACAGAAGAGACGCAAGCAAGATGCTGAGACTTGATTTGCACATGGTCGGAGACTTCTTACGAATGGCTGGCCGGCGCCGCCGTTTCCCGGGCCGCTACCGGCTTCACTTTGGCGCCTTCCCGGATGGAGTCGCTGGGGTTAACCACCAGTTGCTGCCCGTCTTGGAGACCCGAGAGCACCTCGAGGCGGTCGCCGAAATCGCGGCCCAACTGGATGCGCGCGAAATGCACGCGGCCGTCGGGCTCGACCACCGCCACCTGCGGACCGTCGCTTCGCACCACCAGGGTGTCGCCGGGAATCAGCAGCGGAGGATCTTTCCTGGGAACCGAGAGGTCCACCTGCGTGTACATCCCGGGCATCAGCACGGCGCCCGGGTTGGGGACCTGCACTTCCACCAACAGGGTGCGGGTGGCGGGGTCGAGCGCGTTGGCGGTACGGGTCACCGCGCCGGGGAACCCGCGGCCCGGCAGATCGGGGATGACGAGCACGGCCTGCTGCCCCACCCGCACGGACCCCGCATCGGCCTGGGGAACATTCAAATACGTGCGCAGCCGGTCGGTCTGGGCGATGCGGTAGAGCAGCGTGCTGCCCTCGTTGACGAGCACTCCCGCATCCACGTTACGCAGCGTGATGACGCCCGCAAACGGCGCGCGGACCGTCTGGTATTCCAGGAGATCGTTGAGCCGCGCCACGTTGGCCTCCACCGCGGAAGCATTGTTTCGCGCCGCCGCCACGGCCTTTTCGAGCGCTTGCACGTTGGCCTGTTGGGCCGCCCATTGCGCCTGGTAGGTGTCGTTCTCCTGGCGCGAAACCACGCCCTTCTTCGACAGGTTCTCCCAGCGCTGGGCTGTCACCCGCGCCAGGTTCTCGTTGCTGCGCCCCTGCTGGAGCGCTGCTTCGGCCTGCTCGACCGTGCTATTGGCCTGATCGACCGTGGCTTTGGCCTGCCGGATTTGCTGGTTGAGTTCGGGAGCTTCAATCTCGGCCAGAACTTGCCCCTCTTTCACCCGGTCGCCGATATCGGCGTAGCGCCGCTTGATGTAGCCGCTGGCGCGCGCCAGAACCGGCGCTTCCGTGACCGCCTGGATGTTGCCCGGCAGAACCAGGCTGCTCTTGGCATCCGCGCGCTTCACTTTCTGCACGTTGACCACCGGCAGGCTGTCCACCGCGGTTTTCGATTCCGCCGCCAGCACCGATTCACGGCGGCGCCGCGGCAGGTAACCCGCGAAGAACCCGACGACCACCAGCGCCACCAGCACCAGGGCGATCGCCAGCAGAGTACGGCCCGACGGCCCCGCCGGCTTCTTATGTTCTTCCAACTGGCGCTTCAGGTCCTCAATTTCGAAGCGCAACTGGTCTTCGGTGGGATGGGTCTCGTTCATGGCAAGTCCTCACGCGGCGTCTCGTCCCGCAGGTATTCCTGTTCTTCCTCGACCATCCTGCGCGCATAATCGACGGGCGGCTTCTTTCGCAAGAGACTGTACACCAATGGAACCACAAACAGCGTGGTAATGGTAGCCAGGATGAGGCCCCCGATCACCGCGCGTCCGAGCGGCGCGTTCTGCTCCCCGCCCTCGCCCAGCCCCAGGGCCATCGGCAGCATGCCGATAATCATGGCCAGCGCCGTCATCAGCACGGGACGAATTCGCGTGTAGCCGGCCGAAAGCGCGGCCGCGCGCGCGTCCAGCCCTTCCTCCCGCTGGTCGTTGGCGAACACCACCAGCAGAATACTGTTGGCCGTGGCCACGCCGATGCACATGATGGAGCCCATCAGCGACGGCACGCTGAAGGTGGTCTGGGTCATGAAGAGGATCCAGACGATGCCGGCCAGCGCTCCCGGCAGCGCCATCAGAATGATGAACGGGTCCAGCCAGGACTGGAAATTGACGGCCATCAGCAGATAGACCAGCAACACGGCAAAGATCAGCCCCAGGCCCAGCCGGTAGAACGAGGACTCCATGGTGGTGACCTGGCCGCGCAGGTCCAGGGTGGTGCCCCGCGGCAAATGGTTCGAAGCCTGCTGGACGATCTTCTCGACCGCCGAGCCCACCGCGCCGAGGTCGCGGCGGTCCACGTTGGCATACACGTCGTAGACCGGCTGCACGTTGTAATGGTTCACGATCTCGGGCGCGACCCCGCGCGACACCTCGACCAGGTTCTCGAGCAGTTGCGCTCCGCCGGTCATGGTCCCGGGGTTGCCATAGGCGGCGGTGGCCTGGCTCGGCCCGGCGCCCACCGCGGAGACCCCCGCGTTGGCCACTCCCGCCAGCGAAGCCGGGGTGGTCGAAAGGATACCGCCGAGGGGGCTCGTCAGCGGCGTTCGCATCAGCGCGGCGAGCGAATCGATGCGGTATTGCGGCGTCTGCACAGCCACGTTGTAGGTGACCCCGGTGTTCCAGTCGAGCCATTGAGTGGGAGAAACCTGGCTGCTGGAGCTGAGCGATATCAGCAGGCTGCCGCTCACATCCCTCTGAGTGAGGCCCACCAACCCGGCCTTGCTGCGGTCCACGTCGACCCGGATTTCCGGATAGTCCACCACCTGGTGAATGTGCACGTCCGCGGCCCCCGGAATGCGGGCAATTCGCGTCTGGAGCTGTCGCGCAATCTGGTAGTTGGCGGCGGCGTTGCGGCCGACCACCTGGACATCGATGGGAGCGGGCAGGCCGAAGTTCAAAATCTGGTTGGTGATGTTGGCCGCCTCGAAGAAAAACACCATGTCCGGAAATTTCTCATTGAGGCGCCGGCGGAGCCGGTCGGTGTACCCAGCCACGGGACCATGCTCCTCGGGCTTGAGCGCGATGAGGATATCGCCGTCGCCGACGCCCAGAGTCGGGTTGTCTCCGAACGCCAGGTTGAAGCCGCCAAATGGGATGCCGATGTTGTCGATGATGTCGGTGATCTCGCGCGGCGGGATGACCCGGCGGATCTCGTTTTCGATATCAGCGAAGATGGTCTCGGTCTTTTCGATGCGCGTGCCGGAGGGCGCCCTGGCATGCAACCGCATCTGGCCGGAATCGACGGTCGGGAAAAAGTCCTCCCCGATCAGCACGGACAGGCCCAGAGACGCCACCACGAATATCGCGAACCCCACCAGCACCGGCGCGCGATGATCCAGACACCAGTGCAAGAGCGAGACATAGGACTCCCGCATCCGCTCAAAACGGCGGTTGAAAAGGGAGTGGAACTTCGAGAACAGCCCCCTGCCACCCGCCTTCACTTCCGACCGGAGCATGTAGTGCGCCATGGCGGGAACCAGGGTACGCGAGAGAAAGTACGATGCCATCATGGCAAACACCACCGCCATGGCCAGCGGCGTGAACAGGTACCTGGCCGCGCCCGTCAGCAGCAGCACCGGAACGAACACAATGCAGATCGAGAGCGTGGAGACGAAAGCCGGGACGGCGATCTGCTGCGCGCCGTCAAGCACCGCCCGGATGAGCGGTTTCTTCATGGCCATGTTGCGGTGAATGTTCTCGATGGCCACGGTGGCGTCGTCCACCAGGATGCCGACCGCCAGGGCCATGCCGCCCAGCGTCATCACATTAACCGTCTGGCCGAGCAGGCTCAGCACCATCAGCGACGCGAGAATGGAAAGCGGTATGGAAATGCAGACGATCACCGTGCTGCGCCAGCTCCCCAGAAACATCAGGATCATCAGACCCGTGAGAAACGCCGCGCTTACGGCTTCGCGGACCACGCCATTGATGGCCGCGCGCACGAACACAGACTGGTCGAACAACTGCCGGACCTGCAGCTCGGAAGTCAGCCCGGCCAGGATCCTGGGAAGAGTCTTCTTGACGTTGTCCACTACCGCCAGCGTGGAGGCCTTCCCGTTTCTCAACACGGTGAGCAGAGCGCCGCGGCGGCCGTTGGTCCGGACCACGCTGGTCTGCACGGTATAACCGTCACGGACCTGCGCGACATCCCCAAGGTAGACGGTGGCGCCGTTCACCACCTTGACCGGCATGCGATTCATCTCGTCCAGGAGGCGCGGGCTGCTATTGAGCTTGATCTGGTAATCCTTGTCCCCGATCTTGGCGGTGCCGGCCGGCAAAATCAGGTTCTGATTGCCCAGGGCGGTCGAGATATCGGCCGGCGAAAGTTGCTTGGCGAACAGGGCGTCGGGATTGAGATCGACCATCACCGTGCGGAATTTCCCGCCAAACGGAAGCGGGACCGCGGCCCCCTGAATGGTAGCTAACTGGGTGCGGATGAAGTTCTGGCCGAGGTCGAACAGTTCCTGCTCGGCAAGGCTATCGCTTTGCAGGGCCAGTTGCAGAACGGGAACGGCTGAGGCGTCGTACTTGATGATGTTGGGCGGGGTGGTGCCCGGAGGAAGGATGCGCAGCAGAGTTTGCGCGATGGCCGTGACCTGCGACAGCGCCACCTCGACTTTGGCATTGGGCTGGAAGTAGACGCGGATGACCGAAGCGCCGGTATAGGACTGGGACTCGATGTGCTCGATGTCGTTGACGGTGGTGGTCATGGACCGCTCGAAGATGGTAACGATGCGCTTTTCCATCTCTTCGGGCGAAAGGCCGTTGTAGGCCCAGACAATGCTGACCACGGGGATATCGATATAGGGAAAGATATCGACCGGCATGGTGAGGATGGCAGTCACGCCGAGAATGGCGATGAGCAGCGAAACCACGACAAAGGTATAAGGCCGCCGTAGGGCTAATCGAACGATCCACATGGTTTAGGCACGGGAAGGGGCTAATACCCAATGATATCCGATCGTTGTGGCAAAGCAATGCGCCTAGCCCTTTCGAGCCATCAAAACCCGGGGACAGACGGAACGTTTTCCGGTTTTCCCGAACCGTGCCCTGGCTCCTCCGCGAAAGCCAACCGCCCCTGACCGGGCTCGGCCAGCCGCTTGCGAGGCCGGCCACCCTTCCTGGCGGTCAACAGCCGTCCCATGCCTTGCTCCAGTTGTCGAACAAAGTCCGGCGATCCCAGTGGACGGCCGTTATGGGTGTACCGACGGATGTGCTCGGCTTCCTCTTCCGCCCCGCTGGCACAGGCCAGGAATTCCCGCCACTCCTCCGCGCTCCACCGGTTTCGCCACATCTCGAGGTCCACCAGGCCGTCCGAATATCCTTCATGGCAATGCACCCGGGCGCTCGACCAGACGTAGGATTCCGCCTGGTCCGCCATGCGCGCTCTGACCGGATTGCGCTCAATGTACCGGAGGGCCGTCCAGAGGTGGTTCTCATCCATGGGGCACGAGTAGTAGCGGCCTTGCCAAACATGCCCGCTGGCCGCTCTCCGGGCATTGAGATACGCCGCATATCGCCCATGCGCACAGCGCAAGACCGGCGGCATGGAGTCGAGCCGCCGCGGAAGCGCGATCAGATGGACGTGGTTCCGCATCAAGCAATACCCCAGAATGTTCAGCCGATAGAGGCGCGCGCACTCCTGCAGCAGACTCATGTAGACGAGGCGATCACTGTCCGTCTCGAAAACCGCCCGCCGGGCGTTCCCCCGTTGAGTGACGTGATACGGCGTATCTACGGCCAGCACCCGAGCCAAACGTGCCATACCACATGTAGTGTCGTGCCCGCGCGAGATTCTCAAAAAAAACTGGAAAACGTTCCGTCTGTCCCCGGATTTTACAGGTGGATGATGCCGCGCTGGATCGCGGCGGTCGCGGCCTGCGTACGGTCCTGTACCCCTAGCTTGCTCAGGATGTTCTTCACGTGGTTCTTCACCGTGTGCTCGGCTATGTTCAGCGTGTACGCGATTTGCTTGTTCGCCAGGCCCCGCACGATCAGCTCCAATACTTGGACCTCCCGCGCGCTCAGATCGGGCCTCGGTAGTTGTGCCACCAGCGCTGCCGCCACCGCCGCCGGTAAGTAGGTCTGGCCCTCATTGACGGCGCGGATCGCCTTCAACAACTCATCGTGCAGGACGTCCTTCGTCAGGTACGCCAGCACCCCCGCCGCCAACGCGCGGCGGATGTCTTCGTCACCACCGTAAGTCGTCAGCGCGATCATCCTGGCGGTCGGGAACTCCGCCCGGATCGCGGTGGCCGCTTCCACTCCTCCCATCCCCGGCATGCGCAAGTCCAACAACGTCACATCCGGCCGGTGCTTGCGGAACAACTCTACGGCCTGCTGCCCATTGGAGGCCTCCGCCACCACCGTCATATCGGGCTGCATATTGACGATCGTGCTCACCCCCACCCGCGCCACCAGGTGGTCTTCGGCAACCAGAATTCGAATTTTATCCTTCATGGCAGTGGCACCTTCACTTCCACCTCGGTCCCCCCTCCGGGCTGGCTCGCCAGGCGCAGTTCGCCGCCCAGCCGCTCGGCGCGCTCGCGCATCCCGATCAGCCCGAAATGCCCGCCTTGCGACGAAAACGCGTCCTGCTGCTCGAAGCCGCGCCCATTGTCCACAATGCGCAGGAAGAGCCGGCGCGCTTCCATGTGCAGCTTGACCCAGATCTTGCTCGCTCCGGCGTGTTTGAGAACGTTGGTCACGGCCTCCTGCGCGATGCGCAGCAACTGCTGCTCCGCCTCTTCCGTCAGAGCGGTCCGCGGCCCGCTGACATCCACGTCCACGTCGACCCCCGACCCCGCGGTCCACAGCCGCGTGCTCGATTCCAGCGCCGCCGCCAGGTCCTGCCCTTCCAGGACCGAAGCCCTCAGGTCCATCACCGAACGCCGCGCCTCCGTCAGGCTGTGCCGCGCCATCTTCCGCGCCACGTCCAGGTACTTGCGCACCGGCGCCGTCTCGTCCGGCAGGCACATGGCTACGGCGTCGAGCTGCGAAGAAATGCCCACAAATCCCTGCGCCAGCGTGTCGTGAATCTCGCGCGCCAGCCTGGCCCGCTCATCCAGCACCAGCGCGAACCGGTAGCGGATCTGCCGCACACGCAGCCGGTACCCCGCCCACACGCCGGCCAGCACCAGCGCCGCGCACAGCAGACGAAACCATGCCGTCTCGTAGAACTGCGGCAGCAATTCGAAGGAGTACGATTCCTCGCTGACCGCCCCGCCGGGCAGATTGGCTCTCACCGTAAACCGGTAGCGGCCGTGCCGCAGGCTGTTGTAATTGATTACCCGCCGGCCGCCGGCCCACACCCACTGCGCGTCCAGCCCTTCCAGCTTGTGGGAATACCGCACCCGCTCCGGCGCGCTGAGATGGATCGCGGCGTAGCGGACCTGGATGCGCTGGCTCCCCGGCGCCAGTCGCGCCGCGCGCCCGAGATCCACCGGCAGACCGTCCGCCGTCATCTCCACCAGGTGCACCACCGGCGCCGGCTCGGCCTGCTTCAGCCCGCTCGGATCGAGCACCGCCAGCCCCCGGGCTGTCGTGAACCACAGGCGCCCGTCGGACGTCCGGCTCCCGCCCCCGCCGACGGGATAACTGGGCGAGCATTGTGCGCTGCGCAGGCCGTCTTCCACGCCGTAATTCACCGGTTCCAGAATTCCCCTGGGGACAGACTCCGTTTTTCGCGCCGTCTGCGAAAAATGGCTGTCTGTCCCCGGGTTTCTTTGCTCCGCGAACTCGCGCAGTTGCCGCTTGGCAATCCGGCAGATGCCCCGCGTGGTGCTCAGCCAAAGCGATTCGCCGTCGTCCGTCACGCTGGCCACGTTGTCGCTCAACAGCCCGTCTTTAGCTGTGAACGCCTGGAACCGGCCGTCCCGCAGCGCATCCAGGCCCCCGCCGAAAGTTCCGATCCACAGCGTCCCGTCGGGGTCCTGGTACAACGAGCGGATCTGGTTGTTGGAAAGCCCGTCCGCCACCGTAAACAACCGCGCGTCTTCACCCCGAATGCGCCAAAGCCCCTTCCCGTAAGTCCCCGCCCACAACGCCCCATCGCGCCCTTCGCACAGCGTCACCACCGCGTTCACCAGCAAAGGCTCGCCCTGAACCACGTTGCGAATCTCCTTGCCGCGAAGCTCGCTCAATCCTCCCGGTTTCGCCAGCCAGAGCCGCCCCCGCGAATCCTCCAGGGCGTCGAACACATTGGGCCGCCCCAGCGGATCCGGAGGCGTGTAGTTGTCGAAATGCAGGCCGTGCATCCGCGCCAGTCCTCCGCGCGTGCCGATGAGCAGGTCGCCCGTACGGCTCTCCCGAATCGAAAACACATCGTCATCCGGCAACCCGTCGCTGGTGGTGAACAACCTCGGCCTTTCACCCCAGAACAGCAGCAGCCCGCCTTCGCGGAATCCCACCCAGATCCGGCCGCCACGGTCCTGGAAGACGGTGTTGGGCTCGTCGCTCGGCAACGCCTCGCTCTTGCCGTAGACCGTAAACACATCGTCCCGGAGACGGTTGAGCCCGCTATTGGTGCCCACCCAGAGGTCGCCCTCGCGGTCTTCGAACAAGCACCGCACCATCTCGCGGGGGAATCCGCCTTCACCGCTCGAGGTCACCAGACGCCCTCCTTCCAGCCGTGCCAGCCCGGCGTTGGTGCCCACCCAAATGTTGCCGTCGCGATCTTGCCACAGCGCCGGAACCGACCCGTTGGGCAAGCCATCGCGCTCGGTGTACTTTCGGATTTTGCCCGCCGGCGATCGCTCGATCAGCCCCAGGGTACCGCCCATCCAGAGATGGTCGTGCCGGTCCATCAACATGCTCGTGACAATGTTGCCACCGAGGCCCGCGGCGTCTACCACCGGCAAGAATCTCCCGCCCACCAGCTTGCCCACGCCGCCGAAACCCCCTACCCACAAATCGCCGCGCCAGTCTTCGCGGATCGCGCGCACCGCGGTCACCGGCAGGTCCGGCCCCGGCGCCAGATTCGTGAACTTCCCGTCCCGGTACCGGCTGAGATAAACGCCTGCCACGATCCATAGCGTCCCCGTGTGGTCCGCCACGAGCGCGGTGATGGCGTTATCCGGCAGCCCTTGTTTGGTGGTGTAGGTGTGGAATCGTTTGTCGCGATAACAGGTCAGTCCGTTGGCTGTCCCGATCCACAACGACCCGTCGCGGGCCGCCGCCAGCGCCGTAATCGAATTCCCCGGCAGATCGCCGTTGTCCTTGTTGAAGACCACGAATTCGTAGCCGTCGAATCGCGCCAGCCCTTCGTCGGTGCCCAGCCAGAGATACCCGTCGGTGGTCTGCGCGATGGCGCGGATGGTATCCTGCGGGAGCCCGTGTTGCTGGCTCCACACGGTTCGCGAATATTGCGTCAGATTCTTTTGCGGATCGAGCGCCAGCGCGCCGCGCGTGAACACGCAAAACAGAACCGCCCCGGCCGTGACTCGCGCTCTCATGCCTTGTCTTCAGTATAGTCGGCCACCAGTTGCCGCATCCGCCGGTAATGCCCGCCCTTCCAGTACACTCGCCGGCACCCCGGGCAGCGCCGGAACTCTTCGTGCAACGCTGCCGTCCGGGCGGGAAGCTGGGCACGCACGTCCTCCTTGGCCACCGTCTCCAGCCGTGTGTTGCAGCGCAGGCACCGCGAGAACGGCTCCGCCAGGCGCGCCAGGTCGAAGCGCCTCACCACCTCTGCCAGTTGCCGCCGCGCATCCGTCTCGCGCATGAAATACCCATGGGTCACGGCGCCGCGCTTGAGCAGCCCCACGTCGCGCGTCAGCAGAATCCGGCGCTCGTCGCGCGACACTTGCGCCAGTTGCTCGTCCGTCCAGCAAGTCCGGTAGAGCGCGTCGAAACCGATCAGCCGCAGGTAGGCCGCCAGCCTGCCCAAGTGCGTATCCAGAACGAACCGCGGTTCGCGCAGCGGCTCCGGCCGCAGCCGCGTGAGTCCCGCAATGTCGAACGCCTCAAAAACCGGGTATACGCTCACCCGGTCGCCATTCTGAACCCGGCAGGCGAAGTCCACCGCTTGCCCGTTGACCAGAATGAGGTCTACTTCGGTGTGTGGCACGCCTAACGATTCGATCCTGTCCTTCACCGTGGCCACGTCCAGAAAATGATAGGGGAACTCAATGAAGCGCCGCTCCGGCGGAAGGAAATCGTTTAGTTCGGCATAGAAACGGAAGCGCGCCTCAGCCATCGAATCAGTGGCTTACGTCCAAGCGCCGGTAGTGGCTCGCGAAGTGGATGAGCGGCGTGCCACGGGCCACGCGCGCGCCCACCATTTCGCCGACGAAAATGTCGTGGTCGCCGGCCGTGAAGCGCTGCCGCACGGCGCATCCGACGGCTGCCAGCACGCCCGCGAGTATTGGCACACCGATCTTGCCGCGCCGCCACTTCAATCCATCGAAGCGGTCCTGGCCCTGGCGGGTGAAGCGCTCCGCAAGATCGCGTTGGTCCTCGGCTAACACGTTGATTCCGAAGTGCGCCGACGCGCGGAAGGCGTCGATCGCGCTCACCCGGTGGCCCACGCAGATGAGAATCAGCGGGGGATCCAGCGACACCGATGTGAAGGAACTCACCGTCAGCCCGTGCGGCGTTCCCCGAGCGTCCACAACACTGGCGATGGTGACACCGGTAGGGAAGCGCCCGCAGGCGCGCCGAAATTCGGCGCTGGTGACGCCCACCTCGCTTGACATGAGAATAAATTCAATCCTATCATGTAGTTGACTGATGCGGGATGGAATGGCTCCCCGTGCCTGGAGAAGGAGGCTGAGTTTTGATCAAGCTGGACATCATCAACGAGGTCGTAAACCGGACCGGCATTACCAAGACCAAAGCCGAAATGGCGGTCGAAACCGTCTTCGAGTCCATGAAGAAGGCGCTCGAACAAGGCGACCGCATTGAGTTGCGCGGTTTTGGCGTCTTCAACGTGAAGCCGCGCAAGACGGGGATCGGACGCAACCCGCGCACCGGCGCGGAGGTTTCCATCCCGCCCGGAAAGGCCGTGCGATTCAAGCCCGGCAAGGAGTTACAGACGCTGCAGTAGACCGCTGCACGCGGCGGTTCATCGTGTCCTCTCAGGATTTCTCTCCTGCTTCGTACCCCCTCTACGCCGAAGACGGCAGCGGCGAAGCCGGCGCCGCCCCGGAAGCTCCCGCGCGCCGGCGCTATTGGCTTCATGCTCTGCTGTTTGCGCTGACCCTGGTCACCAGCACAGTGGTGGGCGCGGCCATGCAGCATGATTTCGAGACGAATCTGCCGCTCGATATCGAGCGCAGTTTCTCGTTGTACTCCGCGCTCTGGCGGCATCCCGCCGGTCTGCTCCCAGGCCTGCCCTTCTCCCTGACGCTGTTGACCATCCTGCTGGCGCACGAGTTCGGACACTACTTCGCCGCGTCGTATCATGGCGTGGATGCGAGCCTGCCGTACTTTCTGCCATCGCCGTTCATGGGAACGTTCGGAGCCTTCATCCGCGTGCGCTCCCCGATTTATTCCAGGCGGGCTCTGTTCGATATCGGAGTCTCGGGGCCTCTGGCCGGCTTCGTGTTCCTGCTGCCGGCTCTTTCCGTCGGCCTGGCATTTTCCAAAGTGATCCCCGGCATCGAGCAGCAGGGCAGCCTGCATTTTGGCGTCCCCGGCTTCGAGTGGCTGCTGGAGCGCCTCATTTTTCCGGGGGTGGCTTCGAGCGATATTTATCTGCATCCGGTGGCGCGCGCCGCGTGGGTGGGAATGTTCGCGACCGCTTTGAACCTGCTTCCCATCGGGCAGCTCGACGGCGGACACATTCTGTACTCGTTCTTTCCGCGGCGTCACCGGACCATCTCGACGGTGCTATGCGTCCTGCTGCTGCCGCTGGGAACGGTCTTTCGCGGATGGCTGATCTGGGCGGTGCTCCTGTTCTTGCTGGGACGGCGCCACCCGGGGATCTACGATGCCACGGACCTGGGCGCCGGCCGCCGCAAGCTGGCATGGATCGCCCTGGCTGTTTTCATTCTCTGTTTCACCTTCGTGCCGATCGGCGACGGCGGATTGTAGACCGCCATGAAGATAACGGCCACCATCATCACCCTCAACGAAGAGCGGAACATCGCCCGCGCCATCGAGAGCCTGCGCTGTTCGGATGAAATCCTGATTGTGGACAGCGGATCGGTGGACCGGACCGTGGAGCTCGCCGAGAAGCTCGGCGCGCGCGTGATCGAAGCCGGCTGGCTCGGATTCGCGGCGCAGAAGAACCGGGCGGCGGAGCAGGCGTCCCACGATTGGATTCTCTCGCTCGACGCCGATGAGGCGCTCAGCGAAGCGCTCGAAGCCGAAATCTGGAACCTCAAGAAGAGCGGCCCGCAATACGACGCGTACACCATGCCGCGCCTGGCGCGCTACCTGGGCCGCTGGATCCTCCACTCGGGCTGGTACCCCGACCGCAAGGTGCGGCTCTACGACCGCCGCAAGGCGCAATGGGCCGGCGATTTCATCCACGAGAGCGTCCAGCCCCGCGGCCGCGTCGGCCACCTCGAAAGCAACATCCTACACTTCACCTGCGAGTCGCTTTCCGAGCACCTCAAGACCATGGACCGCTACACCACGCTGGCCGCGCAGGAGCTGGCCGCGCGCCAGGTGAAGGTCCCGCTCTCGCGTCTGATTGTGGACCCCGCCTGGACGTTTGTGAAGACTTACGTCCTCCAGCGCGGCTTTCTGGATGGACCGGAGGGCTTGGTCATCGCCCAGATGGCGGCTTTCTACACGTTTCTGAAATACTCCAAAGCGAGAAACATGAGCTGATGCGCATCCTGCACCTCGATGCCGGAAAGGAAATGCGCGGCGGCCAGTGGCAGGCGCTCCGGCTGATGGAAGGTCTGGCCGCGGCGGGCGTGGAATCCACGCTGCTGGCGCGCCGCGGCCGGCCGCTCATCGAGGCCGCGCGCCAGCGGGGCTGGCGCGTCGAGCCTTTGAGCCTGGCACGCGTCATGCTGCTGGCCCACCGGCACGACCTGATACACGCGCACGACGCGCGCGGCCACACGCTGGGCGCCATCGCGAGAAGCGGGCGGCTAGTGGTCTCGCGGCGCGTGGCGTTCCCGGTGAGGTCCCGTTGGAAGTACCGCCGCTGCCGCGCGTACCTGGCGGTGTCGGAGTTCGTGAAGTTGGTTCTGGTGGCCGGAGGCGTGCCGGAAGAAAAGATCGCCGTGGTTTACGACGGCGTCCCGCTGCTGGAGCCCGCGCGCGGATCGAGCGTAGTGGCCCCGGCCAACGCCGGCGATCCGCGCAAGGGCGCTCCGCTGGCCGTGGAAGCCGCCAGCCTCGCGGGCGTCGAGCTGAAGCTCTCCACCGATCTCGAACGCGACCTCCGCGACGCCGCGGTCTTCGTCTACATCACGCACAGCGAAGGCCTCGGCTCGGGCGCGCTGCTGGCGATGTCGGCGGGCGTGCCCGTGGTGGCGAGCAACGTGGGCGGCCTGCCCGAGATCGTCCGCCACGGCGAGAACGGCCTGCTGGTGGACAATGCGCTCCCAGCCATCGCCGCGGCTGTCCGCAAACTGCTGGACAACCCCGCCTTCGCGCGGCGCATCGGCGACGCGGCACGCCGCACGGTGATGGAGCGTTTCACCGTGGACCACATGGTTCGCCGTACCATGGAAGTTTATCGGCAGGTGCTCTCGTGATGGAAGCCATTCTCGCGTTCTTCTTCGGCTTGCTGGCCGGCAGCTTTCTGAATGTGTGCATTCACCGGTGGCCGCGCGGCCGTTCGGTGGTGAAGCCGCGCTCGCACTGCGTCCGCTGCCGCCAGATTATCGCCTGGTACGACAACATCCCGCTGGTGAGTTATGCCGTGCTGAGAGGCCGCTGCCGCCATTGCGGCAAGCGCATTTCCGTGCGGTATCCCCTGGTGGAGCTGTTCACCGGGCTGCTGTTTTTCTATTTCGTGTCCGCGCTCGGGCCGACGCCGGCCGCGCTCAAGATGTGCGTCTTCACCGCCATGCTGGTGGCGCTCATCTTCTGCGACCTGGAGAAGCGCATCCTGCCCGACGAGCTGACGGTAGGCGGCGCGGTCGCCGGATTTGTGCTGGCGCTGTTCGTGCCCGTGCCGGACATCACCGCGAGTGCGCTGCTATGGGTTTTCGGCGCGGAGTTGGGGGGCACCGTGCAATCCCTGGCTGAATCGGTTTTCGGAGCGCTGCTGCCGGCGCTGGTTCTGTGGGGCGGCGGCTGGCTGTATTACAAGGTGCGGCACCGCGAAGGGCTGGGTTTCGGCGACGTGAAGCTGATCGCCATGGTAGGCAGTTTTCTAGGCATGCGCGGGGCGCTGCTCACGCTGATCCTCGGCTCGATCTGCGGCTCGGTTCTGGGCTACGGTTACATCAAGGCCACCGGCAAGGACGCCGCAACCTATGAGCTGCCCTTCGGCACGTTTCTGGGCGCCGCCGCTCTGCTGGCAGCCATCTCGGGGCCAAGGATACTGGGGTGGTACGGGGGGCTGTAATGTGCTGTGGGGCAGCCTATTCAGGCTGCGGACCCGCTTCAGCGGGTCCTGCCGGCTGAAAGCCGGCTGCGGCCAGAATTGGCCGCCCCACAGGTTTACTTGTCAACTCTTTAGTGGGATACCCCCCACCCCGGGAAGACCAAAACCGCCGGATGGCACCGTAAGGCTCGCCCGAGAATCTTGGCGCGCTCGACGCCGGGCCGGACGCGATCATTCTCGATGGCGGAGAGCGTTGCCTGGGGAATGCCGCTCACCCTGGCTAATTCATTCTGGCTATACCCCTGTGACTCTCGAATGATGCGAACCGACTCGCCCACCGACACGTCGATGCGCTTGCTCGCTGGACGAAACGTCTTCATCCTCTCCTCCCGGTCGGGCGCGTTCGTGTCACCGTTGCCTACCGCCCCATCCAACCCCCATCCACGGTGAGGACGGTGCCGTGGACATAGTCCGAGGCGTGCGACGCCAGGAAGACCGCGACTCCGGCCAAGTCCCGCGGGGTTCCCCACCGGCCAGCCGGAATCCGCTCCAGAATCTGACGGCTGCGCGCCGCGTCGGCGCGCAGGGCCGCGGTGTTGTCGGTGGCCATGTATCCAGGCGCAATGGCGTTCACATTGATGCCCTTGGACGCCCATTCGTTGGCCAGCGTTTTGGTGAACTGCGCCACGCCGCCCTTGGCCGCGGCGTACGACGGCACGAAGATGCCGCCCTGGAACGCCAGTAGCGAAGCGACGTTGATGATCTTCCCGCTTCCCTGCGCCAGCATGTGGCGGCCCGCCAACTGGCAGAACCGGAACACCGCGGTGAGGTTGATCTCGATGACGTCCGCCCAGTCCTTTTCCGAAAACTCGGCCGCGGGCGCGCGCCGGATGATCCCCGCATTATTGATGAGAATGTCGATGGAGCCGAGCTCCTTCACCGTGAACTCGACCAACTCGACGCAGGCTTTGGCGTCGGAGACATCGGCCACGGCTTCGACCGCCCTCGAGCCCGCCGCGCGCACAGCTTCGCAAACCTCGGCGATGCCCTTGGTATTGATCCCGTGTACCACGACGTTGGCGCCTGCCTGCGCCAGCCCCACCGCCATGCCCGCCCCCAGACCCGTCTGCGATCCGGTCACCAGAGCGTTCTTACCTTTGAGACTGAATAAGTCGATCATTGCCTGTTACCTCGTAAAATGTGCGCTGAAGGCCAGAAAGAAGACCGTGCCCACGGCAATCACCGCGCCGTGCGGCAACCCCAGCGCCTTGGGATTCTTCACGTCCATCTCTTCCTTGCGCATGTAAGCGGGCCGGCCGCCTTTCAACTCGCTCAAGATGAACGCGACGTTCCAGAACGTCTTCTTCACCCGCCCGCGCGCGACCACCAGGACCAAGGCCATGATGCCGCCGAGAATCGCGGTGATGATAAAAATGCCGAACCAGTTGGGCCACCCGACAATTGCCCCGACGGCCGCCATCAGCTTGACGTCGCCCGCGCCCATGGCGCGCAGCGCGTACAAAACGAAATACACGCCGAAGGCGATCGCCAGCCCCAGCAGCGACGAAACGAACAGCCCCGGCCGGCCCTGGTCCAGAAACCCGTTGAGCGCCACGCCGATCAGAACGCCGGCAACCGTCAGCCAGTTGGGAATGCGCCGGGAAAGCACGTCGTAGACCGCAGCGGCGAGCACCAGCGCGAGCAAGACCGCTATCACTCCCGGCGGCGGAAGAGAGAACGTCATGGACTCACAAGTATAACGCGACTATCCGCGCCGGGTAGGCAGCCTGGACGGCCCGCGTCGCCTGCACCTGAATCCCTTCCCCGTAGTTCGCCAGCCCGGGGATGGAAACCGGCAGATGGCCGCGGATGTCGATTTCGCCGAACAGCGCCTGGACCGCCGCCACCTCCGACGGCGGCACGTTGCTGAAGGTGGCCAGGTACGCGGTCACGCCGGGGAAATTGCGCAGCAGGTACGGATTGCCGAGCGCCACCAGCGCCACCGGCTGGCCCGAGGCGACGAGAGTTTCCACGGCGTGCGGCAACCCGCCCGCCAGTCCCACCGAGCCGCGGTAGGCGCTCACGGCGGCGAACGCGGCCACCGCGTAGCTCTGGCACGCGGGCAGTCCGCGGATGGCATCTTCCAGCGCATCGCGCGACATAGAGGCGTCGAGGGACGCGACGGCCGCCCGGGGCGCACGTTTGCGAACCTCTTGGGCAAAGACCTGCCCGTCGGACGAGTACCGGTTCTCCACCATCACCACGTAGCAGGCGCGCTCCGGCGCGGCCAGCGGGACGAGACTGCCGCCGTTGCGCACCAGGGTGACGGCGCGGCCGGCAATCTCCTGCGCGCGCTGGGATGCTTCGGGAGAATCGACGACGTCGCCGATGGCCTCCAGGTCCACGAAGCGCTTCCGCTCGAGGCCCACACGCTCCTTGGCCGAAAGAATCGCGGCCACGCTCTGCTGGATGCGCCGCCGGGTGAGCCGCCCGCTCTCCACCGCCGCCACGACGGCTTTCAGGGCGGCCTCGGGATCCGCCGGCATGAGCAGGACGTCGGCCCCGGCTTCGAGCGCGCGCACGGCCGCCTCGGCCCCGTTAAAGCCTTTGGCGATGCCGCCCATCTCGAGCGCGTCCGTCACCACCAGGCCTTTGAAGCCCATCTCGTTGCGCAGTAGGTCCGTGAGGATGGCCGGCGAGAGCGTGGCGGGCAAATCGGGCGGCGCCAGCGCGGGCACGGCGATGTGCGCGGTCATGATGGAATCCACGCCCGCTTCGATGGCCGCGCGGAACGGCGCCAATTCCAGGCGCTCGAGCCGTTCGCGGTCGGCGTTGATGGTGGCCAGGTTCATGTGCGAATCGACGGCCGTGTCGCCGTGGCCCGGAAAATGTTTGGCGGTGGCCAGCACGAAATTGCGCTTGTCGGAATGCGCGCCTTCGATGAAGGCCTTCACGTGCGCCGCCACTTCCCGGGGATTCTCGCCAAACGAGCGAATGTTGATGATGGGGTTGTCGGGATTGTTGTTGACGTCGGCCACCGGGTAGTAGACCCAGTGAACGCCCAGCGCCCGCGCCTCGCGCGCCGTGATTTCACCCTCGAAGCGCGAAAAGGCCGGGTCTCCCGCGGCCCCAAACGCCATAGCATGAGGAAAGACGGTGGTTCCTTCCACGCGCATCGAGGCGCCCCGCTCGAAATCTCCACCCACCAGCAGCGGCACTCCGGCCATGCGCTGCACGCGGTTCAGAAACGCCGCCAGCGCGTAGGGCTCGGCCTTCCGCACCACCCGGCCGTTCGACGCATTGGTCAGGACCACGCCGCCGACCTTGGTCTCCCGAATCAGTCGCGCGAAGTTCCGGTACTCGCGCGACCGCGAATTCGGCGGCGCGCCCTGGAACGGGATGAAGATCAACTGCGCCACTTCATCGCGCAACGTCATGCCGCGCATCCAGTGGCGGACGGTGGACGACGCCTTCGCCGCGGCGGACGGCTTCGGGGGACTGGGGCTCCGGCGGGAGGCGGGCGCGGCCGCGAGGGCCGCCGACAGGCACGCTACAACCAGAAGAAAAGGACGGGGCACGCTTTCAGTGTGCCAGATTTCAGCCGCTCGCCGCCTTGGCTCGCGCGGGAGCGATCTTCTGCGTGGCGGGAGGCTTGCGCGCGGCGCGGTTCAGCAGGCGCTTGACCCAGCGCGTCAGGTGCGCCGGCTCGTTCGAGCTCTTGGCGATGACGACATCCGCGCCGGTATTCTCCTCCGTCAGCCCCAGCGCCTCCACGAAGCCGGAGAGCAGAATGATGCGCGCGTTGGGGTTCAGTTTGCGAATCCGCTGGATCAGTTCCGCCCCGTTCATGCGAGGCATCCGGTAATCCGTCACCACCACGTCGAAGTTGGCGCTCTCAAAAAGTTTGAGGCCCTCTTCCCCATTGCGGGCGATGGATACACCGTACCCCAGTTCTTCGAGCACCGATCGACGGACGAGCAATCCATCCTGATTGTCGTCCACCAGCAGAATGTTGGGGTGGGGCGGAGCCGGGGTCTTCATGCTGCAACCGTGCGAGAGTAACAGACCTGTAACGTGCCTGTCAACGCTCTTGCATCATCTTGTAAAATCGCCAGATTCAGTGCTTGACAAATCGGGCGGACGTTGCCCCGGAATCCAGGCAGCCCAGTGTGCGAAAACGCACGCGCTGTGCGAAAATTCGGAAAATTCGGGGGAAGGTTCGGGGACAGAAAATTCGGGGACAGTCCTGCTCTATGAGCCGCGGCGGCTCACAACACACGATGAAAATGGATTCTGTCCGGCACGGGGAATCAACAACTTACGTTCCATTTTCGGAAGAGACACCAGCGTCCACGCGGCGCAAAAAAAGCGCCTTGGGACGCGGGTGTCTGGCCCCCCGCGGGTGTCTGGCCCCGGCGCTATTCCACTTCGCGGGGCGCCTTGTAGCCAACCTTGGCGACGATCTGGTACTTGATGGGCTTGCCCTTCTCGTCCTTCACGGGCAGCGGTTCGTTGGTGGCGGGGTTCACCAGGTCGACTTTGATTTTGCGGAAGCTGCCGTCGTGGGCCTTGTTGCTGGGAGAGTAGGTGATTACGTACTGGTTGCGCAACGCCTGGTGGATTTGCCCGAAAATCGAGGGATATTCGCCCTGGAAGCGGGGGAAGAACGACTGGCCGCCGGTCTCCTTGGCGAAAGTCCGCATCTCGTTATCGGCCTGGAGGAAGTCCATGCGCTGGATGGATCCCATGCCTCCGCGCGCGTCGATCAGCTCGCGCAGGGTCTGCATCAGGCCGATGGCATAGATGGGCACGCCGGATTGCTGCAACGACTTGCGGCACTGGTCGAAGGTGATCTTGCTGAAGGTGTCGATGCCCGAAGCGATCAGCACAATGGCTTTGCGCCCCTCGATTCCGGACATGCGATCGGCCGTATCGGTGATCGCATCAAACAGGTTGCACTCGGAGAACCCGGGAATCTGAAGCCGGCTCAGCGCTTCCTGCACCTTGCTCCGATCGGTAGTGAAGTCCGCCAGGATTTCCGTGCGCAGGTCATAGGCCACCACGGCCACGTAATCCTCCGGCTTCAGGGTCGACGCGAAACCCCACGCGAGCTGCAGCGTCTGATACCAGGCCGGTCCCCAATACTGCTGGAACCGGTTGCTGAACTCGATCACCATGGCCACGGTCATGGGCGCTTCGCCCATATTGACCCCGCGGATCTGCTGGGGCACGTTGTCTTCCAGCACGCGGAAGTTTCCGGGCGGAATGCCGGGAATGAAGTGGCCCTTGTTGTCCACCACCGCCACGTCCACCGTGACGATGTCCACGTTGCTCTTGAAGCTGGGCAGGTTGCCGATGTCCACCTTGTCTTTCTTCAGGCGCGAGGGAATGGGGGGAAGGTCGGACTCGCCGGCATTGTTGCCGGCGTCCGCTTTCTTGGGCTTGGCGACCGTGGTGCTGGGGTCGCGCACAGGCCCCTGCTCCTGACCGATCGACAACCCGGCCGCCGCCAGCAGTGCGGCGCCACACATCATGAGGGTTCTGGAGGGTCGCATAGGCGTGCTTCTGGTGTCACTATATCAGAAGACGCGCCAACCGGCACTGACGTTGCGGATCAGTTGACCCACGGCCCGCGCCCGCCCTGTTTTCGCATGTAAACCTGGAACTTCCTCTTGGCGCGCTGGAGCCTCCACTGGCGGTACGCGCCGAGCGCGTCGGGCATGCGCCAGGCCGGCCAGCGGCCCTTCAGGTACACGTACCCGAACAGCATGCCCCCCAGGTGGGCAATGCTGCTTACGCCGGTGTTGGGGCCGATAGACATCCAAAGCTCGATCACCCCGTAGATGATGACCATGTACTTGGCCTTGATGGGGAACAGGAAGTTCATCAACACCGTCTGGTTCGGATACAGAACGCCGAAGGCCAGCAGCAAGCCGAAAATCGCGCCCGACGCGCCGATGGTGCGGGTGCCCCAGTCGCCCATCGCCGCATGCAGCGCCACATCGCAAAGGCCCGCGCCGATTCCGCACAGGAAGTAGTACTTGAGGAACCTCCGTGTGCCCCAATCCTGCTCCAACGGCACGCCGAACATCCACAGCGTGAGCATATTGAAAAGCAGGTGCCACACGCCGCCATGCAGAAACAGGTAGGTCGCCAGTTGCCAGAAGGCCAAGTGGTAGACCACCGCTACCGGCGCCAGCGCCAGCACCGCGATATCGGCTTCGAAGGAGCGCGGCGCCAGACCGGTCAGGATATAAACCGCCGTATTGACGATCAGGAGCCACTTGACTCCAGCGGGGAAGTATCCGTAGAAGAAGGAACTCCTAGACGGGTACCGGGCGTATCGCATGGCGGGTCTCTAAGAATTAGAATATCAAAACGGTTTCGGCCTTCAGGAGGTGGCGCGGCCCGCGCTTTTCCCGTACCGGTTCAGAATGCGCGAGCAAAACTGCAGCGCGGCGGCCGCGCCCAGCCATACCTGCCAATGAGAGAAGATCCCGGAGGGGATGGCAAAATTGTTGGCCCAGTTCAGGTCGGCGGCGATGCGCCACAATCCGAGCGCCGCGGCGATGACCGCGGCCGGCGTCAGCAGCGCGGCCACCACCAGGGCAATTCGCTGGTCTCTCCTGCGCCTGGTGGCGGTCCTGGAACGTCTGGCAAACCGGATCCTAACCCGCATGACGGCGTGATACCAATCTAACAACTTTTGCGTTAGATTATGGTGGGGCACGCTTTAGCCTGCCCAGACCACACTTTTGTCGGAGGAAATTATGCATCGATTCAAAGCAGCGGTATTCGGCACCGGTTTCGTGGGCCGCGTCCATCTGGAAGGCATCCGCAGGCTGGGCTACGTCCAGGTGTATGCCATCGGCGAAAGCGAGGTGGAGAAGGCGGCGCGGCTGGGCGCCGAATTCCACGTCGAGAAAATCGACTCGGATTACCGCAGGATTCTGGAAGACCCGGCCGTCGACGCGGTGCACATCTGCACACCCAACTTCATGCATTTCCCCATGGCCAAGGACGCGCTCCAGGCTGGCAAGCACGTGATTTGCGAGAAGCCGCTGGCCACCTCGGTGGAGGAGGCGCGCAGGCTGGTGGCGCTGGCGGGCGAGACCCAGCGCCGCAATTGCACCTTCCACAACCTGCGCTTCTACCCCATGGTGCAGCACATGCGCCGCATGCGGGAGGATGGCGACCTGGGCGAGATCCTGGTGGTCCAGGGCACCTATTCCCAGGACTGGCTGCTCTACGACACCGATTGGAACTGGCGCCTCGATTCCAAAACCAGCGGCCCGTCGCGCTGCCTGGCGGACCTCGGCTCGCACTGGTGCGACATGGCCGAGCACGTCACCGGGTTGCGCATCACCTCGGTGTGCGCCGATCTCCAGACCTACCACAAAACCCACAAGCGTCCCAAGGGACCGGTGGAGACGTTCGCCGGCAAGATGCTGAAGCCCGAGGATTACATCGAGACGCCCATCGACACCGAGGATTTCGGCGCCGTGGCGTTCCGCATGGGCGACCGCGCGCGCGGCGCCTTCACCGCCAGCCAGGTTTCGGCCGGGCGCAAGAACCGTCTGAACATCGAGATCTACGGGACCAAAGCCGGCGTGGCCTGGGACCAGGAGCGCCCCGACGAGCTGTGGATCGGCAACCGCAACACCAACAACCAGATCATCATCAAGGACCCGTCGCTGCTGAAAGAGCGCGCGCGCTCCTACGCGGATCTGCCGGGCGGCCACAGCGAAGGCTACGACGACACCTTCAAGCAGGTGTTCCGCCGCTTCTACCGGTCGATCGAGGAGCCTGGCTCCGAACCCGAGTACCCGCAGTTCGCCGACGGCCTGCGGACGCTCACGATCCTCCAGGCGGAGATGGACAGCCACCGGAAACACGCCTGGGTGGATGTGGCTTGAGTTCTGCTACGCTGAGAACTATCTGCTTCGAGTGAGGGCATGAGATCCAGTTCTTCGCCCCGCGTTCCGTATCAGCTTCTCGCCCTGTTCGTCCTTCTAGCCATCGCCATCGGCGCGATGGCGTACTGGTTTCACATCGAACAAAAGGACACCGTCGAGCAGGACGTCCGCAACCAGCTTCTCACCATCGCCGACATCAAGGTCAGGGAGCTATCCACGTGGCGGACGAGGCGGCTTGGCGACGCGCGCGCCATTCTGGCGGACCGCATGGCTTTGACCGTAATCCGGCGTGTTCTGGCGGGAAAGGCCAACGCGTCCGAGCGGGCCGATGTTTACGCCTGGATGGACGCGCTGTCGAAACACCTGCGTTACCCGAGCGTCCGGCTCCTCGACCGGCAGGGAAGGCTGGTCCTCTCGGTAGGACCGAGGTTCGGCAACGATGAACGCCTTCGTACACTTGTCGAGCAGACGCTCCAGGCCAGCGATGTCGTGGTTCGGGACTTTCACCGCGATTCACCTTTCGGACCGGTCCATCTCGCACTGAACCTGGCCCTGAGACTCGCCCCCGATCCGGCGGCATTCGGCGTGCTGGCACTCGGCATAGATCCCGAGACATACGTGTACCCGCTCCTCCAAACCTGGCCGGTCGCCAGTGCGAGCGGGGAAACGGTGTTGGTTCGCCGGGATGGCGGTGAGGCCGTGTACTTGAACCGGCTTCGCGGCCGTGAGAATTCGGCGGTCAACCTCAGAGTCCCCATGAGCCAGACGGACGTTGCGGCGGTCGAGGCCGTGCGCGGCAAGGAAGGGAACATCGAAGCGCTGGATTATCGGGGCGTGCCGGTGTTCGCCGCCGTCCGGCGCGTTCCCGATACGCCGTGGTACCTGGTCGCCAAGATGGACGAGGACGAGGTGCAAGCGCCTGTTCGCCGGCTCTCGCTGGTGCTGGGCCTGGGTGCGGTTTCGCTGATTCTGGCGGTGGGCGCCATCATCGTGCTCTGGTGGCGGCGCCAGCAATTCCTGTTCTACCGGGAGCGCTACGAGGCGGAAATCGAGCGCCGGGCGCTCGAAGAGAGGACTACGCAGGCGCTGCAAGAAAGCGAATCCCGTTTTCGCGCGATCTTCGAGCAGGCCGCCATCGGCATGGCTCAGGCATCCCTGGACGGACGGTTCGTCCAGTTGAACCAGCGATACTCCGAGATTACGGGATACTCGCGGGAGGAACTGCTTCAACTGACGATCCGCGAGATCACCCATCTGGACGACGTCGATCGAACCGAACAGCGCCTGGCGCAACTGTTGAGCGGTGAGTTGCCCAGTTGCGCGATGGAAAAGCGCTACCTCCGAAAAGACGGCGGCGTGATTTGGGTAAACCTGACGGCGTCGCTGCTCCGCTCGCCCTCCGGAGATCCTCTGCACTTCATCGCTCTCGTCCAGGACATTACCGGGCAGAAACGGGCGGAAGACGAAAGGCGCAATCTGGAGCGCCAACTGCTGCAAGCGCAGAAGATGGAGAGCGTCGGGCGGCTGGCAGGCGGGGTCGCCCACGACCTCAACAATCATCTGACCGTGATCAACGGTTACTGCGCCATGCTTCTGGACGAGATGGGCCCCGGCGATCCGCTGCGCGAGCCAGTGGGAGAGATTCTCCTGGCGGGCAATCGGGCGGCGGCGCTCACCCAACAGCTCATGGCGTTCAGCAGAAAGCAGGTGGCCGAGCCACGGGTCATCAGCCTCAACGACGTAGTCGCCGAGGCCGGCAAGATGCTTTCCCGGCTGATCGGCGAAGACATCGAAATTATCACGCGCCTCGATCCGAGCCTCGGTTCCGTGATGGCGGATCCAAGCCAAATGAACCAGGTTCTCATGAACCTGGCGGTCAACGCCCGCGATGCCATGCCGGAGGGCGGCCGGATCGTCATAGAAACGTTGAACACCGATCTGGACGAGGGCTATGCCGCGCAGCACGCCGGCGTGGAAGCCGGGCCTTACGTCCTCCTCTCCATCACCGATACGGGAGCGGGGATGACCCAGGAGGTCATGGAACACATCTTTGAGCCCTTCTTCACCACCAAAGGCACCGGAGCGGGAACCGGCCTGGGTCTTCCCACGGTCTACGGCATCGTGAAACAGAGCGGCGGTTGGATCTGGGTCTATAGCGAACCCGGCAAAGGCTCGACGTTCAAGGTTTATTTTCCCAGGGCCGGCGGAGCCCCCGAGCCGCTCCCAGCGCCAGTTGCGGCGGCGGAGACTCCGCGAGGCACCGAAACCGTGCTCGTGGTCGAGGACCAGACGGAAGTGCGGAGACTGACGCTGGCGGTGCTGAAAAGCCAGGGGTATCGGCTCCTCGAAGCCCCTAATGGAAGCGAGGCGTTGTCGCTGTGCGAGCGGGACCCGGGGCCAATCCACCTGCTGATCACCGATGTGGTGATGCCGGGCATGACCGGAAGAGAACTGGCCACGCGGCTTTTGGCGCTTCGTCCTTCGCTGAAGATCCTGTACATCTCGGGATACACGGCCAACGTGATTGCGCACGAAGGCCTGCTCGATCCGGGCGTGGCCTATCTGCCCAAACCATTCTCCCCCGCGCAACTGACCGCCAAGGTGCGGGAGGTCCTGTCGGAACCCGCGCAGGGCGGCTGATATTCTGGAGTCAGAACCATGGCAGCTACCGAATCCACCATGCTCGGGCTGGGAACTCCCGCCCCCGATTTTCGACTGCCGGACGTCGTCTCCGGCCAGACCATCCGCCTGGAGACTTTCACCGGCAAGAAAGGGCTGCTGGTGATGTTCATTTGCCGGCATTGCCCCTACGTGAAACACATCAAAGACGAATTGTCGCGGATGGGAAAGGACTACGCCGCAAAGCCGCTGGGTATCGTAGCCATTTCGTCGAACGACGCGGTCCAATATCCCGACGATGCGCCGGACGGGCTTCGCGCGATGGCGAAAGAGCTTGATCTCACCTATCCGTACTGCTACGACGAAACTCAGGAGGCGGCGCGCGCCTATCAGGCCGCCTGCACACCGGACTTCTACCTCTTTGACGAGATCCGGCATCTGGTCTACCGGGGCCAGCTCGATGACAGTCGTCCAGGAAACGGGATACCGGTGACCGGCGCCGATCTGCGGGCCGCCATCGACGCCGTACTCGCCGGCAGGCCGGTGCACCCGCGCCAGAAACCCAGCATCGGCTGCAACATCAAGTGGAAGTAGAAAATTCAGTGACAGACACCAGCGTCCACGCGGCGCAGGGCCCAGAGGGCACCCCCGCGCCTTGGGACGCGTGTGTCAGTCACTGAAGCTCCGCGGGGCAGCCCGCCTCGCTTACGGCCCTCCGCCCGATGCCGGCGGCCAGGGGCTCTTGTCCCATCCGCATGTAAAGCCGCTTCACGTTCCGGAAGGCTGTGCAGACCTGGTCGTGCACCAGAGGACAGGCCGGGTCCAGGCTGAGTGCGCAGCTCCCCGGATCGGTCTGCCGGTACAAAGCCACCAACTCGGAAGCCAGCTTGGTCTGACTCTTGTCTACAATCAGTCCCTCAATCAGCGTGATGGCGGCCCGTTGCGGGTCTCCCATGGCGCGCCAGGCGGCCGACATGTCCTCGAAAAACTCCGGCGCCGGGCGGAGGATGCGGCCATACTCGAACGCTTCCATGGCCTGGCGCGGATCGGACAGGCGAAGGTACGCGTCGCCCAGCGCCAGATACAAGGGATACCAGCCCGAGGCGGATGTCGCGACGCCGCGCAATTGGTTTTCGCGCCGCAGTTCCTCGGCGGAGACGCGATCGACTCTCTCGCCGCGCAACAACACATCCAACGCCTTTTGATACCACTGCTTGTTGTTGGCGGCCAGCAAGTCGCCCTGCATGATGTACATGAAACCGGCGACGGCGTAAGCCTGAGGGACGTTTCGATCGTCGGGCAGGCCATCGAGAATAGCGAGCGACCGGTCCACCTCGCCGATGGCGCGGTCTATCCGTTCTCCCTTGGGTCCGACCAGCGCAGTCGCCAGATGCAGGCGTGTCTTGTAACTGGCGGGGCACACCTTGGCGGCGCTGGCCCAGAGGCTCTGGTCATCGAGCCAGTCGATGTTGCGGGCGTACGTACGGATGGCCAACGCCGCGCTGATGAGGACCAGCACGGCGGGCGCAATGCGCGGCCGCCTATAGATCGCCCAAACCAGACAACCGGCGAAGCCCACCGAGGGCAGATACAGAAACCGCTCGGCCATGATGCTGCCGATGAGAATCACCAGGTTGGAAGTAGGCGCCAGAGCCGCGAAAAAGAAGGCGATGAAAAAGCACACCGCCTTGTGCCGGCGGTAGCAAAAGATGGCAGCCGCGGCAGCGGCGGCACAAACCGCCAGGGCGGCAAAACCATCGGCTGCCGGGATCTGGTTATAGGAGTAATCGCAGGACAAATCGCGCGGCCACACTAGCAGCCACAGGTACTTGCCGATCACCCTGACGGCGGTGAGCCGCGCAGTCCAGAAACCAGCGCCAACCAGAGGGTTGTCGGTGAACGGAACCGGCGCCGCGGCAAGTCCCGCAAAGACCCGGGAACGAACGTACAAGAAGAGCGCAACTGGCAGCGCCACCGCGACATATCCGGCCCAGCGGGCGCGTGCTCCGCCCGTTCCGAACGTGAAGTCGAAAATCACCATCGCCGCCAGCAGCACCACGGCGCTTTCCTTCGAGAACATCCCGATGGTGGCGGCCAGCATCAGCGCCGCCAGCCACGCCAGCTTGCGCCGGCCGGAAGCAGCCGCGTTTTTCGCGTGGCACAGCAGACCCGCCAGCACCCCGAAACCGGCCAGCAGATCGGCGCGGCCCACGATGTTGGTGACCGATTCGGTGAGGATGGGATGAAGCGCCCAGACCGCCGCCAGCGCCCATGCGGGTCCCATCTCCTGGAACAGCAGCAAGCCCAGCCAATAGACCAGCAGGATGTTCACGGCGTGCAGCGCGAAATTGACCCAATGGTAGCCAGCCGGATGGGAACCGCCGCCGAGAATGGTGTAGTTCAGCAGGTAGGAGAACGTCGTCAGCGGACGATATAGCCCGCTGGACGAGTTCTTGTACGAATAATCCTGCGTCAGGATCAGGCGCGCATTCTCGGATGTGGCGGCTTGTATGCGGGAATCTTCCTGAATCACCCAGGCATTGTCGAGCGAGAGGCCGGCCCGAAAGGAGTTGGAATACGCCAGCAGTGCGAAGGCCCAAAGCCCCAGGATCGCCAGCGCGTGCCGGATGCTCATTGCGCCGTGACCAGCGCGAAAGCCACCGAGGTTTCGCCGCGCGCGCCGGTGCTTTCCTCAACTTCATTTGACAATTGGGATTCCAGCAGCGGATCGACCTCCACCTGGCAAGCGGCAATCTCTTCGTCGCTGGCGCCCTGGAAGCACAGCTCGCAGACGCCCACGGCCTCGGAGCCGCAGCGCACCGGCGGGCCGAAGATGCGGCAGGTGATGGGGCGCGCGGCGTAGAGGTCGCACGTTCCGGTCGAAGGGTCGAGCGCCGGACACGGCTGATCGTCCGTGGTGGCGGCTACAGCCTGGCGTGCCCGTTCGCGGACACCGGCGGCGCGCTGCGGGTCGCGCCGTTCGAGTTCCACCAGACCCTCTCGCAGCCTTCGAGCGTCAAGCTGGGTGATGGGGAAAGGTCCCAGGCAGCATTCGGTGCAGCCGGGGCGGCAGACCAGCCAGGGCCCGCTCTTGCGCGCCGCCTCGGCCAACGCGGCATCCACGATTTGGATGAGGGCTTGGTCGCCGGACATGGCGACTCTCATCATTTCAGCCCGCGCCCGAACGGGCTCTCTTCGTCCTTCGGTGGTTGCCGCACCACTTGCACCGCTCCCATTGATCGTCGAGCATCCGCGTCTCGTGCCCGCGCCTCCTGCAGATCGCCAATTCCTCGGGGTTAATCATTGGGCCTCCTGGGGCAATCCGTAAAGTGCTTCCGCATCTGGCTGGCGGTCATTGGCTTGCCGCACCATCCGCAGGGCATACTGACGCCGCGAGGGCCGCCGTACGTCTTCCGCGCGGCCGCCATCTTGCGAGCGGCGCGTGTAGTCAGCGTGTGCGGCATGAGCTGCTATTTGCCGTCTTTCCGCAGCAACTCGCCGATAGCGATCACGAGCTTATCGATGCGCTCGTCGGTCTCCCGGCCGCGCTCGCGGGCCTGGGTCATCGCAAGGTCGTGGGAATGCGACCATTCGGCGTGCTGTTTCAGCAGCTCTGCCTGCCGCGATTGAATACCGCTCATCATGATAGCGGTCTCCTGCAACTCCTTGATGGCTCGCTGAATGTCCGGCACTTCTTAAGTATAGCCGATATGGCATAACAGCGTCACGAGAAATCGCAAGCCCGCGGCGCGGCATGTTACCATCGTTTTTCTTCGAGGCTTGTCGTTTGCGCAAGGTCCCCCTCATCGAATCGCTGCGGATTATCGGGCGAGGGTCGCTCAACTGGATCGCCGAACGCCCCATCGTGGTTTCGTTCGAGGTGACGGACGCCTGCACGTGCTTCTGCAAGCATTGCGACCACGGCGGGCCGCGCGATGAATCGCGCAATCGGAAGCCCGCCGAATACCGCCGCTACATGCGGGCGCTGCGCCCTTGCGTGGTGCAGGTGTCAGGCGGCGAGCCGCTGCTGCGCGACGACGTGGTCGAAATTGTCCGCCACATCAAGGGCGGGTCCAAGCTGCCGTACGCCATTCTGGTTTCCAACTGGTCGCTCATGACCCCGGAGAAGTACCTGGCGCTGCGCGAGGCCGGCATCGACCAGTTTTCCGTCAGCCTGGATTTCCCCGATGAGCGGCATGACGATTTCCGCGCCTATCCGGGCCTCTACCGGCATCTCGAGAGCCTGGTTCCGCGCATGGCGAAGCTGGGGCACGACGACATCGTGCTCAACAGTTGCATCACCAGCGAGAACGTGGGTGAGATCGGCGCCATTGCGGACAAGGCCCGCGAGTGGGGCGTCAACCTGTGCTATAGCGCGTACTCGACGCGGCGCACCGGCTGCCGCGACCACTTCCTCAACACGCCCGAACAGCTTGCGCAATTGAACGCGCACCTGGACCGCGTGGAGGCGCGCCGCGACCAGACCAACTGGATCGCCAACGCGCCCACCACGCTCGCAGCCACGCGCCGCTACTTCGCCAACGGCGGAACCCCCGGCTGCAAGGCCGGCCTGCGCTTCCTGGTGGTGACCGCCGATGGCGCCTTGCAGCCGTGTTCCATGCAGTTCCACCGCTACCCGCTCGAAGAGCGCACCCGCATGATCCGCGAATTCACCAGCCGCAACCAGTGCGACGAGTGCTACGTGTCCATCCGGTCCTACCTCGACAAGAGCTTTCCGCAATTGCTTTGGGAGAACGTGAGCGGGTTCTTCTCGTTCAAGACCGGTGCATGATGAAAGTGTGCAACTGCCGATTCGCGTCAGGCGCATGATCGAAGAGCGGGCCGAGGCGGTCGGGTTTCCGACGCTCAAGCACGCGGCATCGGCGATGTCGGAGGCCTACCGCGAAAGCCGCGCCGTGCGCCTGCCGGACCCCGCACGCACGGCCGCCTACCTGGTGACCCGCATGCCGGCGACCTTCGCCGCCGCTCACGCCGTGCTGCGCGAGTTGCGGCAGCGCCTGGGAGCGCGCCCCATCTTGAGCGTGCTCGACATCGGAGCGGGAGCCGGCGGAGCGTCGCTGGCCGCGCGCGAGTGCTTTCCGGAAGCCCAGACCATCACCATGGTGGAGCGCGATTCCGCGCTGGCCGCCGCCGCGCACCAGTGGCTGCCCGAAGCCGCCGTCATGCTGGAAGACGTCACGCGCATAAATGCCCTTCCGCCGCACGACCTGGTGATGGCGGCTTACTCGCTGGGCGAAATCGCCGAGCCTCTGGCGGCGCGCTTGTGGCAGGCCGCGCGCGTAGCGCTGGTGGCCATCGAACCGGGCACGCCGCGCGGATCTGCGCTGATCCTCAAGGTGCGCGAGGCATTGCTGGAAGCCGGCGCGCGCATGGTGGCGCCCTGCCCCGCCGCCACGCCGTGCCCGCTGGCCGCACCCGACTGGTGCCATTTCGCGGCGCGCGCGGAGCGCTCGTCCCTCCATCGCCGGATCAAAGATGCGGAGCTGTGTTACGAAGACGAAAAGTTCAGTTACGTCGCGGTGGCGCGCGAGCCGGCGGACTTGCCTGCATCGCGCATCATCCGGCGCCCGCGCCAGCGGCCCGGACTGATCGAACTGGAGACTTGCGCGCCGGGCGGTGTGCGAACGGTGCGCGCGCCGCGGAGTGACCGCCAGGCCTTCCGCGCCGCCCGCCAGGCGAGTTGGGGCGCCGCCTGGGGCTAATCGCTGACCCGTGATCAACGTATTCTAAAAGGAATGAATTCCGAATCTGTTCAAGATCGCGCGGCCGGGCTGCCGCTGTGGCAGCGGTACGCGGACCAGTTCCCGGTTCGCGAGCGCCTGATCTATTTGAATCACGCGGCCGTAGCGCCGCTGTCGAAGCCCGCGGCGGAGGCCATGAAGCGCCTGGCGGACGATTGCCTCACTTTCGGCAGCCTGCACTATGGCGAGTGGCTGGCCGCCTACGAGGGACTGCGGGTGGCGGCAGCCAAACTGATCGGGGCCGACCGGTCGGAAATCGCCCTGGTCAAGAACACGTCGGAAGGCATCGCCACCGTGGCCATGGGGCTGGATTGGAAGCCGGGGGACCGAATGGTGGGGTTCCGCGAGGAGTTTCCGGCCAACTACTTCCCCTGGAAGCGGTTGGAAGAGAAAGGGATCGAGGTCAGGTGGCTTTCCGTCGCGGACCCTTTGGACTGCATCGACCAAGCCACTAAGGGCGCGCGCCTCTTGGCCATCAGCTTTGTGCAATTCCTGAGCGGACGGCGGGCTCCCATTCAAGCAATTGGTGAGATTTGCAGGCGTAACCGATGCATTTATTTAGTAGATGCCATACAAGGGTTAGGCGCGTTTCCGCTCGATGTGCGCGCCTGTGGGGTGGATGCGCTGGCCGCCGACGGTCACAAGTGGCTGTTGGGGCCGGAAGGGTGCGGCATCCTCTACATAAACCAAGCACTGCAGGACCGCGTGGAGCCTGTGGAATTCGGCTGGACCAACGTGGCGCGGCACGACGACTACGCCTCCCGTGACATGACCTTGAGGCCGGATGCTGGCCGATACGAGTGTGGAACGCTAAATACCATTGGATGTTTTGGATTGAAGGCTTCAATTGAGTTTTTACTTGGAGTTGGCGTAGGAGAAATCGCCCCGGTTATCCAAAATCTCGGTGATCGGATTGCCCAGGGCGTCCAGGCGCGTGGGTACGAACTGTTGGGAGATCGAACACCGGAAACGGGTGCGGGCATTGTGAGCTTCCGCAAGCCGCCGCTCGAGGCCGCGGAGATCGTACGGAAACTGCGCGCCTCCGGCATGATCACCGCGGCGCGAGCCGGGTGGGTGCGGACCTCGCCGCACTTTTACAACAGTCCTTCCGAAATCGACCGGCTGCTGGAAACGCTGCCGTGATCCTACCCGCCGGAGTTGGCTAACCCCTGCTCCAGGTCCCCGATGATGTCCTCCACGGCTTCAATGCCCGCGGAAAAACGCACCAGGTTGTCGCGGATACCCATGCGCTCGCGGTGCTGGGGCGAGATCTCGCGGTGCGAGCTCATCACCGGGTAGAGCATCATGCTGTGGACATCGCCCAGCGAGGTGGCGGGCACGATCAGCTTGAGCGAGTCCATGAAGCGGAAGACCTCTTCCCTGCCCGCGCCCTTGATCTCGAAACTCACCATGCCGCCGTAGAGGTTGGCCGGAAAAAGGCGCCGGATGGCGGCGGCGTCGGGATGCGCGGGGTCGGCCGGAAAGTACACGCGCTCCACCTTGGGATGGGCGCCGAGCCAGGAGGCCACACGGCACGCATTGGCGCACTGGCGTTCCATGCGTAGCGGAAAAGTCTTGATGCCGCGCATGGTCAGGTAGCTTTCAAACGGCCCGAGCACCGGACCGACGACGCGGGAAAGGGCGCGCAGGGCCTCGAAGTGCTGCTCGTCCGAGACCACGATACCGCCCAGCACGTCGCCGTGGCCGGCCAGGTACTTGGTGACGCTGTGAACCGTGAAGTTGGCGCCCAACTCGAGGGGACGCACCACGAGCGGCGTGCCGAAAGTGTTGTCCACCACCAGGGCGGCGCCGGCCCGGCGCGCGATTTCGGCGATCCGGTCGATCTCGGCCACGCGCAGCAGCGGGTTGGAAATGGTCTCGACCAGGATGCAGCCGGGGCGGGCTTCGTCCACCACGGCGCGGAGGGCCTCGAGATCCCACGCGTCGGTGAACCGCACCGCCACGCCCGCCGGCTCGAGCACCTTCGTGAGCAGGCCGATGGTGGCGCCGTAGAGCGCATCGGCCGCCACCACGGATTTCCGCCGGTCAACCAGCGCGGTGGCCACGGCCATGTGCACGGCCGCCATTCCGGAGGCGCAGGCCAGCGCGCCGTGGCCGCTCTCGAGCACGGATATGAGCTCTTCGAGCGCCGCGTTCGTGGGGTTGTCGTAGCGCGCGTAACTGTAGCCCGGCTCCGTCCGGCCGACAACGCGGTCGAGTTGTTCCATGGAGTCGTAGAAGTAGCTCGAGGCGGTGTGAATCGGGGTGGTGACGGGAACGTGGGGGCCGGGTTTCTTGCGATCGCCAGCGTGGACGGCTTGGGTCTCGATCTTCAATTCGATTTCCTCTTCCAGCGCACGCCGGACTTGGTGTCCTCGAGGATAATGCCCTGTTCCAGGAGCTGGTCGCGAACCTGGTCGGCGAGCACGAAGTTCCTGGCTTTCTTGGCGGCGGCGCGCTCCGCGATACGGGACTCGATTTCCGCGTCGGAGAGCTCGCCGCTGTTGACGGTGGGCTTGAGCACGTCGAATATGGAATCGAAGCGGTCGAGAAACTCGAGCGCCGCGGCGGCGTTGCCCGCGCGGAACTCGCCGGAGTCCATGGCGCTGTTGGCGTCGCGTACATACTCGAAGACCGCAGCCAGGGCTTCGGCGGTGTTGAGGTCGTCGTCGAGGCTGTCGGCAAATGCCTGCGAAGCCTGCGCCGTGCGGGCCAGCAACGGTTCGTTGACGCCGTCGGGGTACTGGTCGGTCTCCAGCCGCAGCTTGAAATTGCGCAGGCGGTCGATGGCGATGGCGGACGATTTCAGCCCGTCGAAGGTGAAGTTGAGCGATTTGCGGTACGGCGCCGAAGCCAGCAGGTAGCGGATGGCTTCCGGCTGGTAGCCGCGGTCGAGCAGGTCGCGTAGCGTGTAATAGTTGCCAAGCGACTTGGACATCTTCTGGCCCTCCACCATGAGAAACTCGGCATGGAGCCAGAAGCGCGCGAAAGGTTTGCCGGTCAGCGATTCCGATTGCGCAATCTCGTTTTCGTGGTGCGGGAAGATCAGATCGACGCCGCCGGCGTGAATATCCAGCGTATCGCCGAGGTACTTGATGGCCATCACGGAGCACTCGATGTGCCAACCGGGGCGGCCCGGGCCGATGGCGGCGGGCCAGAACGGCTCGCCTTCCTTGGGCGCTTTCCACAGCGCAAAATCGCGGGCGTCGGCCTTTTCGTATTCGTCCACGTCGACGCGCGCGCCCGCCAGGTTGCCGCTGAAATCGTTGTGCGAGAGCTTGCCGTATTCGGGAAAGGTGGAAATCCGGAAGTACACCGAACCGTCGCTGGAGTAGGTGTGGTTCCCGGCGCCCAGGCGCTCGATCGCCCCGACCATGTCGTCGATGTGCTCCGTGGCGGGGACCAGGCGCTCGGCGCGCTCCAGCCGCAGCGTGGCGCAGTCCTCCAGGAAAGCCTTGGTATAGATGTCGGTGTATTCCCCCAGCGTCTTGTGCTGGGCCACGGCATTGCGGATGATCTTGTCATCCACGTCCGTGATGTTCATGACGTGGTCGAGGCGGAATCCGCTGGCGCGCAGCCATTTGCGCAGAATGTCGAGAAATGTGAAGGTGCGGAAGTTGCCGACATGGGCGTAATCGTAGACCGTGGGGCCGCAGGTATACATGCGGACGGTATTGTCGCGCGCGGGCGAGAACTCCTCCACCCGCTGTGACAACGTGTTGTAAAAGCGCAACGCCATAATGAAGGGGAAGTTTCATCGTACCAGATGGCTTGGAACTGCGATGAGAGCGGCGGTGTCTATTATCGGGAGGAAGACATGCGCCGGCTTCCCGACATGCCTTGGGTCGAAACCGTCCTCCAGGACATCCGCTACGCGCTGCGCGGATTCCGCCGGGCGCCGGTTTTCACGATCGCGGCGGCGGTGGCGATCGCCTTGGGGATCGGCACCTCGACGGCGGTCTTCAGCGTGGTGGACCGGATTCTGTTCCGTCCGCTTCCCTACCCCGATTCCGGCCGCCTGGTGTCGTTCGGGATGCTGGCTCCGAGCATGGACCGCAACGAGTTCCTGATGGCCGACGGCTACGTGCGGTTTCGCGCGCACCAGACGCCGTTTTCCAGCATCACCTCGTTCGGCTTCATTTCCGATTGCGACCTCACCGAGCCGAATCCCGCGCGGCTGCGCTGCGCCATGGTGGAATCCACGTTTCTGCCCACGTTCGGCATTCAACCGCTGATCGGCCGGAATTTCACGCGGCAGGAGGATCGACCGAACGCCCCCAAAGTCGCCCTGCTGACGTTCGGTTTTTGGAAAAGCCGCTTCGCGGGGGACCCCGCTGTGGCCGGCAAGGCGATACCCGTGGACGGGCAACCCACCACGATTGTCGGCGTGCTGCCGCCGGATTTTGAGCTGTTCAATCTCAGCCCGGTCGACCTCGTCATTCCGGAAGCGCTGGACGAGCGCCGGGAGCATTCGGGACGCGCCTTCCGGGTCTTCGCGCGGCTCAAGCGGGGAGTGACGGTTCAGCAGGCGCGGGAGGCCCTGCAACCACTGTTTGAAGAGGCGCGCAGGGACGCACCCGCGCCGGTTCGCCGGGAGATCAAGCTGGTGGTGCGCTCGCTCCGCGACCGCCAGGTCGAGGACGTGCGGCTGGCTTCCTGGACGCTGTTCGGCGCGGTGCTGGCGGTCCTGCTGATCGCCTGCGCCAACGTGGCGAACCTCATGCTGGCGCGCTCCGCCAGCCGGCGCCGGGAACTGGCCATTCGCTCTGCCATCGGCGCGGGCCGCGCGCGCCTGGTGCGCCAGGCTATGACGGAAAGCCTGCTGTTGGGCGGCATCGGCGCCCTGGCCGGCTGCGGCCTGGCCTGGGTCTTGCTTCGGTTGCTGATCGCGTCCGCCCCCGGGGCTATTCCGAGGCTGAACCAGGCGGCGCTCGACGGCCGCGTACTGCTCTTCGCGGTGGCGCTCTCGGTCATTTCGGGCGCGCTTTTCGGACTGGCGCCGGCCCTCGAAAGTCCGTCCGCCGAGACCTTGTCCGCCGGACGCGCCGTGGTCACCACCCGCGGCCTGTTACGCCACTTTCTGATTGCCGGGCAGATCGCGGCCTCGCTGGTCCTGGCCACCGGTGCGGGCCTGCTGCTGCGATCACTGTGGAATCTGGAGAAGGTCCCGCTGGGCGTGGACACCGGACATACGCTGTCGGCCCGCTTCGTCTTAAGCAAGGCCTACGGCCAGGACGCCCGTCTGCTGGCGTTTTTCGATGGCCTGGAGGCCCGGCTGAACCGCTTGGCCGGAACCGCCGTCTACGGAATCGGCGATTCCATTCCACCCTCCGGCGGCACGCGCGCCATGCCCTTTTTCGCGCTCAACGTGGAGGGCCGGCCGGACCTGCCGCAAGGCGCGGGCGGCTATGTGGACTGGAGGTACATCACGCCCGGATATTTCGCGGCGATGGGGATTCCGGTGCCGCGGGGCCGCGCATTCACGGAGCGGGACCGCAACTCCCCGGAGCTCCCCATGGTTTTGAGCGAAACCCTGGCGCGGAGGCTCTTTCCGGGATACCCCCGGGGCCGGAACCCGATCGGCGCGCACGTGCTGAGAAGCGCCAGCGGCGCGTGGCACACTGTCGTCGGGGTCGCCGGAGACGTGCGCAATCTCGGCCTCGATAGACAACCCGATCCGGAGTTCTACCTGCTGCGCAAGCACGCGCCCGACGACACTTTCCGCAACCAGGCACCCGGCGACGGTTGGCGCGCGGCCACCGTGGTGGTCCGCGGCCCGTTCCAGCCGCAGGCCATGGCCAACCTGCTGTGTGCCGATCTGGCGGACCTCGACCCCACCCTTCCCGTGACCATTGAAACCCTGCGCGAGCGCTTCGGCAGGCTGACCGAGACGCCGCGATTCAACGCCCTGCTGCTAAGCGGATTCGCCGCCGCCGGGCTGCTGCTGGCGGCCATCGGAATCTACGGCGTGGTGGCGTTCCTGGTGAGCCAGCGCACGCGCGAAGTCGGCCTCCGCATGGCGTTGGGGGCCACGCCTCCGGCGATCACGAGGCTGTTTCTGCTGCACGCGGCGCGCTGGACCGCGGCGGGGTTGTGTCTGGGCCTGGCAGGCTCGCTGGCCGCTACGCGCCTGTTGAGAGGCTTGCTGTTCGAAGTGCCCGAGCATGACGTGGGGAGCATCGTGGCGGCCGCGGCGATTCTCTCGGCGGCGGCGCTGGCAGCGGCATGGCTGCCATCGCGGCGGGCGGCGCGCATCGACCCTGTACGCACGCTGCGCGAAGAGTAAGCCTCCGCCCCAGCGCGCACCACGCGCATGGCCGTGTTGTACTATAAATAGTTACTGCATGAAGGCTTTACTGGAATCGCTCCAGCCCGGTGAGAGGGATTGGGATCTCGCCCAGGCGATCGATCCCGCCCGGCTGCCCGCGCATATCGCCATCATCATGGACGGCAACGGAAGGTGGGCGGGCCGGCGGCGATTGCCGCGGGTCGCCGGCCACAAAGCGGGAATCGGTCCCGTCCGCTCGACCGTCGAGGCCTGCGCGCGCCTGGGCGTGAAGGTGCTCACGCTATACGCCTTCTCCGTCGAAAACTGGAAGCGGCCGCGGGCCGAAGTCGAAACTTTGTGGCGGCTGCTGCGCTATTACCTCAAGCAGGAGCTTCCCGAACTTCAGAAGAACGACATCTGTTTGCAGGCCATCGGGCGGCTGGACGCGCTGCCCCCGCAGGTCCGGCGCGAACTTGACGCCGCGGTGGACGCCACCGCCGCCAACCGCGGGCTGCTGGTCAACCTGGCCATCAACTACAGCGGGCGGGCGGAGATTGTCGACGCCGTCAACGCGATTCTCGAGATGGCGCGGCTCGACGGCAGCATCGGATCGCTGAAACTCGATGAGGACCTGATTGCCACCAACCTCTACACGGCTTCCTGCCCCGATCCCGACCTGCTGATCCGCACTTCCGGCGAAATGCGCATCAGCAACTTCCTGCTCTGGCAGATCGCCTACTCGGAGCTGTACGTCACCGAAACGTTGTGGCCGGATTTCACGCGCACGGACCTGCTCGAGGCCGTGCTGGAATACCAGAAACGCGACCGCCGCTATGGCGGGCTCAGTGCGCCAGTCAACGGCGACGCCCAGGCCACGAACGAGACTTGGATCGCAGCGCTTCGCTCGTCATGAAGCGGGTTCTCACCGCGGCCGCGCTCATTCCCATTGTCGTCTACCTAGTTTTGTGGGCCAACTTCTGGGCCTTCCTCGCCGTGCTGGTGACGGTGGCTTTGCTGTGCTACCGCGAGTTCAACGGGGTCGCGGAGGCTTACGGTTTCGGCGCGCCCGGTCCGCTGGGCTATGGCGCCGGCCTGCTGTTGCTGGCCTGGCGGCAGGAGACCTGGTTGCTGGTCCTCGGCATCGCGCTCATCCTGCTGGCGCTGGCGATGCGCGCCGGCGACCTGGCGAAATCGCTTCCCCGCGCGGCCCTGCTGCTGGCGGGCATCGTCTACATCTTCGGCTGCTGGAAGTGCGCCATGCCCCTGCGCGAGCTGAATCCTCACTGGCTGATGTACGCGCTGCTAGTCAACTGGGTAGGCGATATGGGCGCATATTATGTGGGCCGGCGCTGGGGCCGGCACAAGATGGCGCCGCGGGTGAGCCCGCACAAATCGTGGGAAGGAGCGGCGGCATCGATGGCCGCGTCCGTGCTGATTGCAGGGGCGTACCTGCTGCGCTTCGTGCCGGGAGTCGCCGTGGCGCAGGCCGTGGCGCTCACGGTTGCCGCCAACGCCGCCGGCCAGCTTGGCGACCTCACGGAATCGGCCATGAAGCGCGGCGCCGGCCTGAAGGACAGCGGCGCGATTCTGCCCGGCCACGGCGGCCTTCTCGACCGCGTGGACAGCACGCTGTTTTCGCTGCCGCTGATCTACGCGTATCTGAAGCTGGCGGGGTGAGCTGGGTTGACCCTCCGGCAGGAGGAGTTCTACTTCAGGAAGCGATAACCTATGGCGAGCAAGAAGACGGCCCAAGCGGCCACGATTCCGAAGTTCGAGAGCGAAGCCGAAGAAGCGGCCTGGTGGGACGGCCACCCCGACTTCATCGTGGAGCAATTCGAGAAGGCAGCCAAGGAAGGGCGCTTGTTGCGGGGCATTCCGAAGTCCAAGAGCGTCACCATTCGGATACCTGTGAGAGATCTAGAGGCCGCCCAACGCCTCGCGGACCGCAAGGGTCTGCCGTACCAGACCTACATGAAGATGCTCCTGCATCAGGCCCTCGAGAAAGAGCTGGTGGCCGGGTAGTTGCTTCACAAGGCGAGACCCAGCGACGCTGATCCCTCGTCCACGGACGTACCTTCTGCGCATCGTGCCGGGCTTGCGCCCGCTATGGACTCTTCTGGAACAGCCGCGAGGCCGTTTCCACCAGGCATCTCCGCCACACCGGCCAGACGTGCGCGCCTTCCGTCTCCCAATAGACGTTCTGGATCTTGTGGGCCGTCAGCATCTCCGAGAACTGCTTCACCCGAGCGTATCCCGGATCGGTTTTCCCTACCCCGATGAACAGCAGCTTGAGGCGCTCATTCGTAGTCTTCGGATCGTCCAGCAGGGCTTTGTACCGTGTCTCGAAGTTCTGGGCTGGTCCTGAACTGAAAATGCCCACCCACGCGTACCGGTCCACGTGGCCCAGTCCGATCTGGGTCGCCTGCCCGCCTCCCATCGAAAGGCCCGCGATGGCCCGATTGATGCGTCCCGCCGCAACGCGGTAATTCGCTTCCACCATCGGCTCGACTTCCTTGAGCAGGTATTGTTCGAACAACTCGTTGTTCTTGCCCGGCTCCGCGGAAGCGCCGTAAGGAACCGCGTGCCCGTTGGTCATCACCACGATCATCGGCGCCGCCCTCTTTTCGGCAATGAGGTTGTCCAGAATCAGGTTGGCGGCGCCCGTCCAGGTCCATCCCGCCGCCACGTCCTGGTTGCCGTGAAGGAGGTACAAAACAGGGTATCGCGTGGAGCCGCTCTGGCCGTAGCCGGGCGGAGTGTAAACGAAGACCTGTCGCATGGCGCCATCCAGCACCGCCGATTTGTGCCACATCATGTTCACTACCCCGTGCGGCACGTCGCGGAATTCCCAGGCCTCCCCGCCGGGGACCAGAACCAGGCTGGCGGAGGTTCGGGCGCGCAATTTGACCGTGGGATTGATGGGGTCCGCAATGGTCATGCCGTCCACGGTGAAGCTGTAGAGGCAGATATTCGGAACCAGCGGCCCGACAGTGACACTCCAGACACCGTCACTACCCTTGGTCAATGCGGTCTGGTTGGACGGGTAATCCAGCATCCATTCCCCGGTCACAGTCACTTCGGAGGCTTTGGGCGCGCGAAGGCGGAAGGTGACCGTCCGGTCCGCCCGCACTTCAGGCGATAACAAAGTGTCCGGCGGCTGGGCGGCGCCGGCTCGTCCGGCGGGAGTCTGGGGCAGGCCGGTCGCGGCCATGCCCACCAGTATGAATGGAACGGCAAGTAGCTTCATTAAGCTCCTCATGGTCTCCGGCGGCCAACGCGGCCACCGGAGATCTCAGGTTACACCTTGATAAGGCTGCGGAGGATGCCCTCCCAAGGCGCCCGGTACTGCTTGGTGCACATGGCGGCAGCTTCCTTATCGCCCACCACCACTTCTTTCTCGGGATCCCAGTGAATGGTCCGCCCGCCGAGGCGAAGCGACATGTTGCCGAGGTTGCAGATGACCGCCGTTCGATGCCCCATCTCCAGATCGCAGAACGGTTTGTTGCGCGACTTGATACAACTGATCCAGTCGCGCTTGTTGGCGTTGAACATCTGGTCTTCCATCGATTCGCCGCCCCCTGCGCCGCCTGCCGCCCCGCGGCCGCCGCCTGGACCGCCTCTGCCGCCGGTTCCCGCCTGAGCTTCGATCCACGGCGCCGGCTTGGTGTCGCTGTACACCGGACCGCCGATCGGATGGCCCTGGAACCGTGGAATCTGGTTGACCGGATCGCCGTGCATTTCCGGAACCACCTGGTTCGAGCCCAGCACCAGGTTGCCTTTGTCACCCATGACCACCGAGCCCGTGGAGTCGCGGTACCCGTTGGCTTCGCGTACGCCCATCGTCATCATGAACCCGGGAAACTCGTAGAGGCAATCTTGGAGATCGGGCGTCTCGCCGTCGTCCTCGAGGGTGAAGCGTCCGCCGAACGACACCACCTTCGTCGGACCTTTGGCGCCCATGACCAACAGAAATGCAGCCACACTGTGGGCCCCCAGGTTGGTCAACTGGCCGCCGGAATAGTCCCAGAACCAACGGAAGTGGTACAACCCGCGGTGTTTCTGATATGGCTTCTTAGGCGCCGGCCCCAGCCACAGGTCGTAATCGAAATCGGCGGGCGGATTCTCCACCGGCGTCTTTCCGAAACCCGGATAGACGTTGCGGCCGCCGGCTCCCAGCTTGACCATCTGGATTTTGCCCAGCAAGCCGCTCCCGACGATCTTCTTGGCCACCTGATGGCCCGGATTGTGGTTTCGCTGCGTGCCCACCGCCACCACGCGTTTGTACTTGTTCATCGCCCGGAGCATCCACTTGCCTTCGTCGATGAAAACCGTGAGCGGCTTCTCGACATAGACATCCTTGCCCGCCGCGCAGGCCATGACGGTGAGCATGGCATGCCAGTGGTCGGGCGTAGCCACCACCACTCCATCGATGTCCTTGTTTTCGTACATCTTGCGAAAATCGCCGTAGCCCTTGGCATTGGGGCTCTCCATGTACGCCAGGCCTTCCTCGAGGCGCGGCTTGTAGACGTCGCAAAGTGCCACCCGGTCGACGTCCGGGAACGACTTCTTGAAATTCATGATGTGCTGCTTGCCGATCAATCCGTACCCGATGAAGCCGATACCGACGCGATCGTTGGCCCCGAGGACCCGGTTGTAGGAAGCCGCGGTGATGGCTGTCATGGCGCCGAGAAAACCTCGGCGGGTGGATTGATTGGATTCCACTTCGTTTGGCACGCGTTTCTCCTTTCTGTGCCTCCAGCGCGATGTACAAAGTATAGGACGATCGGACCATGAGAATGTGGTATCACCGTAGGGTGCAGAAAAAGCTCTTTTCCCGCGGATCCAACCGGGGTATGTTCTTTAAAATCGTCAGGATTTTCGCGCTCGTTCTGTTGGCCGCGCTCACGGCCGCGGCGCAAACCGGACCGGTGGTGCTCACCTCGCCGAACGGGGCGCTCGAGATTTCCATCGCCACCGTGCGCGGTCAGTCCGTCCAGGCGGCAGGCGGCCAACTGGCGTATCGCGTGACTTTTCGCGGTCAGCCAGTGATCCAGTGGTCGAACCTCGGGCTCGCACTGGAGGGCTCGCCCGCGCTCGGGCCGGCTGTCCGGATCGAGTCGTCGCAGCCCTCCAGCCAGGATGACACCTGGACGCCGGTCGCAGGCAAGGCCAATCCCATACGCAATCATTACAACGCCGTCACCGTGCAGACGGTGGAGACGGCCGCCAGCGGCCGCCGCTTGGTGGTGGAAGGCCGCGCTTACGATGACGGCGTGGCCTTCCGCTACATCGTGCCCGAGCAGCCTTCCCTGAAGGAATTGCGCATCCTGAACGAATCCACCGAGTTTCGCTTCTCCAAAGACGCCAGCACCTTTTCTCTGATCTCGCGCGGCTTTGAAACCAGCAACGAGGACGACTATCACCAACTGACTATCAGCGCCCTGCATCCCGAGTACCTGGTCAACCTTCCGCTCCTCCTGGAGGTGCCTGGAATCGCCTGGGTCGGTCTGACGGAAGCCGACATCGAGGACTATTCCAACCTGTTCGTCACCGGTGCGGGCGCCGGGACGCTGGCAGCCCGGCTGGCCACCCGCGTCGAGGACATTAACACCAACGCGAACATCGCCCCCTCCTTCGATCCCAAGGCGGATGCGTCCAAGGTATCAGTGATCGCGCAGACCCCCGTCAGATCGGCCTGGCGCGTGTTGATGATCGCGGATCAACCCGGACGGCTGGTGGAATCCAACATGGTGCTCAACTTGAATCCGCCCTGCGCCATCGGAGACACTTCCTGGATCAAGCCGGGCAAGACCTCCTGGGACTGGTGGAACGGCAGCCAGGCCAAGGGCGTGGCGAAGCCCGGCATGAACAACGAGACCATGAAGTATTACATCGACTTCTCCGCGCGGAACAAGTTCGAGTTCCTGCTGATTGACGCCGGCTGGTCGGCGAACCTACCCACGCCGGCCGGCCAGGTTGAGCAGTCCCGGCGTGGCCGCGCGGACCTCACCAAGTCCATCCCCGCCATTGACATTCCGATGCTGGTCGAGTATGCCAAGTCGAAGAACGTCCGCATCTGGCTGTGGACTCATTCCCGGGACATGGCCGACCAGATGGACGTAGCTTTCGCGCAGTTCGAAAAATGGGGCATCGCCGGCGTGAAGATCGACTTCATGGACCGCACCGACCAATGGATGGTGAACTGGTACCGGACGGCTGCGAAGCAAGCGGCTGAGCACCACCTCATGATCGACTTCCACGGCGCGTTCAAGCCCGACGGGATGCGCCGCACCTTCCCCAACGTGCTGACGCGCGAAGGCGTGATGGGCGCGGAGTACAACAAGTGGAGCGCGCGAATCACTCCCAGGCACAACGTGACGCTCGCCTTTACACGCATGTTGGCGGGGCCGATGGACTACACGCCCGGCGGGTTCGATAACGTGACCCGCGAGAGTTTCGTGCCGCGCAACAAGGCGCCCATGGTGATGGGCACGCGCGCCCATGCCACCGCGCTGTTTGTAGTCTTCGAAAGCGGGTTGCAGATGGTCGCGGATTCCCCCGACGCCTACGACGGGCAGAAGGAACTGGAGTTTCTGAAGGCGGTCCCGGCGAGCTGGGACGAGACCCGCGTCCTCAATGGCGTGCCGCCCAAGTACATCACCATTGCGCGGCGCCGCGGGAACGAGTGGTTCGTGGGCAGCATCACGGACTGGGACGCGCGCGAACTCGATGTGCCGCTGAGCTTTCTGGGGAGCGGGGCCTACGATGCAGAGATCTACGCCGACGGACCCAATGCGGCGGCGCAGCCGAAAGACTCGGTGGTCGAGAAGCGCCGCGTGGATGCCCGGACGGTCTTGAAGTTGAACCTGGCGCCGGGGGGCGGCAGCGCCATACGGCTCGTCCCGGTTCAGGGAGAAGGCCAATGAAAGCTACGATTCTGTGTCCATTAGTTCTGTTCTGTCTGTCGCTCCCCGCGGCGGCGGACGTGACCATGGCCAGCCCGGATGGCCGCGTGCGGTTTGTGCTGTCATCGGGCGCGCAAGGCCACCTCGAATACACCGTCGCGTTCAACTCGAAGAACATCCTCGATCCATCCCCGCTGGGCATTGTGGTCGATGGCGTGGACCTCGCCGGCGGCGCGCAGATCGGAAAGGCGGACACCTACAAGATCGACGAAACTTACCCCTGGTACGGCCCGCACTCCACCGCGGTAGACAACTGCAACGGCGTCAAAGTGGCCCTGACACACCCGAAAACAGGAACCTCCTATACGCTGGAGATCCGGGCATACAACGATGGCGTCGCCTTCCGCCACCTGGTGCCGGGCCAGGGCGCCCGGACGCCCGACGAGGCCACCGTATTCCGCGTTCCGGCGGGGAGCGTCATCACACCTCAGAACTACGTGTCCGGCTACGAGGGTCTCTATCCGTGGCGAACCACCACCAACACCATCGAGGGCATGATGGAGGGCGAGTGGACCAACCCCCCGTTCACCTTCGTGCTGCGCGACAAAAGCGCGTACGCTTCCATCACCGAGGGCGCGCTGGTCAATTACAGCGGCATGGTTTTCCAGGCGGATGCCACCCAAGCGCTGCACGCCAGGTTAGGCCACTCCGAGCCCGCCACCTTCGGGTTCCGCTCGCGATACGCCAAGGACGTCGAGCGCCTCAGCCATCCGGCGGTGATTAACGGCCCGATCATGACGCCCTGGAGAATCGTCATAATTGGCGCGGACCTGAATGCCCTGGTCAACTGCGATATCGTGCACAACGTGGCCGCGCCTCCCGATCCCAAGCTCTTCCCCCAGGGCATTCACACCGATTGGATCAAGCCCGGCCGCGCGGTCTGGAGCTATCTCGACGGCGTGGACTCGACACCCGAAGGGCAGAAAGAGATGGCGCGGCTCGGGTCGCAAATGGGATTCGAATACATCGTGATGGAGAACTTCTGGCGCAACTGGTCCGAGGCGCAGTTGAAGGATGTCGTGGGTTACGCGCGCGAGCATGGGGTGAAGACCTTCGTGTGGAACATCCGCTCCTTGTTGCAGGACCCCAAGGCCCTTCAGCAGACTCTCGAATTATGCGACCAGATGGGCATCGCGGGCCTCAAAATAGACTTCTTCGACCACGAGCACAAAGAGGTGGTCGATCTCTACGAGATGCTCGCCAAGACCGCCGCCGAGCACAAACTGCTGGTTGACTTTCATGGAGCCAACAAGCCGACGGGTCTCGAGCGAACCTATCCCAACATCGTGGGCATCGAAGGCGTCCGCGGGATGGAGTTCTTTCCGCCCTACGCGCAGCACGACGTCGTCCTGCCGTTCACCCGCCTGTTGGCCGGGATGGCCGATTACACGCCTACCCACTTTGGCGCGCTGATCGCCGATACCACCTGGGCGCACCAGGTCGCCAATGCCGTCATCCTACAGTCTCCGCTGCTGGTCTATGTGGCGCACCCCGCGCATATGCTGGAGAACCCGTCCGTAGACGTGCTCAAGAGCATCCCGAGCTATTGGGATGAGACCGTGGTTCTGCCGGTCTCCGAAATCCGGCAAGTCGCGGCCTTCGCCCGGCGCAGCGGGAACACGTGGTTCCTGGCGATTACCAACGGGGCCACGGCGCGAAACGTGCGCATCGATTTCTCGGCCTTCCTCCGAGGCACACAACCGCAAGGCCGGCGCCCCGTCCCCTATCTGGCCACGCTCCTGCGCGATACAGGGGAACCGGCGGCTCTCAAGGTGGAGCACGTCACGCTTTCTGCCAGCGACTCGCTCTCCATCGATCTGCGTTCCGGCGGCGGCTTTGTCGCCATGCTCAAGAGATAGCGGAGTGGGCTGCAAAGCGGGGGGCGCGTATTGGCGAAGCCGCGGCGTCGGTGGCATAATGAGCCATGTGAATGCGACTTCTTGGTCCGTTGATCTTCTGTGCGACGCTGCTCAATGGAGCGGTTACCGATAGCGGCGCGGTGCCGGGGACGGCGTTCCATCGGTACTCCACCGAAGACCGGTTCGGCAGAACCATCACGTTCTACCTGTCGGCGAGCTCGGCCGAGCGCCTGGCACCGCTCGCCGTTTTTGTGCAAGGCACCGGCTGTGCTTCGCACTTCCAGCGTCAGGGCGAGCGCATCCTCCAGGGCGCGCAGACACTCCTGAACGATGTCGCACGCGGGCGCGCCAGGATTCTCGCGGTGGAGAAGCCCGGCGTGCAGTTTCTCGATACACCACCCGATTCTACGGACGCGAAGACCTGCCGGCAGGAGTTTTGGGAGGAGCACACGCTGGATCGATGGACGGAGGCGATCGTGGCCTCCATCAAGGCGGCACAAGGATTACCCGGTGTAGATCGATCCAGGACTTTGGTTGTCGGCGGCTCGGAAGGCGGTGTCGTCGCCGTGCACGTCTCGAATGTGCTGGAATCGGTGACACATGCGGCATCGATTGCCGGCGGCGGGCCGAACCATCTTTTCGTGGTGGCGGACTACGTGCGTCGCAAGAACCTTGATCCTGAGGTTGAGGTTTTTGGTTGCTGGGCTAAGATTCTTCGCCATCCGGACAGTGCCACCGAGTTCTGCTGGGGTCAGCCGTACCGGCTGTGGTCGAGCCTGCTCGAAACCTCGCTGGTTCAGGAGTGTCTTCGATCCAAGGCGGCACTGTATCTGGTCCATGGCACGGCGGACGAGCAGAGTTCGATCGCGGCGTTCGACGTGTTGCGCGCGGAGCTGGCAGCCAAAGGCCGCGCAGCCGTATTCGACCGAATCGAAGGAGCGGACCATTCGCTGACGCGCCGCGGCGAGAGTCCGGGGGACGGACTCATGGCTGCTTTTGGGAGAATCCTGGACTGGTTCGTGGCCACCGCTCGATAAGGCGCTTCAGCCCGCCGCGCTCACCAGAAACACCGCCACCTCCGCCAGCAGATTCGGCAGCAGCGTCACCTTGCGGCGTCCGGCCAGAAAGTAGCGCCGTTCCACCACCAGCCCCTCTAACGCGGCCAGGGCTTCGAAATCGTACACCGTCAGGAAGTGGATGTTGGGAGATTCGTACCACTCGTACGGAAACAGCTTGGTCCGGGGCGCGCCGCCGCTCACCAGCATGGAAAGCCGCACGCGCCAGTGGCCGAAGTTGGGGAAGGCCACGATCGCGCGGCGTCCCACGCGCAGCATCTCGCGCAGCACCTTGCGCGGGCGATGGGTTTCCTGAAGCGTCTGGCTCAGGATCACGTAGTCGAAGGCCTGGTCGGGATAATCCGCCAGACCCTGGTCGATGTCCCCCTGGTACACCGAGACGCCGCGCGCAATGGCGCGCTGCACTTTTGCGCCGGAGATCTCGACGCCGCGCGCCTCCACGCCCTTGTTCTGGGCCAGCCACTCGAGCAGCTCGCCTTCGCCGCAGCCCAGGTCGAGCACCTTGGCGCCAGGCTCCACGATGTCGCCGATGATGGCGTAATCGCTGCGGCCCAGCAGCTCGCGGACGAATGCCTGCTTTCTGGCGGGGTGCCCTCTGGGCCCGGCGCTCATGGCGCCTTCTCCACGGTGCTGGCGAGAAAGCCGCGGATCAGATCGGTCTGCTCCGCGACATCCACCAGGAAGGCGTCGTGCCCATAATTGGATTCGAGCTCGACGTAGGCCACGTCGCAATTGCGCGCTCGCAGCGCGCTCACAATCTCCTGCGACTGGTAACTCGGGTACAGCCAGTCCGAGCTGAAGCTGATCACCAGGAAGCGCGCCTGCGCCCGCTCGAACGCCGCTGCCAGCGAGCCGTGGCCGTTGGTGAGATCGAAATAATCCATGGCCTTGGTGATGTACAGGTACGAGTTGGCGTCGAAGCGGTTGACGAACTCGCTGCCGCGGTAGCGCAGGTAGCTCTCGACTTCGAAATCCACGTCGAAGTCGAAGCCGAAAGTCTCCTTCCCGCGCAGGCGGCGGCCGAACTTCTCGCGCATCGAGTCGTCGCTCATGAAGGTGATGTGGCCCACCATGCGGGCCACCGCCAGGCCGCGCGCGGGCGGCTTTCCGCCATAGTAGTCGCCCTCGTTCCAGTCGGGGTCGGCCATGATGGCCTGCCGGCCCACTTCATTGAACGCGATCTGCTGCGCGCTGTGCCGCGTGGTGCAGGCAATGGGGATGGCGGAAACCACGCGATCGGGATAAGAGACCGCCCATTCAAGGGCCTGCATTCCGCCCATGGACCCGCCCGTGACCGAAAGCAGCCGCGCAATGCCGAACCAATCGATCAGCATGCGCTGGACGCGCACCATATCCCCGATGGTGATCACCGGGAACGACATGGCATAGGGACAGCCGGTGGCCGGATTCACCGATGCCGGCCCCGTGGTGCCCCGGCATCCGCCCAGGACGTTTGAGCAGATCATGAAATACTGGTTGGTGTCGAACGCCTTGCCCGGCCCGATCATGTTGTCCCACCAGCCCGGCTTGCCCTTCTCGTGGCTGATACCGGCGGCGTGGGCGTCGCCTGAGAATGCGTGCAGCACCAGGATGGCGTTGGACTTGGAAGCGTTCAACCGGCCGTAGGTTTCGTAAGCCACGTCCACCGGCGCGAGGGTGGCGCCGCTATCCAGCGAAATCGAATCGAACCGGACAGTATTGGCCTCGACGATCATGACAGAAGAGTTCTTATCATAGCAGAGCGGCCGCGGCGGGCACCCGCGGGCCTTGGCCGCGGGGTTGCTGATATAGTGGCATTTGGAATTCGAGAGGAGAATCTCTATGTCCGGGAAGAGCGGATCGCGCCGCAGTTTTCTGCGCGCGGCCGTCGCCGCTCCCGCGCTGGGAGCAGTGGCCCTGGCCGATCCGGGCCGCGCCGCCGCGCAGGCGGCTGGCGTCAAACGCGGTGACCTGCCCGATCTCACCATCAAGCAGGTAAAGGTCCTGGTGCTAAAGGCGGAAGAGCGCACCGGAGAGAAGCTCGCCGCCATTGTCACCAATAGCGGTATCGAGGGCAATTACACCCTCGACGATCGCTACTACCATCCCAACTGGAGCAACCTCGGGTGGCTCGAGTATGCCAAAGGCGCGCTGCCCGGCAAGAGCGTCCTCGACCTGCCGGCCCTCACCTCGCAATGGCGGCCCAGCCTGCGCCGCTACGGCCAGCTTTCCTACGCCGCCGCCGTCGACAACTGCTGCTGGGACATCCTGGGCAAGGCCGTCGGTCTCCCGGTGTATCGCATCCTGGGGGCGTACCGCGACCGCGTTCGCGCGTACGCCAGTTCCCAGCATCTGCGCACCGTCGAGGAATTCGTGGCCGACGTCAAACACGCCATGTCCGACGGTTTCACGGCCTACAAAATCCATCCGCCCGGAGGCGCCGGCGGGCATGATTACAAGCTCGACATGGAAGTTATTAGAGCCGTCCGCAAAACCGGCGGAGACGACATGCCCTTGCTCTACGACCCGGTCGGCGTGCTCACGCGCGACGAAGCCATGAAGGTGGGCCGCCTGCTCGATGAGCTGCACTACGTCTCCTTCGAAGACGCGCTGCCCACCAAGGACATCGACGGCCTGGTGGAGTTGGCCGCCGCCCTGGACGTGCCAGTGGTCATGGGCGAATTCCTGCCGTCGCCCTACGATTACGTCCCCTACATCCTCCGCGACGCGCTCGACGAGGTCCGCTTCATCGTCGATAACGTCGGCGGCATCACCGGCGGCATGAAGATCGCCCGCATGGCCGAGTGCTTCAACATGATGTGCCAGCCTCACAACTGGGGCACGCTGCTGGATCACGCCGTGCATTTCCACTGCGAGCTGGCCATGCCCAACAACATCTGGTTCGAAATGACGCAGCCCATGGGCATCGCCGACCGCCCCTATTTCAAGGACAAGATCCGCCTCGATAAGGAGGGCTACGTTCCGGCGCCGGTCAAGCCCGGCCTGGGCTACGAGCTCGACCGCGGCGTGCTCGATAACATGATACTTCGGGTGGAGAGTTAGGAGAAACCGCCATGTCGGCACACAACCTATCGCGACGCAGTTTCTTCGGCGCCACCGCCGCAGCCAGCGCTGTGCTTGCGGACCTGCCCGACCTCACCATCAAGGAAGTCAAGGTCTACGTCCTCAAGCCACAAGAGAACGGCCGCCGCAGCGAGCAGTACGCCTCCGTCGTGACTAACAGCGGTATTGAGGGCAACTATGTCCTCACTAACAGGTATAGTCACTCCAACTGGAGCAACCTCGGATGGCTGGCCTATGCCAAGCGCGCGCTCGTCGGCAAGCACGTCTTGGACATGCCCGAGTTCACCAACCAGTTCCATAGCGCCGTGGGGCAGCTTTCCTATGCCTCCGCCATGAACAACTGCCTCTGGGACATTCTCGGCAAGGCGGTGAACTTGCCCGTGTACCGCATCCTCGGCGCCTATCGCGACCGTGTGCGGGCCTACGCCAGCTCGCAGCATCTCCGCACGGTGGAGGCCTTCGTAGAAGACGTCCGCCACGCCAAGTCGCAAGGCTTCACCGCTTACAAGATCCATCCGCCATGGCTCGCCAACAACGAGGTGGATTACAAGCTGGATATCGAGGTGGCCAAGGCCGTCCGCCAGACCGGCGGCGACGATATGGC
>JBEKSR010000050.1:0-54734 GCA_049516835.1 Bryobacteraceae bacterium | reverse complement strand
CAACATCAGCTACCGCACCGGGCACAAGCTCAATCTGGGGCCGGGCCCGCGCTTCACCGGCGACGCGGAAGCCGACAAGCAGCTCACGCGCCAGCCCTACCGCAAACCGTTCGTGGTGTGAGACGGCGGCCTTCACCCGGGACTTCAATTCCGAAGTATATGGCGCGAGAGCCAGTTGCCAATCGTGGCCAGGGGGTCGCGTGCGTGAGAGGACGTCCGCCCCACTTTGGCCCAGTCGTGCGTTGTCCACGATTCGGCTCAGTCCGATCAAATCTGTTACTGTGAAGCCGGAGAAGAGACATATGGGGCCGTTGCGGTCTCAGCCGGGCTGCGCGGGGCGGGGCGGACGCTGATGGGCCGGCGGAAATCCAGGCCTGCCTCGGCCGGCGCCCAGACGCCGGCGGAGAAGCCGGGCCCAAGGGTCGCGCCGCTTCTCGACCGCATCCGCTGGGATTGGCTGGCGCTCGCGTTCTCTCTTCTCCTGCTGGCCTGGCTGGTCACCGAGGGCGATTGGGATCTCTTCCCCAAGGCTGGCTTTCTCGAAGGTTTTTATGACGCCCAGGCGCAGAGTCTGCTGCACGGCCGCATCGATGTTCCGCCGGAAGCCATCGCCACGGAAGCCTTCATGCGCAATGGGAAGGCTTACGGCTATTTTGGTCCCACGCCGGCCCTGATGCGCCTCCCGCTCGAACTGCTGCTGCCCGGCATGCACGGGCGCTGGGGTCGCGCGTCCATGCTGCTGGCATCCGTGCTGACCCTGGGTATGCTGCTGTTGCTGATGCGAAGGCTGGAATCGCGTTTTCCACTGGCCGGGGGACCACGCCTGCGGAACCTGCTGCGGGCCGTCCTGATCCTGGCCGCCGCCATTGGTTCGACGAATTTCTTCGTTTCCGCGGAACGGAAGGTATACCAGGAGTCCATCATCTGGGGTAGCGCGCTGGCATTCGCCCAGGCGGTGTTGCTGGCCTGCTACCTCATGCGCCCCAAGACCAGATGGCTGGCGCTCGGTTGCGCCGCGGCGCTCTTCGCCTTTCTGGCGCGTGTGTCGTCGGGCGCGGGGCCGCTGTTCTCGTTGTTTCTGCTGGAGGCGGCGTGGTTGGTTCCAGCCGTCCGCTTCCGCGCTTTCTTCGCCGGATCGGCTTGGCCGCGGCGCGCGGCCGTCGCGGTGGGCGTCACGCTGGTCGCCTCGGCGGCGCTCTGGGCGGGCTTGAATTACTGGAAGTTCGGCATGGTGTTCACTTCGCAGCCGATCGCCTTGAACATACAGTACGACCAGCCACGGCTCGAGCGGGTCAAGGGCAATCTGGCCTCGGTCTACAACCTGCCGCTCACACTGTGGGCCTATCTCGCGCCGGCCAATATCAGGTTCGCCGGCGCTTTCCCCTGGGTCTTTCCGGCGATGGGAAACCCTGCGCTCGCCTCTCGCTTCCCCAAGGCCCATTTCGATGCCACTGAGCCGTTTGCCAGCGCGCCCGCGGCCATGCCGGAACTTTTCCTGGGGGCCATCGCCGGCCTGGCTCTCTGTCTGGCGCGCCGCAAGGAGCTTCGCGATTTCCGAGCACCGATGTGCGGCGCCCTCGCCGGCTGCGGCCTGATCTTCGCGTGGGGGTATATCGCCTATCGTAATCTGCACGACATGTTCCCGTGGCTGGTGCTGGGCTCCGCGGTGGCCGTGGCGTATCTGCCGGCCATCCCTGGCGCCCGGCTGCGCTACGGGCTGGCGGGCCTGTTCGTGGCCGCGACGCTGTATGCGATGTGCGCCAACTTCGCCATCGCGGTTCGGTGGCAGAGGTACGCCAGCTACCCGGTACGCCCCGAAAAGCGCGCCGCATTCACCGATCTTTGTTATCTCATCGACAACGCCGGGCTCGAAGGATTCCTGTGGTATGCCCAACACTGGCGCCTTTACATTCCGGCGGCCTCATTTCAAAGCGGGAACCTGTTGGTCGACCGGACGCGCCTGGCCGAGCGCGGGGACCAGCCCGTGGTCCTATCGCAAGGAGAGCCGCAGAATGAAGCCGAGTATGCGGTGGATCTGCCGTCTGCCGGCACGTACCAGATGGCCGTTCTCTACGCCTCGGCCGAGCCTCGGCCCGTACACTTTTTTGTGAACGGGCTCGATGTGAAAGAGGTCTGCGGCCTCCCCACGGGCGGCTGGGGTCCTTCCAACCGGGCGTGGAGTTCGGCCGGCCTGTTCCGGCTGAGCGGCGGCGCCAATCGGATCGGCTTGGCGAGTCAAGGTCCGTTCCCACCGATCAGCATGCTCCGGATCTTCCGCATGGAGTGACCCGCCCGGATTTCTCAAAACATGGGGACTGACGACTCTGTCCCAAGGCGCGCGCCTCTCTCGAACCAACACGCTATCCCTCTGCGCCGCGTGGACAGAGCCGTCTGTCCCCATGTTTTCGCCCCGGCCGAGGATCCCCGCTTTCTTCCGTGTGAGAAATCCCGGCTATAGCATCCCCAGGGGGACGTCGCGATTAGGCGCGGGAAAAGCGCGGTCGAGGGCGGCAATATCTTGGGCTGAAAGCGTCCAGCCCGATCCGCCGGCATTCTCGCGCGTGTGCTCGGGCTGGCTGGCCTTCGGAATCGTAAAAACGCCCGGGAGACGCGTGAGGAAGTTGAGGATGACCTGCCGGACCGTACGTCCGTTGCGTTGCGCGACTTCCGCCAGCACCCGGCCGGCGGGGGAATCCAGGCGCGGCAGCGCTTCGTGTCCGAAGGGCGAGTAGGCCACCACCGCGATCCGGCGCTCGTGGCAATACGGGATCAGCTTGCGCTCGATGCCGCGGTCGCGCAGGTGGTAGAGAACCTGGTTTGCAGCCAGCTTATGGTGGCGCAGCGCGGCCTCGGCGGCTTTCACCTGCGGGACGTCGAAGTTGCTGACTCCGGTGAAACGGATCTGGCCCTCGTCGATCAGGCGCTCCATGGCGCGCATGGTGCCGGCCAGCGGATAGCTGCCCTCCCAGTGCAGGAGATACAGGTCCAGGTGGTCCGTGCCGAGCCTGGCGAGGCTCCGCTCGCAAGCGCGCAGCGTGCCGTCGAAGCTGGCGTTCGAGGGCAGGACTTTGCCGGCTAAGAACACCTCATCGCGGCGCCCGGCGATCGCTTCGCCGGTGAGTTTCTCGGCGCGGCCGTTGCCGTACATCTCCGCGGTGTCGATGTGCGTGAGGCCGAGATCCATGCCCACGCGCAGCGCCTCCACGGCGCGCCGCTCGCTGTCGCGGGGGCCTTCGATCATCCAAGTGCCTTGTCCGATGACAGGGACTTCGACGCCGGTCCAGCCGAATGCGCGTTGTGTCACGACGCCATTATCGCGCAACGGCGCCTTACCATTCTGAACCCGGATTTCTCATACGTGTACGTCTTCCTCCTGGCGAAACGCTGCGAAAACAAGGAGACTGACGACTCTGTCCCAAGGCGCGCAGCCTCTCTCGAATCAACACACTGTCCCTCTGCGCCGCGCGGACAGAGTCGTCAGTCCCCTTGTTTTCGCCCCGCCCGAGGATCCCCGCTTTCTTCCGTGTGAGAAATCCGGGCTGACCATTCTGGGGAAGCCGGTTCCCGGCTCGGGTGCCCACGGCGCCAAGACACAGGTCCCCGGCAATCCGGCCAATCCGTCAATGGCGTGTCAGACGACCACCACCTGCAGCTCCGGAGCGATTCCCCTGAGATCGTCGGCGTCGCTGGTTACCACGGCCTGCCCGGCCCTCCGCGCACAAATGACGACGTGGGCATCGACGATGTCGGCCGTCGCGGTTCGTGCCAACAACAGGCCTGCGGCTGTCGCGTCCGGTCCGTCCAGCGGAATAAGGTCCGTACCGGCCTGTCGAATGAGCCGGGAGAGGCGAGCCTGCCTGGCGGGATTCCGAATGGCCTGTGCCAGCGCCGTCGCCGGAATTGTAATACGCATGCCACGCTCTGTCGCGCGCGCGATGAGTGTGAGCACGCGGCGGTCGTTTCGGTCCAGGGCGATCAGCCCGCCAGCGTCGAAAGTGATGCCGTTCACGCCGCCTTCCCTTTTCTGGAAATTCTCTTCTGTCCCTGGGGAGAGAGAAGCGCGTCGGCCCACGCACGCTCCTTTTTCATTAGCGGGCCGCCCGTTTGCTGCAGCGCATCTTCTAGCATCTCCCTCCATCCCGCCGCATCGGAGAGGGCGACTCCAACCGCATGCTTCACGAAGGCAGAAACGCTCGCTGCCGCTCCGGCCGCGACAAGTGCCCGAGTTTCTTCAAGCTGATTGTCCTCAACTGTGATGGTGATCTTCGTAGTGGCCATACCAAAGACCATACCACGCAAATGGCCCCCATTGAAAGCGGCCTCAGCGGAAACCCCGCACTGTTGGACGCCACCACTGTCGTTTTTGGGGAGATTGAGCGTGAACGGCGCTAGCGGTTCAGATCTGAATGCCCGAGATCTCCTCCAACGCCGTTTGGGGAACGTTTGCCCCATTCCTGGTGGTATGGGCTGTTAGCGCCAGCAACCCGGCGCGGGCCGAAGCGGCAACTCTCCGAAATGGCCGACCAAAGCGGAGGCAGCCCCAGCCCGCGGCGGAGGAGCTAACTACTCCGCGGACGGCCCAGCGAGGTGTTCAGCCGGAGTCGCGGTCGGATTCCGACGAGCGCGCCTCATCTCCCGCTGGGTGTCGATGTCGCGCGCTCCCTCGGGCCATGTCTGAACGTGCTCCCACCAAGTAAGGAACTTCTTTTCATCGGAAAGGGCACAGGCCTTGTCAGCGTCTTCTTTGCACATCGTGCGACTTTGTTCATCTTCTGGGACCAGCTTTACCAGGTGGTAATAGCTCTTTGAACGTTCGTACCACGCGACGGCTTGGTATTGCTGATCAATGTGCTGGGCGGCCTTTGCCAGATCATCTACTGCAAGTCTTAGAAGTCGGACCGCCTCGTCCCGGTCGCCTGGAACTACTCGTACTGCCTTCTCCCTGCGGGCATACCCCAGGCGTAACCACCCGATGTGATATGTCGGCCGTTCTCGAGTGAGCTTGTCGAAGTACGAAATGGCACTGTCGTAATCCTCTGACCGAATCGCTTCAATCGCGTCTGACATACTCATCTCACTTGCGCGAGCGACTGGAGCTTCTAGACCCCCTTCGCCGACAGGAGCCGGTTGGGGAGGCGTTTCTTCAATCGACACGTAGTCGGCCTTAATTGGCTCGGGCAACCTCTGGGTAATGCCAGAATTATCTCGGACCACGACCGCATTGGCCTCGGCCCTGAACCGCGTGTACTCGCAGACGTCGTGGCCCTTCACTCTCGTGAGGATATGCGGCCTCATCATCGTGTCCACGTGGAGCATGGGAAGGGCAAGCCAAGCCTCAGTTTCTTCGCCCCGCTTCCGGCACGGAAAGACAAACTGAATATCCTTTGACGAGCTTTCCGATAGGGACTCCATATGTCCGCCGTGCAGGAAGCACCGTCCGATCCGAAAAGCACCCGTCAAAGCACTGCTCTGGCCATTCTTCTCGTGTGCTGTTGGAACTGGTGAAACACTAAACAACTGCTCCGTCGCAGCCTCCAACCCGTCAGCAACGTCGCCAAGCGGATCATGGGGAAACGGGACATGGGCGAGTCTGTTACGGAACGAGTTCACGTAACGCATCGCCGTCCTAACGTCGACTGGTGCTGTTCGCTTGTAGTCGGGGGGTACATCGCACGCCTTCGCCCACGAAGTAAGCAGCGGGCCCATGTCGATTTCAGAAGCAGTCAGAAAACCCTTAAGCGCTCCTACAAAGCGGCCTGAAAGGTCCGCCGCCTTGGCTATTTCATCCAGGATGTTAATCCACTGGTCCACGGCACCGTCTGCGGCTCCCTGCATCGACTTGAAAGAGCCCGTGACCTCATCCCATGTCTTGCCGTAGAAAAACTCCCGCTGTCTTCGCAGTATGGCGGGATTGGATCCATCCTCCGCAAGCCGGGACATGGCCGCGAGCGCAAGCGTAATCTCGGTCGCTTCCCAAAGATGGATCAGTCGCCACACCCGCTCATATGGGTCTGCGTCGTTGTGCCGCCTCCTCAGGAAGGTGTCGAGCGCGTCTGACACAGATGGCCAGAGAAACCCGCCGTTGTTCGCGGCTTCGAGGTTCAGGGTTGCGGGCATGTGGTTTAGGTTCCTAAACTACTAGTTTACTCCCCCTTTTTTTCGAATCGGTCCGCATCCGCACGCGGCATAACAACCCATTTTCTCTAGGCCGCCTCGACCCGAATCAGGTTCAAGCAGGCTGCGATACTCCGGCGTTACGCCCGCAGCGGTTGTCCCGGCCGCCTCTGGTCCCCCACGTGGCCGCACCAGGCCAACCCATAAGGTATTCAGCGGCACCCGATTCCTGTTGCGAAATCCCCTGCGCGCCACGAAACGCCCAGGAAGTCTGGTTGGGGGAAGTTTGCCATCTCGCCGGCCCGCAGAATAGGCCTTGGTAAACGCCGTTCACAACATCGGGTGGGCGCGAAAGCAGATGCGGCAACCGCGTGGCTGATGCGCGGGCGGCAGCCGCGGCGCGCATGAAGATTGCACGCGCCGGCACTACTCCCCCTTGACCGCTATATTCATTTTTATCTATATTCATAATTTAAAATGTTCGATGCTCTTCACCGACGAATTCGAGTCCTGGTGGAATAGCTTGAGCATCGAAGAGCGGGAGAGTGTGACCTATTCCGTGGATCTGCTCGCGCGGCTGGGTATCGAGTCGAAGTTTCCCCACTCTTCCGGCGTCTCCGGAAGCCGCTACGCCCACATGCGCGAGTTGCGCATCGGCGCCAGGGCCGGCCCTACCGGGTCCTGCATGCCTTCGACCCCAACGGAATGCGGTGCTGCCGATCGGCCGCGACAAGACGGGAAACGAACAGTGGTATGAAACTTCCGTGCCCCTGGCGGACCGCCTCTACCAACGGCGCCTGATCGAACTGGAAGAGAGTGACGGCCATGGCAAAAGCAAGAAACTTTAGCGAACTCCGAAATCGACTACCGGCGGAATCTCTCGCCCGCGTCGAGGCCCGCGTCAAAGTCACCCTGCATGACATGGCTCTCGATGAACTACGCACCGCCCGTGAATTGACCCAGGAGCGTCTGGCGGAAACCCTGGGCATCAGGCAAGCCACCGTCTCGAAGATTGAGCGCCAATCCGACATGTACGTCAGCACGCTAACCAGGTTTATCGAGGCCATGGGAGGCACACTGGAAATCCGCGCCTGCTTCCCGGAAGGCTCCGTGCGCATCAAGCAGTTCTCCGATGCACGGTCTCCGAGCGCCGGATGACCGTCCGTTCGGCAGCCGGATTCCTCCCGTGACACGCCGTTCACGGCAGAAGCGCCGTCGGGATCACTCGAAGCGACGCATTGTCGGCGCCTCGGGCTTCGCCCGCTACTGGATCGGCATTCACGCTGAGAGAGGGCCGCTACAGCCGATAGCAGGGCAGGTCCGTCGCTGCGAAATCATTGCCAGTTGCCAGCACCGGCTCACCGCGGGATACCGCCAGCGCGTATACGGCACAATCCCCGAAGTTGAGTCGCGCCCGGTGCCCCATGCCTTTTCCAAATCTCCCAAACGCCGCTATTGCCAGTCTCGTCTGGGATTCATCGAATGGGACCACTTCGCTCACCAGATCGTCCACCAGCTGGCACAACAAGCCGACCGCGCTCTCACCCAATCGCGCCCGAAGAACCATGCCGGCTTCCAGCAGCGACATCGGCGAGAGAACTCGGTCTGCCGCTGTTTCCAGTGCGTCCAGCAGCCGTTCCCGGGATGGCTCCCCGAGGGCAATCGCAATTAGCGCCGATGTGTCGATTACCATTAACTCGGAATCCCGAAAGCATCGTATCCGAGAATCTCTTCCGGGGTGCGGGCGTCGACCACTGGAAGAGCGCCGATCCTGGCGCAGAGATCGTCCACTTTCGTTCGATTGAGGGGCCGCCTTGTTTTCTGGAGCCTTTCCTCCAGAGCGGCAATCACGGCATCGCTGAGAGTCACCCCCATACGTTTGCTGACTTGCTCGGCTAAACGATGGGCGACGGGATTCTTGATATACAGCGTGCGCCGTTTCTTCTCCGCCACTTTTCGGGTCCTCATGACCTCCATTGTAAGGCAATCCCGAGGTATATACCAGAGTCCGGGCTGGCGAGATCCCTCCCGTGGCACACGCCCGTCACGGCAGCCGCGCGCTTCAGCCCATTGTTCACTCATAAGCCGCCTGCCAAACCAGGAAGCGTGCGATCGCCTCGGAATTGCGGGCCATGGATCGGGGCTCCCCAGCAGCCGCCTCACCGCCCCGGTGCCCCTCTTCATACCCGGGTGGCAACATCTTTGGCCCCAAGCCAGCGCCACCCTTCAGCAACCCCGCCCCTCCCCAAAAACACCCCAAATCCGCCCCCCAAAATTAGTCGTTGACAAACTTCCCCCTAAAGTTTTCTCAACCATTTCAATCACCTGGCAGTTTAAGGCCCGTCAGCCCGATTTTCGCCTGCTATACCGGGATTAGGAGGAACCATTGCATAATCCCTTCGCTCCCCTCATCGCCATCGCCCAGCGGGGGCATTCCCTCAGCGCCTCCCACGGCCCGGCCCCCGGCCCCCGGCCCCTGGCCCCCGTCTTGCCGCCGACCCTCGCCGGCGTCCGTATCCAATTGAAATACAGGCACTTACGCAAAGCCCCCCGTATCATCGGGCTCCGTGACCGTCCGTGTGACGCATCTTGCAAAAAAGTGCCTCCCGATGCGTCACAAAATCCCGACCCACCCACACAACCCATTGAAATAGAAGAACTTAAAACCTCATGAATAACAACTCCACATACCTGAACAGATGCGTCACACAGACAGGGTGCCCCCCGGCCCCTGGCCCCCGGCCCCTGGCCCCTGGCCCCCGGCCCCTGGTCCCCGGCCCCTGGCCCCCGTCGGGAGACGCATCTTGCCAAAAAAGCCCTTCCGATGCGTCTCCCAATCTCCAACCGCCACCGCAACCCATTGAAAAAGAGGGACTTAAAACCTCATGAATTACAACTCCACACACCCCAACAAGATGCGTCACCCGGGTGGGGTGCCTGACCCATCTGGGGAACCCCCTCCCCGGCAGCCGCACCCGCAGTCGCGGCTCTGTAACCATCTGCCAACACGCGGCATTCGAAACAACGCCGCCACCGTGCGCCGGCAGATTCCGCGGCTGCGCCCCGAAATCCCAAGACCGTTAGGCACCCAGCGCGCAGTTACTCGCATTGCAGGCGAGGTTCACGGAGGCATTATCCGGTCACCGGAATCTGAAACTCCTATACTGGCACTATGAAGCCCGTCCACGTATTCAATGTCATCCCGTCGTTGCCCGCCGCGCTCGAAGGCCTCCGTCAACTGGCGTACAACCTGCGATGGGCGTGGAACCACGACACCATTGAACTGTTCCGCCGCTTGGATAGCGACCTCTGGGAATCCACCGGGCACAACCCGGTGCTGATGTTAGGGACCATCGACCAGGCGCAACTGGAGGCCGCGGCCAAAGATGAGTCGTTCCTGGCCCAACTGGATCGCCTGGTCAAGGAAATGGCCTCCTACCTCTCGGCGGAATCCACCTGGTATCGCCGCACGTACGATCGGACGAACGGGTTGCTGGTGGCTTACTTCTCGGCCGAGTTCGGATTGACGGAGTGCCTGTCCATATTTGCGGGCGGGCTGGGCGTGCTGGCCGGCGATCATCTGAAGTCGGCCAGCAATCTGGGTGTGCCGCTGGTGGGTGTCGGCCTGCTGTACCAGCAGGGGTACTTTCGTCAATACCTCAACGCCGCCGGATGGCAGCAGGAGTCGTACGAAGACAACGATTTTCAGACCCTTCCCCTCACCCGCGAACGCCGGGCCGACGGGAGCGCCGTGACGGTGGAAGTAGCGTATCCCGGCCGTTCGGTGACGGCACAAGTGTGGAGAGCGCAAGCCGGCCGCGTATCGCTTTTCCTGCTGGATTCCAACCTGCCGGCCAACCGTCCCGAGGACCGCGTCATCACCGACCAGCTTTACGGCGGCGATCTCGAGATGCGGCTGAAACAGGAGATCCTCCTCGGCATCGGCGGGTATCGCGCCCTGGAAGCGCTGGGACTGGACCCCACCGTGTACCACATGAACGAGGGGCACTCCGCATTCCTTGGGCTGGAACGCGTGCACAAGCTGAAAGAGAAGCATGGACTCTCGTTTCAGGAGGCGTGGGAGGCGGCGTCCGCGGGCCTGATCTTCACGGGCCATACACCGGTCCCGGCGGGCCACGATTACTTTCCGGCTGCCTTGATGGACCGTTACTTCGGGGATTACATCAACCGGCTGGGGATCGGCCGTGGGGAGTTCCTGGCGCTAGGCCGGCAGAATCCGGCCGACGACGCTGAGCAGTTCTGCATGACGGTGCTGGCGCTGCGCATGGCGGCCTCGAGCAATGGAGTCAGCAAGCTGCACGGAGAGGTCTCCCGGAGGATGTGGAAGTCCATCTGGCCGGGTGTCCCGGAGGATGAGGTCCCCATCGGCCACGTCACCAACGGCGTGCATTTCCGCTCCTGGATCTCTCTCGAGATGAACCAACTGTATGACCGGTACCTGGGGCCGAACTGGCGGGTGGACGCCGATGTGAAACTGTGGCAGCGGGTGGAGGGCATTCCGGCCGAGGAGCTGTGGCGAACCCACGAGCGCCGCCGGGTGCGCCTGGTGGCATTCGCCAGGCGGCATCTGCGGTTGCAGCTCCAACGCCGCGGCGCGCCGCAGTCGGAGATCGATGCGGCCGACGAAGTACTCGACCCGGATGCGCTGACCATCGGCTTCGCGCGGCGCTTCGCCACCTACAAGCGCGCGACTCTTGTGCTGCGGGACGTCGAGCGCCTGGGGCGCATCCTCAATAATGTGGAGCGTCCCGTGCAGATTCTGTTTGCCGGCAAAGCCCATCCTCGCGACGATGCCGGCAAACAGTTGATCCAGCAGATCATAAGACTGGCGCAGCGGAAAGAGTTCCGCCGCCGGCTGGTGTTTCTGGAAGACTACGATATGGCCATGGCGCGGTCCCTGGTGCAGGGCTCGGACATATGGCTCAACACTCCGCTGCGGCCCCTCGAGGCCAGTGGAACCAGCGGCATGAAGGCGCTGGCCAACGGCGCCATCAATCTGAGCATACTGGATGGCTGGTGGGACGAAGCCTGGCGGGAGGCGGCTGCCAGGAATCAGTTTGTGGGGTGGGCCATCGGACGCGGCGAGAGCTACGACAACGCCGAGTACCAGGACCAGGTGGAGTCGGCCGCCCTCTACGACTTGCTGGAACACGACATCGTTCCGGCTTTCTACGATCGGGGCGCCGATGGCCTGCCGCGGCGCTGGATCGCCAACATGAAAGGGTCCATCTCCCACTTGTGTCCGTCATTCAACATGCAACGTGTGGTCAAGCAGTACGCCGGCAACTATTCGACGGCGCACGAGAGATACCAACGGTTGACGGCGGAAAAATCGGCGCTCGCCAAGATGCTGGCGGCCTGGGTTTCGCGCATGCGGGCGAATTGGGCCCAGGTCCGCGTCGAGCGCATTGCCGCGTTGGCGGCCACGGAGCTGGCGGTCGGCAGCCAAATCCAGGTCCGGGCGTGGATCCGGCTGGGGGCAATCCCCGCCGATGAAGTCGCGGTGGAGCTCTATCTGGGCCGGCTCGACTCCGGTGGCGAAATCACGGATGGCGTGGCGATTCCCATGCAACCGGCGGGGCAGAGCCCGGAAGGACTTGGTATCTTCGAGGCGGCCGCGGTGCCGTGCAGCCGGAGCGGTCTCCACGGCTACACGGTGCGGGTCTTGCCGTTCCACCCCGACGAGCCCAAGGCCTTCCTGCCCGGACTCATCACTTGGGCGGATGGGAGGTGAAAGCCGCCGGCCTTGCCAACGCTACTTCGCCGGCGCGGACTCGCGCTGGTCTCTCTTGACCAGACCGGCCATGCCCCAGTCCGTCAGTTTCGTCACCCGGCCCTGGCCGTGCGGCGGGCCTGCTTCCTTGATCTGAAAGTCGATGCTCTTGGCGTGTACTTCGACCGACGCGTGTCCGAAAAACCAACCGTCTTCGTAGAGTCCGGATAACCGGAGGCGCCCGCCCGAGCTCGCCATTGAGACATACGTCACGCCTTCGAGTTCGAGGCGCAGCAGTTGGTGAATATGTCCCGCGACCACATACTGGACGCCGTACCGCCGGGCAAGTTGGTGCAACGCGAAGTTTGGATTCCGGAGCGCCACGTCGACTATCCAGGATGGCCGGTGCATGACGATCATCTTCACCGGCTGCCCGGCATGGGCTTTCAAGTCCGCTTCCAGGAAGACCAGCTCCTGGGCCGGCAGTTCCTCGGAGCGGCTATTGTCCAGGATGGTGAAATGCGCCCGTCCGTAATCGAAACTGTAGTGCGGGGGGTACGCGGCGTGCTGCTGGAACAGCCGCTCCGATGCCGGAGACCAGACGTCGTGGTTGCCGGGCGCAAGATAGAGCGGAAAGCGCCGGTAAAGCTGGAGAATCCGCCGGGCTTCACGCCACTCCGCTTCCGCGCCGGCGTCGTTCATCCCCTGGATGGTGTCGCCTACACTGACTACGAACGCCGGGCTTTCAGCGGCCAGTTCCTCCCACACCTGCTCGTAGACGCCCCGTTGGGCCTCTCCAGTCCGGTCGCCCAGAATCGCGAAGCGGAAGGAATCGGGCGCCGGGGCAGCGGCTCCGACGGCAAGCAACGCCGCCACCAGAATCCACCGACCCAGGTTCTTCATAAGGCTGTCGATCACCCGGCGCTTCACAGGCCCAGCCACTTCACTGGCAGCGTAGTCAGCTCGGGCACATAGGTGATGAGTAACACCCCGGCCAGCAGGATCATATAAAAGGGAAGCGTCGCGCGGTAGACGGCAATCATCGGCTGTCTGAAACGGTAGGCGGCGAGACAGAGGTTCATGCCGATGGGAGGTGTGAGGTATCCGAGTTCGAGGTTGGCGAGGAAGATGACGCCCATCTGCACCGGGTCGATGCCGAACTTCATGGCAATCGGGCGGATCAACGGGACCATCACGATGATGGCCGAGAACACGTCCATGAAGGAGCCCTTGATGAGCAGCACCACGTTGAGCAGCAGCAGGAAAACGTACTTGGAGTGGATGTGGACATCCACCCAATCCGTCAGCATGCCGGGAACGTCTTTGATGGCGAGGTAGTAGGTGAGGCCTTTGGCCACACCGATGATCATGAGCACGCCGCCCATCACGGTCACGCACTCGAGCGCGATGCGGGGGAAATCGCGGCGGAGGGAAAACCCGCGCGCGATGAAGCATTCCACGATGAAGGAATAGACCACGGTAACGGCGCCGGCTTCCACCAAGGTGCCGAATCCGCCGAAGAGGCCGACGATCACGAGCACCGGCACGGCGAGTTCCCACTTGGCTTCCCAGAGGGCCAGGCGCGCTTCGGCGAAGGAGAAGGCCGCGCGCGGCGCGCCGCTGCGCATACCGTGAAACACACCGAAGGCCGAGACCATCGCGACCATCAGCAGCCCGGGCACAAAGCCGCCCACGAAGAGCGCGTCGATGTGCACATTCTTGGCGTAGACGGCGTACAGGATCACCGGGAGGCTGGGCGGAAACAGCAGGCCGAGCGAGCCGGAGGCGTTGATCAGGCCGATGGAGAAGCGCTCCGAGTAGCGCGCCTTCATGAGCATCGGCAGCAGCAGGCCGCCCATCGAAACGATGGTGACGCCGGAGCCGGCCCAGGTGAAGATGGCGCAGCCGACGGCTGTAGTGATCGCGAGGCCGCCCGGCAGCCAACCGAAAAAGGCGTTGTAGACGCGCAACAGGCGCGTGCTGGCGCCGCCTTCCACCAGCAGGTAGCCGGCCAGCGTATAGAGCGGCAGCGAGGGCAACACTTCCGAGACCATCAGGGAGTAGGCGTTATCCGGCACGTCGGAGGCGGGTTGTCCGGAACCCCAGAGCAACAGCAGCGCGACTCCGCCCAGAGTGGCGAAGATCGGCAGACCCAGGACGGCTCCGGCGAGGACCACGGGGATGCCGATCCATAAGACGACATTCCCTTCGGGCCTTCCCGCCAGTCCGAGAATCAAAGGGACCAGGAGGAACGCGGCGGCGGCCAAGCGCTGTTGCGCGCGGGGACCGGCGCCCCGGATGGCGCGGATGGTGACCAGCAGAAGACCGAACGGCATGACGGCAGCGGGGACCCAGGTCTTGATTCCGAGGGCCAGTTCTTTTCCGCCGCTTCTTTCCAAAACGACGAACTGGTAGCTGGCCCAACAAAGTCCGGCGGCGATGGCCGCGGTGAGGCCGCAGGCGAAAACGCGCACGGGGCCGACCCACTTTTCGGGCAGAAACGTATTCGCGGACATGGAGAGCAGGCGATCGCCGGAAGCGGCCAGGCCGGCCCCGAGGAAGGCCACGCACAGTGTCAGTTGCTGCACGAAGACCACCGAGCCCGAAATTCCGGCGGTGCCCGCCAGGCGCGTCACCATGGCGATACAGGGCAGCAGCGACATCAAAGAGATCGCGGCAATCGACAGCCCTTTTTCCCCGGCTGAAAGAATGCGCCAGAAACGCCTCATTTGGCTTTGCCTTTGACGGCACTCTTGGCGTCGGCCTTTTCCGGAGTCCCGGCCGGATGCTGTGTCCGGTACTCGTCCCGCAGGCGCTGGACCTCGTCAAACAGGTCGGCCGGCACCATCTTGCCTTTCATCTTGGGGTAGATGGCCTCGGTCTGCTGACGCCATTCGGCGAGGGCAGCCGGATCGAGGGTAGTGATGGTGAGCGTGTTGGAGCGCTTCCCCGGCTGGCCCTTGGTCATGGTCTGGAGGGCCCGTGTGTCCTGCGCGCGGATATCGTTCTTCAGGGCCTCCCCGGATTTGCGCGCGGCGGCCAGCATGGGGCCGCGCTGTGCGGCCGGGATCCTCTCCCAGGTTGCGTTCGAAACGATGGTCGCTCCGAGCAAGGGCGCCCATTTGACGTCGCACATATATCCGGCCAGCTTGAAGAGCTGGGCCGTCTCCGCGTACAAGGCCGTGGTGGGCACGGCTTCGATGCCGTGCGTCTCAAGTTGCTGGACAATATCGGTGGAGGCCAGCGGCACCACGCGAAAGCCGTTAGCCTTCCAAAGATCCTCTTCCGTGGGGTAGCCGGCCCAGGTGAAGAGCTTGAGCTTGCGCAGATCGTCCAGCCGATGAACCGGCTTGGTGGAGAAAAACTGAACCCAGCCGGCGTCGCCCCAATTCAGCACCAGGTAGCCTTTGTCTTCGATTCTCTTTTCGAGTTTCGGGGCGATACGGTCGCGCACGAAATCCAGCTCCGCGTAGTTGTCGAACATCATGGGGATCTGGAGGGCCGCCACGCCCAGGTCGATATCGCCGAGGCCCGCGCTGGTCAGGCCCGCGGCCTGGATGGAGCCGGAGCGCAGCCTGCGTACGGCGTCCGGGTCGTCGCCCACCACGCCGCCGGCGCGGATCGACAAGTTGACATTGCCGCCCGAGATCTTCTTCCACTCGGCGCCCATGTTCTCCATCACCTTGTACCATTCCGAGTCGGTGGGCGCGAGCGTGGCCATGATGATCTCGACCTTCTCGACCTTCTGGGCGCGGGCCGCCCCGGCGAGAACGCATAGCACCGCGCAGATCACGATCGTCTTCCGCATCTCTCCTCCTTATTGTTGCTTCGGCGCTGCTTCCAGGAACAGATCGTCGACGTGCTTCAGCAACCAGCGCGCGCGGCGTTGCGCGACCAGGTTGGCCAGGCGGTTGTCCAGGTCCGCATCGGGATCCACAGCCAGGGCTTTTTCCAGCAGCGATTGGAACTCGGCTTTGTTCTGGGCCGGCACGCAGGCGTTCTCGGCGAACGAGACGAAGGTGCCGGCGCGCTTGCCTTGGGAAAGCTCCAGTGCGCGCTCGAAGTGCTGGCGCATGAGCTTCTGTTGCTCCTCCGGCTTGACGCCGCTGTGCGCGGCCTCCAAGGTGATCAAAAATTCGGGCACCGCGCCCGCGCCGAAGTTTTCATCCAGCTCCGCAACGCGGCGCACAATCGTCTCCACCAACGGCAGCTCCGCGATGAGCTCGGGGCTGGTCTTGGAAAGGGAAATCGTCAGCCCCCGGGCGGCCGCGGTCCAGTAAAGCAATGGAACGTCGCGCCTGGTAACGCGCTGCAATGCGCGATCGGCATCGTTATCGAGTGCCGCGGCGAAGCCCGGGTGATGCGCCTCGAGGCCGCGCATCCCATATCGATAAGCGCGGATATAGAGCTTGCGCGCACGCTCGCGGAGGGCATCGGCTCGTTCCAGGCTTTCGGCGCGGGCTTCGTCGATGCGCGAATCCACGAAAGCGTAGGAGTATTCGGTGAAGCCCTGGGCCGCGGCGAGCAGCAGGCCGGCATGCTTGGGCGATTCCGCGAGCAGGCTTTCATAGAGCTTGAGCCCGAAGGGGATGGCGGCCTCCGCCAGCTCGGGGTCGTCGTCGCTGGTGAATGTGTTGCCTCCCGAGGCCAGCGCGGTTCCGAGCTTGTCGATGGCCACCCGCTTGATCGAGCAGCCGGCCGACAGGAGCAGCAGAACAACGGTCATTAACGGTCTCATAGGCGCCCCACCTCTTCTTTGGCACAACCAGGTCCTGGGCTTCGCGGAACAGGATTCGCTGGTCCTGTTATCCGCTACCGCTTGCAGACCGCCATTGTAGCGTCGATCGCCGGGCACTTTCGCGAGATCGCCCAGCAGGGCTGGTTTCGCCTCCGCCTCCTGCCCCAGTTGCCGATGAGACATGCCGCGAAAGATCAGGCCGTCCAGGCTGGCGGATTTTCGCATTTGTTCGGCGTGGGCAAGTGTCGTGAGGGCTTCCTGGAAAAACGAACCAAGAGGAGAAAGAGGAACGGCCGGAACACCTAACGTATGGGCTTTCATGGTGCTGGAGGAGGGGGTCGAACCCTCATGACCAGTGAAGGTCGCGGGATTTTGAGTCCCGTGCGTCTGCCAGTTCCGCCACTCCAGCGGGCTGCCCGCGGCGAACCCTCAGTATAGCGTATCGGTTTACTCGCCGTTCTTGCGGATGCCTTCGACCAAAGACCGCGCCGCGTTGTTCAACAGAACCGCGTCGGAACCGGAGGCGATAAAGCGGTATCCGAGATCGTAATACTTCCTGAAATCCTTGGGACTCGGCAAGAGGATTCCGCAGTGCTTGCCATGCGACGACGCGGCCGCCGCGGTGCGCTGGATGGCGGCGACAAAGTCCGGGTGCTCGAAATTGCCGAGCATGCCCATCGAATGCGACAGGTCGGACGGGCCGACGAACAACACGTCCACGCCGTCAACGGCCGCGATGGCGTCCGCGTTTTCAACCGCCGCCGGCGACTCGATCTGGACGATGGTCATCAACGACGCCGACCCCGCCATATAGGGACGGAAGTTGGAGCCGTATCCGCCGGCGCGGTTCGAAAACGCCACGCCGCGCACGCCGGCCGGCGGATAGCGCATGGCAGCGACGGCGGCCTTCGCCTCCGCCGCCGAATCGATGCGCGGGAACATGATGCCGTGGGCGCCGAAATCGAGAACCCGATGGACGCGCTGCCGCACCGTCGATTCCACCCGCACCATGGCGATCGATCCACCGGCGGCCAGGGCTTGAATCTGGGGCAGCGCGTCGCGCTCATCGCCGGCGCCGTGCTCGAGATCGATGAGCGCCCAGTCGTAGCCGGCGTTGGCCATCAACTCGGCGGTCGCCGGAGATCCGAGCGAAAGAAAACAGCCCAGTACCACCTCGCCGTGCGCGAGTTGTTCGCGGAACAGGGCCGCCGCGTCCTGGGGCGCGGGCGCTTTTGGCAGTCTCGTCATTTGGTTTTCCCTCCCGTGGCCACTTAGCTCCAATATTTTTCGCCGGAAGCAAGGTGAGCCTTCACCACGTCCGGATTCAGCTCGATGCCGCAGCCCGCTTTGTCCGGCAGCGCGATGTATCCATCTTTCACGATCGGTCCATCGTGCAAAATCACGTCATCCATCCACCCGCCATTGCCGATGACCGTTTCAGCGGCCAGAAAATCGCGAACCGCGCAGGCCCACTGGACGGCCGCATAATTCGAAACAATGCTGCCGGTGTTATGCGAGCACATGGGTATGGCGAAGGTCTCGGCGAGATCGGCGATCTTCTTGGATTCGAGCAAACCGCCCGTGTTTCGAACGTCGAGCTGCGCGATATCCAGGCCCCGGTTGACGATGAAATCCGCGAATCCCTGGCGGCGCGCCAGATTCTCGCCCGTGAGAATGGGCACTCGCGAAGCGCTCGCCAGGCGCACCCAAGCGCTGGAGAATTCCGGCGGCATGGGATCTTCCAGCCATAACGGCTTAATGGATTCGACAGCCTCGGCCAGTTGGATGGCGGTGCGCAAATCGTACTCCCAATGGCAGTGCACCATGATGTCGTAATCCCAGCCGATGGCTTCGCGGCAGTTCTCGAACCCCTGCCGGATGTCCCGCAGCTCCTTGGAGGTGAGCAGGCGGTTCGACAGGTCGCGCGCTTTGTCGGTGGCAGGCTGCGAGTGCGGGAAGCCGAACTTGAACGCGGTCCAGCCGGCCGGAGCGGCCTTCATTCTGGCCGCCCAGTCCTGGCAACTGGCGGCGTCCAGCATGTTGCGCGGACCTTCATCGTGGTACATGCGCACGCGGTTGCGGAACCTGCCGCCCAGCAGCGTGGCTGCGGGCAGATTGAGGAGCTTGCCGGCAACGTCCCACAGAGCAGCCTCAATTCCGCTCATGGCCCGCAGCAACATATGGGCGGAGCCGTCGGTGCGATTCGCCGGGCCGGTGTATAAGGCCTCGATATCGAGCGGATCCTTTCCGATGAAGTAAGGACGCAATTCGAGCACGCCCTCCTTGATTCCCACGCCTGGGGAGCCGTAGCCCTCCCCAATTCCGTAAACCCCGGCGTCGGTCTCCACCTTGATCAGGGTGTAGGTCCGCTCGCCCTGCAGAACCATGACCTTGATATCGCGGATCTTAGTGCGCCCCGTCTCGGGGGCCGCAATGGCGCGATAACGCGCCAGAACCGAAGCGCCAGCCACACCGGTGCAGGCCTTCAAAAACCGTCGTCGATCTAAGATCCGGTTCACGGCGTTCAACTCCAGTAATTGCGATCCAGGCTGCGATACTGCACCGCTTCGGCAACGTGCTTGGCCAAGACGCCTTCCAATCCGCCCAAATCGGCGATGGTACGCGCCACCTTGAGTATGCGGTCGTGCGCGCGCGCGGAAAGGCCCATGCGGCGGACAGCCATTTCCAGAGTGCGCTCGCCGGCATCGTCGAGGGCGCAAAGTCTGCGGATCAGGCGCGCGGGAATGCGGGAATTATAGTAGCCGCGCGCCTGTTGCACCCGCCGGGCCCTCTCCACGCGAGCGCGAATCTCGGCCGAGCATTCGCCCGATGAGTCGCCGCGCAGTTCCTGGTAGGGCACCGCGGGAACTTCGACGTGAATGTCGATCCGGTCCAGCAGCGGACCGCTGATCTTGCCGAGGTACTGCTGGATTTGTCCGGGCGTGCAACGGCATTCTCTGGTAGCGTCTCCCCAAAAGCCGCAGCGGCAGGGGTTCATCGCCGAAACCAGCATGAAACGGGATGGGAAGCGCAGGGTCATGCTGGAGCGCGCAATGGTCACGGAGCCGTCTTCGAGCGGCTGGCGGAGCATTTCCAGCACGTCCCTGGGGAACTCCGGGAACTCGTCCAGGAACAACACTCCATTGTGGGCCAGGCTGACTTCGCCGGGCCGCGCCATGCCTGCGCCCCCGCCAATCAGGCCGGCATCGGAAATGGTGTGATGCGGAGCGCGAAAGGGCCGTTCGCGCAACAGTCCGGTGTTGCTGCCCAACTGGCCCGCGACGCTGTGGACCTTGGTGGTCTCGATGGCCTCCGGGAAGGTGAGCGGCGGCAGGATGCCGGCCAGCCGCCTGGCCAGCATGGTCTTGCCGGAGCCCGGCGGTCCGATCAGCAACACGTTGTGCGAACCCGCGGCGGCCACTTCGAGCGCTCGCTTGGCCATGGTCTGGCCGCGAACGTCGCGGAAATCCGGCGCGGCGGCAGGCTCCGCTTCGTGGCTGCCACCGTTCGGCGTGGCGGGCGTGAATTCCTCGGGGTGCGTGAGCAGGGCGACGACTTCGGCGAGATGGCGCATCCCGTACACGGCGACGCCCTCGACGACGGCTGCTTCGGCGGCATTCTCGGCGGGCAGAATCAGGTTGGGGATGCCTTCCTCGCGCGCGCAGACCGCGATCGAAAGGGCCCCGCGCACCGGACGGATGGTGCCGTCGAGCGAAAGTTCGCCCACCAGGATGTGGTGGTCGAGTCCCCGAACCACGCCCATCGCGCCCAGGATGCCGAGCGCCACCGGCAGGTCGAAACCAGCGCCTTCCTTGCGGACATTGGCCGGCGCAAGGTTGATCGTGATCTGTTTATTGGGATAGCCGAAACCGGAATTGATGAGGGCGCTCTTGATGCGCTCGCGGCTTTCCCGGACCGCGGTATCGGGCATGCCGACCATCACGGAATCGCGCGCCGAGCCGGACGAGAACATGTCGACTTCGACATCGATCGGATGAGCGTCGATGCCGTAAACGGCGGCGCTGCGGGTTTTGAAAAGAGCCATCCTCGCTGGCCTAGAGCCAGTATATGTCATGGCGCGGTCTGGGAACGCCGGACTTGCTGGGACACTGGGAAGAGACTACTTTGAAAGTATGAGCGAGCAGACCCTCCAGCTCCTGGATGCCTTCGACGCGCTGCCGTCCGGCGACAAGCAGACATTCGTCGTGGAAATCATGCGGCGGGCCCGTGAATTGCCATTCGACTCCGGCCCGATCGCCGACGAGGAGATTGGCGAGGCTGGCAAGTCCGTGTTCGCGCTCCTCGACCAGGAAGAGCATGCAGCCCGCGCGGCCACCACGCAGTCTCCGTTCGGGGCCATGCGCGGCGAGTTCGAGTTGCCGGAAGACTGGGATTAGGCGATTGCGGCGTGTCCCGGCGGCCTGCTAGAATCCAAGTCACCCAGTAGGTGGAGGACCCATGAGAAACGTACTGTTTACGCTGTTGCTTTCGGTTGTGGCGCAGCCGCTGCTCGCCCAGGGTGCGCCGCCGCAGGGGGCGCCCGACCAGCCTTACGTGATGGAGTATTACTACAAGGTGCAATGGGGGCATCAGCAGGAATTCCTGCAACTGTTCCTGAAGAACCACTACCCATTGCTCCAGAAGGAGGCCGAGAGTGGCCGCATCCTCTCGGTGAAAATCGAGGAGCCGGCCAACCACATGACCGAGGATGCGCGCTGGGATTTTCGCGTCACGATTCGGTTCAAGAACTCGACGTTGGCGACCACCGCTAATCCCGACGAAGAGCGTTTCATCAAGCAGCTTTGGCCCGACCAGCAGACTTACCAACGCGAGGAACAACGGCGATTCGAGATTCTGCTGGGCCACTGGGACCTGCCGGTGACCGACATTACACCCGCGAAGAAATAGCCCGGCCTCACGGCACCAGTTGGTAGCTGACGAACGCCAGCCTGCGCCCATCGGGCGACCAGGAGGGCACGTTGATGGTCCCCTGGCCGCCGAACAGCTTCGCCAGCACGCTGATTCGGCGGTCCGCCAGCGTCATGATCCGCAGCATCACATCCTGGTTTCCGGGATGCCCGCTGACGCCTTTCTCATAGGTGAGGAACACCATCCGCTGCCCGTCCGGCGAGAGGTGCGCGAACCAGTTGTTGTACCCATCGTCGGGAGTCACCTGCTCCTGCCCGCTCCCGTCCGGCTTCATCCGCCAGATCTGCATCAGCCCGCTGCGAACCGAGTTGAAGTAGATATACTTCCCATCCGGCGAATACTCCGGCCCGTCGTCCAGCCCTTCCGCCGTCGTCAGCCGAGTCTCTTCTCCGCCCGCCGCTGGAATCGTGTAGACGTCGAAGTTGCCGTTGCGCTCTCCGCAGAATGCCAGCGTCTTCCCGTCCGGCGACCACCCATGCAAGTACGAGGGCGATTTCTCCGTCACCCTTCGCGGAGTCCCGCCGCCGATGGGCGCCACATAAATCAGCGACCGGCGCTCGACCTGCGATTGATCGCTGATTGCGATCATCGTCCCGTCCGGCGAGATGGCGTGATCGTTGTTCAGCCGCGTGGCGAACCCCGTGTCGATGGTCTCCGGCTTCCCGCCGTCCACCGGTATGCGATGCAAGCGCCCGTCCCCGTTGAACAGCAGCATGTTGTCCCTGGTCCAGTTGGGCGCTTCGAACCGCCCCGGCGCTACGTAGACCACCCGCCGGTCCGTCGAGGCCACCGTGATGGTTTCCAACGTGCTGTACAGCTTCGGCTGCCCCGAGGGCGCCGGCGCCGGCGTCATTTCCACGCCGCGGAAGACGGCCGTCTCCGTGGCGTCCTTGTTGTGAGCGCTCACCCCGATCCCCACGTAAAATGGATCCTTCAGCGCCACCTTCATCGATCCGCCCGCCAGGTGCAGCTCCTCGCCTTCGGCGGCCACGGACATATAAAAATACGCTCCCGCCTTGGTGATCCTCACCCGCTTCGGCGCCGGCAAGTTGGCTTGCACCTCGTGTGTGGCCGCGCCCTTCTCTTCGCGCGATTGCAGCGACGCGAGCCCGCTGGCGTGCACCGCCGCATCGGCGTACGCCGCGTCCGCGTCCAGGCTCTGCCGCACCATCAACACCGCCTTCTTGTGCGGATCTCCGGCCGCCGCCGTAAACGCGACCTCCGCCGTCACCGACACATCGCCCGACACCTTCTTCCAAACGAACTGAAACGCGTCCGCCGTCCCCCAAATGTTCTCCCCGCTGGCTGTAACGCGATAGGTCTGCTGGGCCGAGTCGTATTCCACCGACCCCGGACGAAGCACGGCGCCGACATCCCCGTGCCCTTCGAAGATTCCCGGCTGGGCGATCATCGCCGGCGATAGCATGATCGCCGCCGCCATCATCCGAGCCACACTTCCGATTTCCATTCTCGAATCCTCCCGCTGACCGCCGACTGGTCCGGCACCGACTATATCACGCTTTCCATTTCACACGCTGTGTTAGCCTTCAATGTTGAGCGGACCGGATGTTACTGTACTCCCTGACCATTTTTCTTTCCGCCTTCCTTCTTTTTCAAGTGCAGCCGATCATCGCCAAGATGATCCTGCCGTGGTTTGGCGGCTCTTCGGCGGTGTGGAGCACCTGCATGCTGTTCTTTCAGGTGGTGCTTCTGCTCGGCTACCTTTATGCTCACTGGCTGCACGAAAAACTGGCGCCGCGCCAGCAAGCCGCCGCTCACATCGCCGCCCTGGCGGTGAGCTTGGCCGCGCTGCCCATGCTGCCCAATCCGGGTTGGAAGAGCGCGGGTGTGGCGCATCCTTCTCTTACCATCCTGGCGCTGCTCTCCCTCACCGTAGGGCTGCCTTACTTCCTGCTCTCCTCCACCAGCCCGTTATTGCAGGCGTGGTACGCGCGGACCCACCGCGAGGGGATGCCGTATCGCCTGTTTGCCCTGTCGAACTTCGCCTCCATGCTGGCGCTGCTGAGCTATCCGTTCGTAGTGGAGCCGAACCTGCCGGCGCGCATGCAGGGGTTGGTGTGGTCCGCCGCATACGTCTCGTTCGCGGCGCTCTGCGCCAGCGCTTCGGTTCTGCTGCTGGCCGTCACCAATCATCTCACCCAGGATGTCGCCGCCATTCCGTTTCTGTGGATCCTGCCGCTCAGCGTCTACCTGTTGAGCTTCATCGTCTGTTTCGAGTCTCCCAGGTTCTACCGGCGCGCCGTCTTTCTGCCGCTGCTGGCGGCGGCTTTGGGCTTCATGGCATACCGGCTTTGGCCGTACCGCACCGACTTCGATCCCCCCTGGCTCAGACTCCTCACGCATATGCCGATTCGATGGATCATCGTTTCCTTCGCCGCGGGGTTGTTCGCGTGCTGCATGGTGTGTCATGGCGAGCTGGCCCGCCTCAAACCGCACCCGCGCTATCTGACGGGCTTCTATGTCACGGTTTCGCTCGGCGGCGCCGTAGGCGGCTTGTTCGTCGGGCTGGTGGCGCCGAACCTCTTTCGCGCGTACTACGAATTCCCGATCGGACTCGGGTTGTGCGCGGCCGTCGCCTTCCTGGTGTTAGCGCGGGGCCCTTGGCAGGGCGGCTGGGCGCCTCCGGCGCAGGGGCCGTGGATTACGAACAGCAACACGGTCAATCGTGTGTTACCGAAGAGACTGTGGCGCCTCGCCGGGGGCGCCCTTTGGGCCCGGCCGCGATGGGGCGCCGCCGCGCTGGCCGTAGTGCTGTGCGGCTACCTGGCGTGTCTGGGAGTGGTGATGTGGGAGATGGTGGACGGATACCGGGTGGTGGCGCGCAACTTCTACGGCCTGCTCCGCGTCGAGGATGAAGGCAATCCCCAGATGGATGAAGATGCCTGCCGGCGGCTCATCCACGGGACCGTCAACCACGGCGAGCAATTCCTGCGCGCGCCATACCGGCGCCGGCCGGTCACCTACTTCTGCCCGCAATCCGGCATCGGCCAGGCCATGCAGGCGCAGGAAGGCCCGCCGCGGCGTATCGGAATCCTGGGTTTGGGCTGCGGCACACTGGCCGCCTACGGGCGGCCGGGGGATACCTTGCGGATCTACGAAATCAATCCTCTGGTGCTCGACATTGCGCGGAGGGAATTCACGTACCTTCGCGACACGCCCGCGCGAGTCGAAGTCGCGCTGGGAGACGGCCGCCTGGTCCTGGAGTCGGAGCCCAGCCAGCAGTTCGATCTTCTGGTAATGGACGCTTTCTCCGGCGATTCCGTGCCGGTCCACCTCATCACGCGCGAGGCCTTCCGCACGTATTTTCGCCATTTGAAGCCCGGCGGCATCCTCGCAGTCAACATCACCAACACGTATCTGGATCTGCGGCCGGTTATGGAACGGGCGGCCGCCGCTTTTGGCAAGGTCGCTCTGGTATACAACTACACCCCCGATGACAACGACTTCCTGTGCTTCGCGTGCTCCTGGACCCTGATCATGGATGGCGCCACGGCAGCCGCTCATCCCGGCCTTCGGGATGCCGGCGAAGTGCTGCGTCAGGCGCGGCCATTCCGCGCCTGGACCGACGACTTCTCCAATATGTTCGGTATTCTGCAGTAGCGGCCGGATTGACTTTGGTTAATCGCTGTCGGCGGCCGCCCTCTTGGCGAAGTACAGCCCCACCGCGCGGTCGATGTTGGCGCGCGTCAACCACACCGGCCGGCCTTCATATTCGCCGATCGCCTTTACCAGCCGGTAGATATCCAGCGGATAGCAGGCCCGCAGGTGCTTCGAGCCTGCCGCCAGGCAGCGCTCGCGAAGGTACGCCGCGCAGCCCGGTTCACAGGGAGCCTGATGGATCTCGACCACCCGCTGGAAGATCTGGTCGAACACCTCGGCGCTGATGTTGTCCACCAGCACTTTGGTCTGGATGCGCCGCAGGAACGCCTCATCGGCCAAGTCGTGCGGATTTAGGTTGGTTGAGAACACCACCAGCAGCTCGAATGGCACCTGGAACTTCATGCCGGAGGCCAGCGTCAGGTAGTCGACCCGCCGGTCCAGGGGAACCACCCACCGGTTCAGCAGTTCGCGCGGCGAAAGCATCTGCCGCCCGAAGTCGTCGATGATCAGAATGCCGTTGTTGGCCTTCATCTGGCAGGGCGAAATGAAAACCCGGGTGGAGTCGTCCAGGTGCAGTTCCAGCATGGACGCCGAAAGCTCGCCGCCCACCGTGATGCAGGGCCGCTCACAAACCACCCAGCGAGGATCCAGCATCTCGTCTTCGCCCGGCGCCTGCCGGTGAACCACGGGGTCGAACAGCGTGATGATATGGCCGTCCACCTCCACCGCGTACGGCACCACGACGGTGTCGTGATAGATCCGCAGAATCCGCTCCGCGATGCTGGTCTTTCCGTTGCCCGTGCCGCCGTACAGAAACAGCGATTGATGCCCGAGCAGCGCAGGTCCAAGCTGGTCCAGGAGCCCATCCGGCAGCACCAGGTCGTCGAACGCGCGCCGCAGGCTTTCGCGGCTCAGCTTCACGCGGGCTGCCTGAGTCTTCACCAACTGGTGGTATTGCTGAATGGAAACCGGCGCCGGACCTACGTACTGGCACACTTCATTCCGCGCCATCGCCAGCGCCCGCCCCGCGCTGGTCAGGGTGAACGAGTAGTCGTTTCCCAGCATCCCCTTCACTTCCAGCAGTTGCTGTTGCCGGAAATGGTGGAACAGGGTTTCCAGCACGGGAAAGGAAAGCTTCAAGGCCGTGTTGAGAGCCGCCAGCGTGCCCGCGCCATGCAGCCATAAGTACCGCAGAATCAGATCGGTAACCAGGCTGCGTGGAATACCCAGGTCGTCCACGCGGTCGGGAATCACGGGCCAGGAATCCTGCCGGGTGATCGGCGTCACTAGGTTTCTCGCGGTCTTCGTCATGTTGGAAGCTCGTGGCCCCGGCCAAGAACCGGCATGCGCTTTGGACTATACAACAAGCTGGACCGGCGCACCAGTACTCCATTGGTTAACTGGGTCCGGGATTCACTGGTGGCGCGGGTGCCCTGCGGGGCTTTCCATCCGCGCGGGAATGGCGCAGCCGTTCTCTGAGATGGCGCAACTGGCGTGCTCAAACTGCACGGTGGTGTGGGAGATATGGAAACGCTCGGCGAGCATGGCATTCAGCTCTTGCAGGATGGCGTCGCTCGCCGAAGGCGGAACGTCCGCGATCAGCACGTGGCAACTCAGCGCGTGCGTGCTCGAACCGAGGCTCCAGATGTGCAGATCGTGAACGTCGAGCACGCCCTCGATCGCTCGCATGGCGGAAGTCGCGTCCTGAAAGTGGATGCCCCGCGGCAACCCCTCGAGCAGAATATTCAGGGCCTCCCGGATGATGTCCCAGGCGGTCCACACGATCAGGATGCCGATCAGGATGGAGAGTGCGGGGTCCACCCGCTCCCACCCGGTGTAGCGGATGACGATGGCGCCGGCGACGATCCCGAGCGAACCCAGCGCGTCGCCCAGCATGTGGACGAAGGCGCTGCGGACGCTGAGGTCATGGCGGCTGGCGGGACGCAAGGCCCACATGATGCCGCTGTTCAAAACCACTCCCAGCGCCGCCACCGCCATCATGACGCCTTCGTGAACGGCCCGCGGGTGGCTCAAGCGAAGCGCGCTTTCGTAGAAGATCCACGCCGAGAGAGCCAGCAGCGTCAGCGCATTTACGAATGCCGACAGAACGCCGGCGCGGTGATACCCGTAGGTCTTGATTTCGTTTGCGGGCTTGGCTTGCAGGTAGAAACCGAACCAGGCGAGCAGCAGCGCCAGTGCGTCCGTGAAGTTGTGGCCGGCATCGGAAACGAGGGCCAGCGAGTGGGCCTGGATTCCCGCAAATACCTCGACGGCCACGAACGCAAACGTAGCGGCCAGAGACCACCCCAGGATGTTCCCCGTGGCTCCGCGATGGCTGTGGACGTGCGAGTGCACTGCGCCGCTCCTCTTTCCAGTTTACAGCGCGCTACCGCACTTCCACCCAATAGGGCATCATGCGCAAGAAACCGCCCTTCATCCAGGCGTGGAAGGGCATGCGGCCGAAGGCCTGCGCCAGCTTCGACTCCAGCATATCGTCCTGCGGCCGGCGCATGACGATATCGAGCAGGCTGCGCCGCGGCGGATACATCACCAGGCTCACCTTCTCGCCGGCTGGAATATGGGCCTTCTTTTTCACCAGCTCGATGGCGCTGTCGAGGCCGCCCAGCTCGTCCACCAGCCCCCGCGCCTTGGCCTGCGAGCCCAGCCAGACGCGCCCCTGCGCCAGCGGCTCGATGTCGTTGAAGCCGCGCCGCCGCGCGTCCGCCACCTTGGCGACGAAATCCCGATAGCTCTCATCCACTCCGTCCCGCAGTATCCGCCGCTCATCCTCGGTCAGCGAGGCGTAGTCGGAGTCGATGCCGGCGTGCTTCCCGCGTTGGACCGCATCCTTGGTGATGCCCAGCTTGTCGTAAAGCCCATGCAGATTGGGCTTGCCGAACACCACCCCGATGGAGCCGGTCAGCGTCTCCGGATACGCCACGATGGGGTCGCCCGTCATGGCGATGTAGTATCCGCCGGAAGCCGCCAGGTCCGACATCGAATACACCAGGGGCTTCTGCTTGCGCAGCAGGTTCATCTGCCGCCAGATCTCGTCGGAAGCCACCTGCTCGCCGCCGGGCGAATCGATCCGCACCACCACGCCCTTGATCGCGGAGTCGCCGGCTACCTGCCGCAGCAGCTTGTCGAATCCGTACGACGTAAGACTGTTTCCGGTGGAGCCGTCGTCGCCGGCCTCGCCGCGGGTGATGTCGCCTTCGCCGATCACCAGGGCGATCCGGCTCTTGCCCTGAAGGCCCACCGCCTCCATGGGCACTTTCATGTACTCGCCGGCCGGCACTTTCTTCAGTTCGCCCGAATGCAGCCGGTCCTTCAGCTCGCCCCACACCTGGTCTTCGAACCGAAGCTCGTCCACCAGCCCGGCTTTGCGCGCCTGGACCGCGGTGAACGGCCCCTGGTCGATGATGGCCCGCACTTCCTCGGGGGATTTCTTCCGTCCCTCCGCGATTCGCGCCACCAGGTTTTCGTACAGGTCATCGACCACGCTGGTCATCACCTCGCGGGTTTCCGGACTCATGTCGCTGCGGGTGAACATGTCGCCGTAGTCTTTGTACTTGCCGGCGTGCTCCACATCGACGCTGACGCCGAGCTTATCCAGCGTCTTCTTGAAGTACATCATCTCCGCCCGCAGCCCCTTCAGCATCAGGGGCTCTTGCGGGCCCAGATAGATGCGGCCGGCAGCCAGGGCCACGTAGTAGTCGCGCGTCGACGGCGCCCGCAGGAAGGCGTAGACCGGCTTGCCGGACTTGCGGAACCGCTCCAGGCCGGCGCGGATCTCCTCGAGCTTGGCCCAGCCGGCGGAGAGCCCTTCCGGCTCCAGCACGATGGCCTTGATATGAGAATCGGCGGCCGCTTTCTGTAACGTCATCCAGACGTTGGCGACGGTCAGCCCCGGTCCGCCGGCGCCCAGAAAGGCAGGCAGCTCGAGGGGAGGCTTTTCGGGTATGTTGCCCTCCAGCCGCAGCACCAGGACGGAGTTCTCCGCGATCTGGGGCGGCTTCTCCCGAAACTGGAACAGGACGAAAACAAGGAAGAAGAACGTCAAGAACACCAGCAGGACGCCGGTAATCAGGCCGATGAGAAACTTGACCATGGCTACTCCGAAATTAGCACAGGCCGCCACCGGCCAAGGTGTGAGAGCGGAGGGTTACGAAGGCCGGCGCCCGGCGCGGCGCCTCAAGATTCCCGCGACTGCCAGCCCCAGCAGGACCAGTGAGCACGAAGCCGGTTCGGGAACCTCCCCCGATTCGATCCACGACGCGTAAGCGGAGACGCTGGTATCGGCGAAGAGCTGCCCGAAAGAAGAGTCGAGGGACGGTGACGCGGAGGGCGGGTCGGCGCAATTCTTCGTATTATTCGGGTCCGCATAGCACGCGAGCAGATCGTGAACGCCAACGATCTCACCGTTGTAAAACGAAGGCCCGCCCGAATCTCCAAAGGAGATATCCACTTCGTTGGGGATGTCAGAATCCGTGGAACCCAAAGCATTGTTGGTGCAGCCAGTGCCGGGGTTGGTGCAGTTGTCGAAGTCGCCCACCAGCAGGTTGGGGGACCACCCGAGCGCGGATCCGTCAACGTCGTAGCGGTTCTGGCCCTGGCGCAGGGTGCCAAATCCACAACAGCCGGTCGTCCCAACTCCAGTCATGCCGTAACCGGCCAGCAGGATTGGTGAAGTGGTAGAAAACCCGGAGGCAAGCGAGTACCTGGTGGCAAACGACGGAGCGGCTTGATCGAGGCGAAGGACGGCCAGGTCGCCGCCCTGCGTGGAGTCTCCCGTCCAGCCCGGATAGAGGTAGTAGGTAGTCGCCGTATCTGTCACAATGCCGCCCGGCCCCTGGAAATACACAGGGATACTGCTCGGAACGGAGGAGCCGTAAGAAGCCGCAACGCAGTGCCCAGCCGTGAGGATGGAGTAGCCGTCGGACAACAAACTTCCCGAGCAACCCCCGAAGTTAACAACGCCGCTGAGATCGACCGTTTGGCCGATCGCATTGACGACCGAGTTGCCGTACCCCACCACCACCGGCGGGGAATTGGGGTCGCCGCTGGCTACCACGATGGCGCGCAGAGGACCGGAAAACAAACCAACTAACGTTATCAGGCAGATCGAGCGAAGCATAGGGCCACCGCCAGTTGCGCTAATCTCTCTTCACAACTGTAACACAACCCTCACGCATCGGCGCCTTTACGCAGCGCGCGCAGATCGATCCCCAGCGCCTGGCACTTCTTATAGAGATGACTGCGCTCGAGCCCCAGCGCCTTGGCGGTCTCGCTCATCCGCTGGTTGTGGCGCTTGAGTTCCGCGAGGATCTGCTCACGCTCGAACGAATCCAGGCGCTCGGAAAGGGGGCCGTTCAGGCTGGGCAGGCCGGTGACCTGCCCCACAACCTGCGGTAATCCTTGTTGAACGGAGGCGCGATCCACCGGCCCATCCGCCAGCAGCAACAATCGCTCCACCACGTTGCGCAGTTCCCGCACGTTCCCAGGCCAGGAATAGCGCTGCAGCTCCTGGATGGCCTCCGGCTCGAAGGTCTTGGGCTTCCAGCCGTTCTGCTCGGCAACCTCCGCCGCGAAATGCGCCACCAGCGGCGGGATGTCTTCCACGCGCTCGCGCAACGGGGGCAGCAGGAGCGGGAAGACATAGATGCGATGGTACAGGTCCGGCCGAAAGCCGCCGGCTGTCACCAATTTGTCCAGGTCGCGGTGGGTGGCCACGATCACCCGCACGTCGACCGGGACGGGACGGTCGCCGCCCACGCGCTCCACTTGGCGCTCCTCGAGCACGCGCAGCAGCTTGGCCTGCATCGCCATCGGCATGTCGCCGATTTCATCCAGGAAGAGGGTGCCGTGATGGGCCTGCTCGAACTTGCCGATGTGCCGCGAGGCCGCGCCGGTGAACGATCCCTTTTCGTGCCCGAACAGCTCCGATTCGATCAGCTCGCCCGGGACCGCGGCGCAGTTCAGCGTGACGAACGGTCCGTCGCGCCGCGTGCTGCGCTGGTGGAGCGCGCGCGCAATCAGTTCTTTCCCCGTGCCCGTCTCGCCCATGATGCAGACCCGCGCTTCGCTGGCCGCCACGCGGTCCACCTGCGCCATCGCGCGCCGCATGGCCTCGCCCGAGTAGACGATGGCATGCTGGCCCACGCGCTGCCGCAGCTCGCGGTTCTCGTCCTCGAGCCGCTTCAGCTTGAGGACGTTGTCCACGGTGAGGAGCAGCTTGTCCGTGGAAAGCGGCTTTTCGAGGAAATCGACGGCGCCCAGCCGCGTGGCGCGCACCGCCATCTCAATGCTGGCCTGTCCGGAAACCATCACCACCGGCAGCGAGATCCCCAGGTTGCGCAGGTCTTCGAGCAGCGCCAGGCCGTCCTTGCCGGGCATCACCACGTCCGAGAGCAGCATGTCGAACGGCTGCGACTTCAGCAGCTCCAGTGCGCGGGCGGCGTTATCGCACACGGTGGCCTCGTGGCCCGCCAGGCGGAAGGCCCGCGCCAGGGACGCCAGGGTGCTGGCGTCGTCGTCGACAATCAACAGGTGAGCCAAGTTTGAGGTTACCCTATTTGTGTGAGACCCACGAGCGGCAAACTCGCAACTGTAGCCGTGCTATTCGTGGCTGGATTCATGCTGGTGGCAACGGGCGGCGCCGCTCCGGCGTGTGGAGACCACGGAACCCGCGGCAGCATGCTGGTCTCGACTGCCTGGCTGGCTGCCCACCTGCAAGATCCCAACCTGGTGATTCTCTCAATCGGTCAGAAGGCCGAATACGTTCAGGGTCACATCCCCGGCGCGCTTTACCTGGAATACGCGGATACCCGTCTCGCCAAGAGCGCCGCGAACCTCACCTTCGAGCTTCCTCCCGAGGCGGATCTGGTTGAAGTCTTTGGAAAACTTGGCGTGACCAACGATTCCCACATCATTCTCTACTTCAGCAAGGATATGGTGGCGCCCACCACGCGGGTCTTCCTGACGTTGGATGCCCTGGGGCTGGGATCGCAGACATCCGTCCTGGATGGCGGATTCCCGGTTTGGCAGAGCGAAGGCAGGCCGGTTTCGACGGAAGCCCGCCTGGTGATCAGGGGTAAGCTGGAGCCGTGCCCACTGAATGACGTTATCACCGGCGTCGATTACGTGCGCGCGAACCTGCATCGCTCGGGCGTGGCGATCGTGGACGCGCGCGATCTGGAGTATTACACCGGCGCCAGCCACCGCGACGGCCAGCGCGCCGGCCACATTCCGGGAGCACGCGGCCTGACCTACAGCACCTTGCTCGACGAAAGCGGCAAATTCAGGCCGCCCGATCTGCTGGCCGCCATGTTCCGCGACGCCGGCATCCAGCCCGGCGATCGCGTGGTGTCGTACTGCCACATCGGCCAGCAGGCCACCGTGGTCTATTTTGTGGCGCGCTACCTGGGGTACGACGCCCGACTCTACGACGGCTCCTGGGAGGATTGGAGCGCGCACACCGAGTTGCCCGTGGAGACCTCGCCCGGCAAGGAATGAGGAGGCCCCCCTACCCTTATGCGGAACTTCTCAGGTCAAAAATCCGGGAAATCCAGATCGATCCACCCGATGTCGTCCAGGAGTTGGTTGATTGCCTTCGTGTGACGCCACCACAGAACCGGACGAGCAAACGGAAAATAGAAGTTCAGCCAAGCCTTAGCATACAACCGTCTGAAAGTCGTAGGCGGTTTGGTGCGACGAGGGACATCGTAGGCCGGCCCCCGGGGGTTGGCGTGTTCCCCGAACAGCCATGGGAAGACGGCGGAGTAAATGGTGAAGGGGATGGTGTGCAGTATGGTGATCATAGGTTTTAATGGCGTTCTATCGTCAATCTCCTTGCCCCCTTTTCTAAGCGCGCGGTTCCTCAGGTGGCGGCGCGGACGCTTCGAAATACTTCAATAGGTGCTCGATGGCAGCGCTGGCGTTCGGGTGGCCGGCGTCGAGGATCGCGTCAAGGAGTGTGTGCCAAGGCTGGCGGTCAACGGCGTCCGACGGATCACCCTGGCTCTTCGGCGGCGCGGCTTCGCTGGAGTGGGAAGTCCCCTGCCGCCCCGGTTGGTGGCCGCCAAGACCCTCAATCGCACGGCGGATGGCGCAGCAGTCCCTTTCTTGGAACCGGCGCGGGTGCCGGATGCTTAAGAAACTGAACTTCACGTCGCCAGCCTGGTCTTGGCATACCGTCCCTTGAGCAGCGTTGGGATCTGTTGCAAACCTGTCATCTCCCTCTGACAGATTGTGCCAGAGCCGACTCGACATGAGAATCACCAGGTCGGGTTCAAGCTTGGTGATGACCTTCCTCAGTTTCGCGTTTGCCCTCCTCAGATCATCGTCGCGCGGATACGTACTGTGTCCACCCAACGGCGGGCCGTCCGCGTAGTTCCAGTACGCAACGTTATCTAACATCAGTTGCCGCTCTGAAAGGCTCGCCGTTCGCTGGCCGAACAGGCAGTTAATCCATTTCGTCCAGAAACCGGCCGTCCACTTCCCATCGCGGTATGCAAGAACATCGTGATTAATGAAAGATGCTAGCCCGTCCTTCCCTCGTAGGCTTTGGTATTGTTCCTCGGTCTCGTTTGAGCCGAGGTACGTCGACTCACCCATAACCAGGATTCGAATCTCAAAAACCGATTTCTCATAATTTGGGCCGACCCAGGGGCAGAACTCCAGCCCGTCAATGTCGTCCCAGTGATCGTCAATCATGTTAAGCGAAAACCTCGCAAGAACTATACACCCTTTCCGGTCGGAGTGGGCGCATTATTCTCCGTGGTCTTCTGGCCGCAACTGGTGGCCCGCTGCGCTACCCCAGCTCGATGCGGAAGGTGGTGCCTTGGCGGGTGCGCTTTCTACCGAGATACGGCCGTGGTGGTCGCTCGCCACGGATTGCACAATCGCCCGGGAGTTTCGTTGCCCCTCTCGAAATGCCCCGAAGTGCTCCGAGTTGGCGGCGGCATCGTACGCATGGCAGCCATCCTATGCTGCCCGGCGCGGTTTGACTTGGCGCTCGATGGTTTGGCCAGACCTCCGCTGCGCCATGCGCAGTTCATAGAATGCTTGGAGGTTAATCCAGAGTTCCGGGGTCGTGCCAAAGTAGCGCGCCAGCCGCAGGGCGGTGTCGGCGTTTATGCCGCGCCGGCCGCGGACTATTTCGTTGAGGCGTGCGGCACCGATGCCGAGTTCCTTGGCGAGGGCTTTGACGCTCATGCCGAGGGGAACGAGGTACTCCTCCTTGATCGTTTCGCCGGGATGTGGCGGCTTCACGGTCATTTGCATTTCTCCCTTAATGATAGTCCACGATTTCAACCCCGGTGGCCTTGCCGTCTTGCCACACGAAGCAGATCCGATACCGCTCGTTAATCCGGATGCCGTACTGACCGGCTCGGTCGCCCTTGAGAGCCTCCAGGTGCAGGCCGGGACTCTTGAGGTCGTGGAGCGTACTGGCTGAGTGCAAGAAGGCCAGCTTGCGATAAGCGGTTTTGGCAATCGCTTCAAATTTCCGGGACCGGAGGCCGTTGAAAATCTTCTCCGCCTCGAAGTCTTTGAAGGTGCTTATCATGTCTGTATCGTATATAGATAATCGATGAATCTCAACGGGGAGAAGCGAGTGCGCTACGCGAGCTCGATTCGGAAGGTGGCGCCTTTGCCGGGCGCGCTTTCGACCGAGATGCGGCCGTGGTGGTCGCTCACCACCGATTGCACTATCGCCAGGCCCAGACCGGTGCCGTGGGTCTTGGTGGTGTAGTACGGCGTGAACAGGCGGCCGCATTCCTCGGGAGTGAGGCCCTGGCCCGTATCGGAAACCTCGAGGCGCACGCCGCCCTCGAGGGCCATGGTCCGCACCGTGAGAGTTCCGCCCTCGGGCATGGCGTCGATGGCGTTCAGGATGAGGTTGCGCAAGACGCGGGTCATCTGCTCCGGATCGGCCTGGACGGGGCACAGGCGCGGATCGAGCTCGGCGTTGGCGCGCACCCGCGCTTGGGCGAGCTGCGGCTCGAACAGCTTCAGGGTGTCGCTCACCAGCTCGTTGAAGCTCACCGGCTGCATTTCGGGTGCGGGCATCCTGGCAAAATCGCTGAACCGCGCGACAATCTGCTTCAGGTTGGCCAGCTCGGCGAGCAGAGTGGCGGCGCCTTCGCGGAAAACTTCGTCGAACTGTTCGGGGTGGCGCTCGCGCGCCCGCTGCATGTTCTCGACGGTGATTTGCAGCGGGAACAGCGGGTTCTTGAGCTCGTGCGCCAGGCGCCGCGCCAGCTCGCGCCACGCCGCCACGCGCTCAGCCTGCACCAGCCGCTCGCGCTGCGCCACCAGTTCGTGCGTCATGCGATTGAAGGCGCGCGCCAGTTGCCCGATCTCATCGGCGGAAGACGACTCCACAGTCGCCCCCCAGTCTCCGGCCGCCACCCGCGCCGCGCTCTCCGCCAGCCGCTGCACCGGGCGCGTGACGCGGGCCGTGGCCCACCAGCTCAGCGCAATTCCCAGCAGGATGCCGGCCGCCGCCACCCCCATGCCGGTCCGGCGGAGGACCGACTCGATCTCTACCAGATCGCGCCGCGAACTGGCGATCAGCAGCACGCCCAGCAGATCCTCCTGGTACCCTTTGAGCGGCAGGGCGTGGAACGTCTCCGCTTTGGTCCCCTCCCCCAGCGTGCGGCTGACCTCCCGCTTCTGCTTCTGCACCTGCTCGATGAGCGGCTGGACGTTGGGCAAGTCCTCCAACTGCCCACCGAGCAGCTCCGTGGGCGCAAACTCCTTTTCGAGATTGCGGTAGAGCAGCACGCGCATCCCCGCCGGCAGCACCAAAGTGGAGAGGAATTCGCGGCCAAGCTGCTGCCCGCCGGCGACGTACAACTTGCGGTCACCGGCTCTTGCCGTGCCCACCGCCACCAGCGACACCGTGACGCCATCCGGCAGCTCCTCGCGCCTCAAGAAGGCGCCGCGCGATTCCCAATCCGCGGGCTCCCGGAGCCACTCCTCCTGGTAGCCGAACCGGGCGGGCCATTGGGCGGAGGAAACCATCGTGCCGTCCCCCGCCACCAGCTCCAGCAGGCCGAGCCCGTGGGCCGCGGCAAGCGACGCGGCTTCGTTGTAGTAAGGGGAATAATCGAGGGAGATGGCGATGTTGACGGCGGCCTCGGAAGCCGCGATGCCATTGACGGCGCGCACGATCTCCTGCCCGCGCTGCGCGAACTGCTTGCGGAACTGCGCCACCAGTCCGTTCACGCGCTGCGTTTCCATGCGCTCGAACGCCTGGCGGGTGCTGTCGGTCACCAGCCACTCGACCAGGGCCACCGAGGCCACCACCGCCACCGTGAAGATCAGCAGCAGGCGGGTGCGGAAGGTCATGGCGGGCCGCCTTCCACCCACAGGTTCTCAAAACGCCACTCGCCCAGAGGCGTGATGCCCGGCCTGCCCTTCACGCGCGGATTCACCCCGTAGACATCCGGAAGATGGAACAGCGGGATGACGCGGAAGCCTTCGAGCAACGCGCGCTCGACGGCGTAGAGCGCCTCCGGAGAATCGGCGCGCGGCGGCTCGGGAAGCCCCAGAGAGGCGGCGGTGCTCGCGAGCGCAAGCGCCGGATCCATGGACCCAATCCGCACTTCCACCAGGCGCGCGTCGGCGCCGGCGGCCAGCGGAACCACGGAAACCGCCAGGCCTGCGTCGCGCGCGTTGAGGGCGATGCGCTCCGCGATGGGCCGCGCCGCGGCGTCCTCCACGCCCAGTGAAATGGCACGTACCGCGGCCGGAATGCCCGCCACCAGCGTGCGCGCCTTGGCGGCATCGGCCGCAACTGGAAACAGGAACGCGTAGCCCGAGAGCCACTGTGGCAGCAGCGCCGCGGAGACCTCGCCCTGGCGTTGCAGCAGCACGTTGTGGATGGCGGCGCGGTCCACCGCCAGCGCCAGCGCCTCACGGATGCGCGCGTCTTCCACCCGCGGAGAGAAAACCAGCGCCACCAGACGCACCGGCGCGGAGGGCCAGACCTTGCGTCCGGCCGGCTGGCGGCGCAGCTCGCTGGGGCCAAGTTCCGCCACGTCCGTCTTGCCGAGTTCGAGATCGATGGATTGATCGCGCAAGGGCCGCGCCATCTCGATTTCCACGGCGTCCAGAAATGCACGGCCGCCTGGGGCGTTTTCGTCGGCCGCGTACACGGCGCGCCGGCCCGCTTCCCAGCGCGTGATGACGAAGGCTCGCGCCAGGTCGGGCATTCCGTAACCGGTGGTGGGCGGGTCGGGTGTTTCGAAGGACTGCCGTATTTCAACGTGCAGTGTGCCGCCGTAATGCGGGCGGGTGGCGGCCGCCGCGGTTGCCGCCGCGAGCGCCGCGAGGCCGAGGCTACATGCCGCAAACCACGGTGATGACATAAGCCGCATATCTGCCTGTCAGGGGATCTCGCGCCACCGCCAGGGCCGAGGTTGCGCTCGAGGGCCAGAGCGCTGTGACCGGGCCGGCGAACTCCACCGGCGCGGTGAGCGGCGCGGCGGCGCGGTTCACAATGGCGAAGGCCTGGATGGCATCGGGCTCGCCCGCATCGCCGGGCCGCGTGGCCAGCGCCTGCGATCCACCGCCGCAGCTCGCTTCCGTGCCGGCGATGTCGCTGCCCCACGAGGCAATGGCGCCCACCGGATCGAGCCAGGCATCGAAGATCTGGGTGCGCCCGTCCACCATGGCCAGCAGCCACAGCGGCCGGCCCTGCTCTTCCACGGACGCGGCGGAATAGAATGGCGCTATCGTCTTTCGCAGACCGGTCTGGGTGGCCACGCGCCCGTCGAAGTGATTGCGCGTAGCGGTGAAATTGGCCAGCAGCGTGGCGCGGCTGCCCGATTCCAGTACCCAGGGCTCGTCGCCCGGCCGGCAATCGATCGAGAGCGAAGGCTCCGCCGCGCCGCCGCACACCATGCCCGGCAGAAACGCCTGAAAAGTCGCGCCGCTTACCCGCAGCCGGCCCCGCAGGTCGCGCGGTCACGGTTTCCCAGGCGCCAGCGGAACCGCCCGCCGAAACTCCCATGAGCCGTTCCGGCGCGCGTAGAGCGTCACCTGGGAAGGCGAGAGCACCAGCATGCCGGCGGCGGGGAACGCTACGTCCAGAATCTGCTCCTCCTGCTCCCACACCAGCTTTCTGTCGAGCGCCATGCCCGGCGAGGCGGCTGCCGCCGGTTCGGCCCGCTTCCATGCGGCTATCCAGACCTGCCGCTCGCCGCCCTTCCGCGCTTCTTCCACCAGCAAGTACTGCGACTGGTTTTCGGAAAGCGTGAGGCGGAGTTCGGCCACTGGCGCCACGTCGCTGACCCGCAGGCCCGCTTGCTGGAGCGCGGCTTCGAACGCGCCGCGCGCCTGGCCGAACTCGGCCGAGCCCAGAGAGGAAGCATTGCGGTACTCGACCGAAACCGGCTCGCCTGAGCCGGCGAAGGCGGCGGTGCGGCGCGCGAGCTCGTGCGCGGCGCCGTTCAGGTCTTCAGCGGCATGAGCGCCCGGCGGGATGAAGAACAGGAGCGCGCAGAAAACCGCGTGCCATCTCTTCACGGCTGCGATCATAACACATCGCGGTGCTCTCCCCCGGTGATGACGCGGATGAAGCCGCGCAGGCAGCTCCGCGCCACCAGGAACGCCACCGGAAACGTGATCGCCGCCATCAGAACGCAGCCCAGAATGCTTCCCATAGTCGCCTCTCCCTACGCGAGGGGAAGCTGCAGAACAGGGGCCAAAGCGCAAACGATTGATTCTCAGACGCTTGTCAATCTTGGCTTTGTGTCACGTGAAACACGTGTGGCACTGCGGACGCATTACGTCATTTGCAGTTCGGGGAGGCGGATGATCTTTTTCTGAATGGCATACTGCACGAGGTGGGCCTTGTTGTGGATGCCGAGCTTGCGCATCAGGTTGAATTTGTGAGCTTCGACCGTTTTGACGCTGAGCTCGAAGCCGGAGGCAATCTCTTTCACGGACTGGCCTTCCGCCAGCATTTTGAGAATCTCGCGCTCGCGCTTGGTCAGGGTGCCGAACCGCGGCTGGCGCACCGGCCCGCCGCGGCCTTGCACGCGGAAATCGTCCACCAGGCGGGTGAGCAGCCGCGGGCTGAGATAACTGCCGCCGCGATGCACCTCGCGAATGGCGGTGAGCAACTGATCGGCGGGACTCTCCTTCAGAATGTAGCCGCTAGCGCCGAGCTCCACGCACTCGGCCAGGTAATCCTCGTCGTCGTACATGGAGAGAAACACGACACGGGTCTCGGCGCGCTCCTTGCGAATGAGGCGCGTGGCTTCAAAGCTGCTCATGCCGGTCATCCCGATATCCATGAGAACCACGTCGGGATGGACCTGCCGGGCCATGGCGACCGCATCGGAGGCGTTGGCTGCTTCGCCGATGACCTCGACATCGGGTTCCGCCGAGAGCAGAGTTCGGATTCCCTGCCGGAACAGGGTGTGATCGTCAGTCAGGAGTACGCGAATTTTTGTCATTTCGAGTCACTGCTGCGGAGCTTCGCGGCAACTGGAGAGTGATTCGGGCGCCCTCCCCGGGTGCGCTTCGTACGGCGAGCGTTCCACCCAGGAGCGCGGCCCGCTCCCGCATGCCCGCCAAGCCGAATGACATCGGCCGATTCCGTGCCGTTTCCGCACAAAAGCCGGCGCCGTTATCCGCTACGCTCAGCCTGATACTCTTATCGGCGGAGCGAAGCGAAATGTTTACTCGATTGGCCCGGGAATGTTTGGCAATGTTCTGGAGGCACTCTTGCGCAACCCGGTAAATCACCTCCTGGGTCTCGATGGAAAGGCGCTCGCAGGGGGTCGAAATCCGCAAGCGCAGGCCGGCGGGGCGCATTTTCCGGAACCGCGCGGCCAGTTGGCGGAGCGCGGATTTCAGGCCCAGGCGCTCCAGCACGGCGGGGCTGAGCGCCGCCACCAGGCGGCGCAGCTCGGCCACCGCCCGCTCGGCGATGGCGCGCGTCTCCGCCAGGCGCGGGCGCAAAGCCGCGGGAGCGTCGCGCTCCATCATCTCCAGTTGCAGGCGCAGCAGCAGCATGGATTGGCCGGCTTCGTCGTGGAGCTCGCGGCCGATGCGGCGCCGCTCTTCTTCCTCCGCGCGCCGCGCCTCGGCCTCCAGGCGCCGGATTTCACGTTCCATGCGGGCGCGTTCGAGAGCCTCGTGGCAACGCTCGCCCGCGGCCACCAGCAGCGCCAGTTCGCGCGGCAGCCACGGATAGCGCACCCGAAAACCGAACTGAACCAGCGCCGCCGAGCCCTTGGCAGGGCGGCATTGCGCCTCTGGCGCAGCGGTGGTGCTCCATGGGAGCGGGTAACGGTCAAGATCTATTGGCGAAGAGCCTATGGGGTACGACCAATAGGAAGCGTAGCGGCCGCGCATCTGAGGATCGGCGATGAGCCGCTCATCGGGCTGGCCGCGCTCGATGTAGAGGGGGCGCGCGAGTTTTCCAGCCGCCGGCCGGTCGAGCAGGAAAAGGCGGCCGGCGCTCGCCTGGAATGCGGGCGTGAGGATGCGGACGATACGGCGGAGCAGGTCCTCGAGACTGGCAGCCTCGGTTTCGGCGTGGTAAAGGCCGAAGAAGGCCTGGCTCTCGGCCTCGCGGACCTGATAGAAGGCGTCGTTCAGGATGAGGACGGTGGCCAACTGGAGCTGCTCCCGCGCCGGCTCGAAGTGGCCCTCGAGCACCGGGTCCAGCAGGCCGTCGAACTCCCGCAGCACTTCGTTCACCGCGGACGGCGGAACGTTCAGCTTGGCCAAGCGGCGCCCGTTATATTCCACCTGCTCCAGGAATTGGGGCAGCGAGCGGAGGCGAGAAGCGGCGGCCGGTGTGATGGCCAGGAAGGCTCGGATTTGCAGGGCATCGTAGCGGCGCTGGCGAAGCAGGGCGGTGAAACGCCGATCCAGGCGGCCGGCCGCGGGAGCGATGGCGCGGACCATGCGCGCCACGTGACGGCGGGCGGCGGCGGTGAGGAGCCGGTTGCTGAGAGGCATGTTAGCCAATCACAACATCGGCAATCGCGGCCAGTCCCTTTAGAGCTTAATCCTTGGTCAAATGAGCCTTAAACGCTGCAGCGTCAGGGAGGGGGAGCATCCTCGCTGTTTCCGTGACGCGGGACTTACCAACGCCGCCCGTTTCGAGACCGACTTCTGGGACTGCACCCGGTTCAACGCCGCGCAGGTTTTGTCGGCAGTTTCGGAATCGACTTTCGAGACGCTCGAAGGCCCAATTCCACGGGCTTCGCGCGGCGTCCCGAAACTTACCCTTTTCGAGGGGGGCGGGGGTCCTTCGCACCGTGCGAAAATGGGGGTTGAGAGGATACGCGATCCATGAAAGCCACTCGCGGCTTAGCTTGGCTGGCGGCGCTCATTATCGCCACGAGCGCGGTGGCCGAGGCCAAAGAGCCACGCTTCGTAACCTCATGGGACCAGCCACACACACACCAAGAACAGGAAAAACCGCCGGAAGTCCCAACTTCTTCTATTTCTATGCCTGCTGCCAGCGGTGCTGCTACATCCGTCCGGCCATCTGTGCCCTGTGATGGCTTTCACGGTTCGGACTTCGATTGCGACGGTTCCTTCTTTGGCTTCACTGTGTAATAATACTTTGTAGTATGGCTGCTGACTACGAGACGGCTCCAGAATGTCGGTGGATTGAGCAATTCGTCAGGGAAGTAGCTCCTGCCATAGATACCGCACAATGCGGGAGACAGCTTAACGGCGATTACGAGCTTTGGTTGCGGCTTCTTCCCGAGTCGCGCCCTAAACAGGTGCTGATCACTGGGGCGGAATACCAGCAGGGTGTTTGGAAAGAAAACATCGAAGCTGCGTTGGAAGAATTAAACTCGTAGCTTTACTTTCTGGTTTTACAACCCAGTGAATAGATGTGAGTCCCTGAAAACATTCCGCTGCCGGAAAGCGCTACCCGTCGAAATCCTAGGTCGCAAAGCCCCTGCGAATCCCTCATTTTATTTCGAATCGAAGCAAGAATTTGTACACGATTTGACTCATCGTTGAAGAGATCACTCGCTAGGATAAGTTGATCTCCTAGTTCAGTCACAACGGTGTCGAGTCCCTGATCCCGGAGTACTGCTTCAAGATCGTTCGCATATTTCTCTCTCACTTTTTCCAGATACTTCTTTGTCGCTGCCTCAAGGGATTGCCTTTGAGAGGCTAGGGCCTCCGCTGATTCAGGAGTCGAATCTGGTATGGCTCTGAAATGACGCGTTGCTTCGTCAAGCTGATCTTTTGACAGGTTCGAGGGGTCCTCCACCTGCATAATCGACTTGGCCTTTGCGAGATGTTGGGCGGGTGTCATGCGGTCGAAGGGGACTTCGGGTTCCGGCTTCTTTTGCTCTTCCGGGCCTTGCCTAGTCGCCACGGAGATGACGATCAAGCACACGATGAAAAGCCCAAAGCCGTACTTTATGACTTTCATGCCAATGCCTCACATTTGAATACACAGTAGCACGTTTCCGGTTGGTCAGACAGTTCAGCCGCGGGCGTTCCCTTGTGGCGGGTGTGCTAAGCTGCGGCTATGAAGCTCACGATCGAGCTCGACCGCGAAGTCGATGGCCGCTGGATTGCCGAAGTACGGGAACTGAACGTCCTCCTGTATGGGGAGTCGAAGCTGGATGCGATTCAACGATCTCAGTCGGCCGCGCGGGAGATTGTTCTCGACCGGATCGCCCACGGTGAGTTGCCTCCCGATTCGACGAATGCCGTATTCGACATTGCCGCATGAGCTCTTGGCCGTCGGTGAAGGCGCGTGTGTTTCCGAGGAACTTGGCCCTGCCGTCCTCGCGAAAGTCTCAAAGAAGACCGGCCTTCAACCCCATGACCTGTGACGGTGGGCAAACCGGGTACAGCCATCCATTTCCAAAAAGTGGAATTGGTGGCAGTCCCCGTTTTGCGGCCTACCCCACGTACTGCACTTCTTCTTCGAGATCCAGGCCGAAGCGCGCGCGCACGCGGGCCTTCAGGTCCTCAATGAGCGCGCAAAGGTCGGAAGCGGTTCCGGCGCCGGCGTTGTAGATCAGGTTGGCGTGATAGCCGGCAACGTGGATGTCGCCGCGCCGACATCCCTTGGCGCCCACCTGCTCCAGAAACCACGCGGCGGGGACCTTGCCCTCGCGCACCGCGGAGGCGGGGACTTCGGCCGCCACCGCCGGGGGCAGATCTTCGAGCAGCAGGTTCTTGAAGATGCTGCCGGCGCACTTCATGGTGACGGGAAACTTTTCGTTGCGGACGTTGCGAATGCCGGCGGCGGTCTCGCGCAGCCGACCGGCGTCGGCAGGCTCCAGCAGCAACTCCGTGGAGAAAATGATCCAGTCCTTGTGGCGCTTGAAAATGCTCTCCCGATAGTGAAACCGGCACTCTTCGTTGGTGAAGACGCGGATTTCGCGGCCGTCGTGGAAGCGGACATGGACCACCCGCTCGGAGAGGGAGTGGCCGTATGCGCCGGCATTGCCGTAGACGGCCGCGCCGACGGACCCGGGAATGCCCGCCAGGGTTTCCAGGCCCTGGAGGCCGCGCTCGATGGCGAAATTCACCAGGTCCTCGAAGACGGCGCCGGCGTCCGCCATGACGCGCCGGCCCTCGGCCGTGAGCCGGTCGCCGCGGTAGCGCAGCACGATGCCACGGAAGCCGCGGTCGGAAACCACGAGGTTGGTGCCCCCACCCATCACCATGGTGGGAATGCCGCTCGAACGCGCGGCGGCGAGAGCGGCGATGAAAGCTTCGACACTGCCGGTCTCGGCGTAGAGATCGGCGGGCCCCCCAATACCGAAGCGCGTATAACGGGAGAGCGGAACGTCCATGGAAACAGTTAAATTGGGAATCTCGGCGAGACGCACGCGCGTTTCTTCCGTAACCGGCATCACCTCAATTATAAGGGAGGCATTCCATGCGTTCCGCATTTCCGGGCTTTCCGCGCGAGGCCATTCAATTCTTCCGCGGCCTGACGCGCAACAACAACCGCGACTGGTTCCTGCCGCGCAAAGCGATTTTCGAAGATCAGGTAAAACAACCGATGCGCGAGTTGGTGGCGGAGCTGAACACGGCCATGATGGGGTTCGCCCCGGAATACGTCACCGATCCCGACAAGGCCATTTACCGGATCTATCGCGACACGCGCTTCAGCCCGGACAAAACGCCGTACAAGGACCACATTGCGGCCAGCTTTCGCCGCCGCGGCACGGTGGGCCACTCCGACGCCGGCTATTACTTCGCCGTGTCGCACACGGAGGTCGGAATTGGTGGCGGCGTGTACATGCCCGCGCCGGAAACCCTGCTGGCCATTCGCAATCACATCGCCGGGCGACACCAGGAGTTTCGGCGGATTGTGGGGGCACGCGCAGTGCGGCAATTGTTCGGCGAGTTGCAGGGGGAGCGGCTGGCGCGCGTGCCGAAGGGCTTTTGCGCGCAGCACCCGGCGGCGGACCTGCTGCGGTTCAAGCAACTCTTTCTGTATGTGGAGCTGCCGCCGGATCTCGCCACCTCACCCGCGCTCTACGGGGAAATCCTGAAGCGTTTTCGGGCGATGGTGCCATTTCTGGCATTTCTGACCGCTCCGCCAAAGGGCCGGCGAAGCGACGTAACGCAATTTGTCACGAAACTGTCACATTCCCGGCATAAGATAGGTGGTGACTAAACAGTCCCTCATATGAGCGCCTTCTTGATCGTGGTTCTGGTTGGATTGGTCTTACTGGTTGTTCATCACACGGGGACGTACGGCCGCCGGGGCCGCCGCTGGGGCGGCTAGACCTCTTTTTCTTCCTCTTCCGGCGGCTCGAATGCATCCAGCAGGTCTGGGTTCTTGGCGAAGCGTTTGAGCACGCGGATGATCTCGCCCGAGCGGAAACCGGCGCGCAGCAGCCGGCGATAGGCGGCGGCGAGGTCCTTGTCTTCCCGAAAAAGCCCCTCGCGCTCCGCCAGGCGGTACTTGCGGCGGATCACACCTTCGATCAGGGCTTCCTCGTCAACGTCCTGGTAGACCCTTTGCACCGTGCGTTCCGCCAGGGACGGCGCCACGCGCCGGTGCCGCAGATCCTGGATGACGCGCGTCCGGCCCAGTTTCTCGTTGGCCAGACGCGCGGAGGCGAATCCCTCCGCGTAGCGGCGGTCGTCCAGGTAGCCGACGTCCTTCAACCGGGCCAGCACTTCCTCCACGTCGGCGGCGCGCTCGGCCCGGCGGCGCAGTTTTTCCCGCAGTTCGCCGGTGGAATGGGCCCGCCCGGCGAGCGCCTTGACGGCGTATGTCCATAATGCGCCGCCATCCAGCAGGCGAATTTTGCGTTCCCCCATGATCGGGATTCTCATGAGGAGTATACTGGAAAATGGTTCAAGCTGTCGGCTTGGATAGGAGGAAACATGGATAAGAATGGGCTTTCCAGCTTCTTGCTGGGACTCGGCGTGGGTGTGGGCATCGGCATGCTGTTCGCGCCGAAGTCCGGAGAGGATACCCGCAAGATCATCAAGGACAAAGCGGGCGAAGGCACCGATTATGTAAAGCAGCGCAGCTCGGAGATCAAGCAGACCGCCACGGAGTGGGTGGAGAAGGGCAAGGAAGCTCTGGGCCGTCAGAAGGAAACCATCTCCGATGCCGTGGAGGCCGGTAAGCAGGCTTATCGCGACGCCGTTAGCCCGCGCGAGCCCTCCAGCGAAGGCACGGCGACGTAACCCAGGAACTGGGGGGAGGGTCCTCGCGCGTGACTGAAGACACGTTTCGCATGGTGGTGGCGGCGGCCGTGGCGCTGGCGTGCATTGCGTTCGTGGTGCAGGCCGTGGCGGCGTTCGCCCTCTACCGCGTCGCCCGAAGGGTGCAGCAAAAGGTCGAGCCGCTGGCGGACCAGGCCGAGCCCGTCATCGAGAAGCTCGGACCGATGATCGACCAGGTCGGACTGGCGGCCCTTAAGGTGTGGCCGGCAGCCGACAGAATCGGAGTCGTAGCCGGCAAAGTGGCGCCGGTGGTCGATCAAGTGAGGATGGTTCTAGCCACCACCAACCGCATCGTGGAAGAGACCCGCCCGCGGATATCCGAGCTTTCCGGTGAAGCCGTGGAGATCGCCAGATCGGCGCGCGAGCAGGTCGAGAGCATCGGCGACCTCCTGCATGACGCCGGCGATCGCGCCCGCTCCCGGCTCGAGCAGATCGACCAGGCCGTCGACAGCACCGTCGAGCAGGTCGGCCAAGTGGGCGACGCCATGAAGCGCGCGGCGTTGCGGCCGGTGCGCGAAGTAAACGGCTTGGCGGTCGGGATTTCGGCCGCGGTTTCCACCCTGGTGCACCACTCGCGCAAACCCTCCGTCGATCAAGCCACGCAGGACGAGGAGATGTTTATCTGACTGCCGTCACAGCAGATTTACATCCATCCCGGCGATGAAATCGATTCCCGGAATCACCAGCCCCTGCAAACGGTGGTCGTTTGTCAGAAATAGATCTACACCGGCGTGCGCGGCGCTGGCCAGGTGAATGGCGTCGGGTGGCGATACCCGGTTGTCTCCTCGAATTCGCGCATAACGCTCGGCCGTCTCAATGGTGAACGGGAGTAGTTCCACCGCGGGCGGGCGAACCACTTCCCGGACCCGCAGAGCCAGATCGGACGCACCCCGTTTGTAAGGTCCCGTGAGGACCTCGCCGAACCCATCGTTCCCGTTCGGTTCGGATGAACGCTTCTCCTCCGCCGAGGCTCTGGAAGACCTCTTTCCCAATCCCCCACAATCGGAGAAGCGGTGATTCACCCGGTGGCTGCACGTCGCCCGCTACGATCCTCACCGTCGAATCGCCGCGCCGGCGGGCCGGCTCGATGTACTCGTGGCGAGCATGTTCCCGCACTCGATCGGAGTACTTGATTTGGCCCATGCTTCGAGGATGGCATAAGCATGCATAACATTCAAATTTTTATAGCTATGTCTGCTATGATTGCTTTGCCGAATCCTCCCGCCGCACGAATGCCACCACCAGCCGAATCTGCTCGTAAGTGATCTCCGCCGGCAGCGCTTCGCGCAACGGCTTCAGCCATTGCGAGCCCAGCCGGCGCACCACTTCTTCAATCTGGCGGTGATTGGCTTCTCCCACCCACTCCATGCGATACTCCAGCCGTCCTTTTTCCACCAAGTCGGCCACCATGTTGATTACCGTCGAAGACTGGCGGCCGCGAATCCGCGCGATCTCTTCGAAGCTCTTGCCCTCCCCCACCAGGCGCAAGGTCTCTTCGGCGGGTGAAACCTGCGACACCTCGGGGCGCCCTTTGGGCCCGGCGGCGCGGGCCCCGTTGCGGTAAGCCTCGAAGGCGGCGAAGATTTCGCCTCCGTACAATTCCGCCTTGCGCTCGCCGATTCCGGCAACGCCCAGCAACTCGCGGAGATTCGAAGGCTGCTTGCGGCAAAGATCCTCGAGCGCGGCGTCGCTGAGCACGATGTAGGCCGGAACGGCGGCGCGCTGGGCCGTGCGCCAGCGCCATTCCTTGAAGAATTCGAGCAGTTCGCGATCCGGCGGCTTCGGCGCCGGGAGCCGGGCTTGCCCGGTCCCTACAGGAATCGGTTCCTCGCGCGGAGCCGCCGCCTTCGGCTTGCGCCTCTTCTTCCTCGCCAGCGGTTCTTCCGATGGCGCCTGGAGCCACTCCGGGATGTTTCCGCAGACGTCGCACATCTCGCAGCGCTGCCACTTGGGCACCTGGCCGAAGTGCGTGCAGATCTGCAAATGCCGGCACCGGCCGCTTTCGACGAAGCGCCGGACGGCGTGGTACCGCTGCCAGGCGCGCTCCTTCTCGCCGGGGTCGTTCAGCTTTTCGATGAAGTAGGCCAGCAGTCCCGCGTCTTTCGGCTGCCAGAGCAGCGCGCAATCGGCGGGCAGCCCGTCGCGCCCCGCGCGCCCCGCCTCCTGATAAAACTGCTCGACCGATTTCGGCAGCGAGGTGTGGATCACGGCGCGCACCGCCGGCTTGTTGATCCCCAGCCCGAAAGCGATGGTGCCCACCAGCACGCGCACTTCGTCGTTCATCCAGCGCTCCTGGTTGCGGCGGCGGGTCGCGGTCTCCATCTGGCCGTGGTAGGGGACCGCCGCGATGCGCCGGTCCGCCAGAAAATCCACGGTTTGTTCCACCGTGGCGATGGTGGGGGCGTACACGATCGCGCTTTCGCCCTGGTAGGCGCGCAGGGCCGCCAGCAGCAGGCGCGGGTGCGTCTCCTTGTCGCACTGGTGCGCCACGTAGCGCAGGTTGGCGCGGTGGAAACTGGCGATGTACTTGTGCGGCTCGCGGAGCCGCAGTTGTTCCAGAATGTCGTGCCGGACGCGGCGCGTGGCGCTGGCGGTGAACGCCGCGATCGGCTTATCGGGGAAGTTCTCGCGCAGCGAGCTGAGCTGGCGGTATTCGGGGCGGAACTCGTGCCCCCATTCGGAGATGCAGTGCGCCTCGTCGATGGCGAAGAACGCCAGCGGCAGCTTCCGCAGCCAGTCGATGGTATCCGGCCGCGCCAGCCGTTCCGGCGAAAGGTACAGCAGCCGGAAGGCGCCCTGCGCGGCCGCGCGCATCACCCCGCGCTGCTCTTCGGCCGGCTGCGTGCTGTTGAGGACGGCCGCCGGAATCCCCATGTCGCCGAGCTGCGCCACCTGGTCCTGCATGAGCGCGATCAGCGGCGAGATCACCACCACCGTCTGGCCCAGCGCCAGCGCGGGCAACTGGTAGCACAGCGACTTGCCGCCGCCGGTCGGCATGATCACCGCCACGTCGTTGCCGGCCAGCAGGCTTTGGACGATCCGCTCCTGCATGGGGCGGAACGAGTCGTAGCCCCAGTACTTCTTCAGGGCTGCGTAGAGGTCGGGCACCGTAGACCTACGAGTGTATCAAGCGCACCCTCCGCGCCGGCGCCGCCTCCAGCATCTCGCGCACCGTCTGGTGCGTCACGGGGTGGCGCAGGCCGGGCGCGAGATCCGCCAGCGGCGCCAGCACGAAGCGCCGCTCGGCCATCCGCGGGTGCGGGATTTCCAGCGTTGCGCTGCGCACCACGGCCTGGCCGTAGAGCAGGATATCGATATCGATGGTCCGCGGCCCCTTAGCGACCGTGCGAACGCGGCCCAGCGCACGCTCGATCTTGCCGATGCGCGAGAGCAGGTGCATGGGAAACAGGCCGGTCTCAGCTTCCACCACCAGGTTCAGGAACCAGCGCTGCTCGGTGTAGTCCACGGGCTCCGTCTCGTACACCGGCGAGGTGCGCAGAACGCGCACGTCCAGCGGCGCGAGCCGCCCGATGGCCGCCCGCAGGTTGGCTTCGCGGTCGCCCAGGTTGGAGCCGAGGCTGAGGTAGATGGTCTGGTGGGGCATGCTTTAGCTTGCCCTCATCAGAATAGCGCCGGCTGGTCATCGTTGCGCAGCTTGGGCTTCACGTTGAAGTAGTCGAACGCCAGTTCCGTGGCCGTGCGCCCGCGCGGCGTGCGGTTGAGAAACCCGAGCTGGATCAGGTACGGTTCGTACACCTCTTCGATGGTGTCCGGCTCCTCGGAGATGGACGCCGCAATGGTGTTCACGCCCACCGGGCCGCCGCGGTACTTCTCGAGGATGGTCAGCATGATCTTCTGGTCGATCTCGTCCAGGCCGTAGCGATCCACGTCCAGCAGGTTGAGCGCGGTCTGCGCCACCGGCTGCGTGATGCGGCCGTCGGCGCGCACTTGCGCGTAATCGCGGACGCGCCGCAGCAGGCGATTGGCGATGCGCGGCGTCCCGCGGCAGCGGCGCGCGATCTCTTCGGCGGCGCCCTCTTCGATGGCCACGCCGAGCAGGCGCGCCGAGCGGTTCACGATGGTCCGCAGCTCATCCACCTGGTAGGGATCGAGCCGCAGCACCAGCCCGAAGCGGCCCCGCAGCGGCGCGCTCACCAGGCCCTGCCGCGTGGTGGCGCCGATGGCCGTAAACTTCGGCATGGGCAGCGAATGCGTGCGCGCACCCGGCCCCGCGCCCACCAGAATATCCACCCGGAAATCCTCCAGCGCCGCGTAGAGCATCTCTTCCACGTCCGGCAGCAGGCGGTGGATTTCGTCGATGAAGAAAACCTGGCGCGCGCGGATGTTGCTGAGAATTCCGGTGAGATCGAGCTTTTTCTGAAGCACCGGCCCCGAGGTGGAGGTGAAGGCCACCTCCAGTTCCTCCCCGATGATCGAGGCCAGCGTCGTCTTGCCCAGCCCCGGAGGCCCGTAGAGCAGCACGTGGTCCATGGCTTCGCCGCGCATGCGGGCGGCCTGGATGGCAATTCCCAGGTTCTCCTTCAGCTTGGTCTGTCCGGTGAAGTCGGCCAGGTGGCGCGGGCGGAGGCTCGCTTCGAACTGCAAATCCTCGGCCTGGCGATCGCCGGAAATCAGTTGCCGGTCGGGCATGTGCTACCAGCTTACCGTACCAGTTCCAGAGCGCGCCGGAAGAGCGGTTCGAACTCCGCGGACCCAGAGGGTACCCCGCCCGCCGCCTTGGCCTTGCGCACCGCGGCCTCGGCCTGTGCGCGCCCGCAGCCCAGGTTCAGCAGCGCCGAGAGCACGTCCTGATCGACGGGCGAAAGCGTGGCCGCGTCGGGCGTTCCCGACTCCTCGCCGGTGGCGGCCGGCAGCTTGTCGCGAAGTTCCAGCACCATGCGCTCGGCGGTCTTCTTGCCGACCCCGGGAATCCGCACCAGCCGCTCCACTTCCCCGCGCCGGATGAAGTTGATGAGGTCCGGCGCCGCGAGGCCGGAGAGAATCTTCACCGCGAGCGTCGGTCCGATGCCGCTCACCCCGATCAACTTTTCGAACAACGCCTTCTCATCCTGGGTAAAGAAGCCGTAAAGAGCCAGGGCGTCCTCCCGCACGTGGGTATGGATGCGCAACCGGACCTCCTTACCGGGTTCGGGCAGGCGCGTGAACGTCGAAACCGGGATGGTGACATCGTATCCCACCCCGCCGGTCTCGACGATGGCCTGGTTGGGATGCTTCTCGATCAGTACGCCGCGCAGTAGAGCGATCATCAATACGATTGTAGTGGTAGCGGCGTCGCCAGGCGCGAGTACCATGATGGGACAACAAAACGGGACAGCGCAAGCCCTGTTTCTACGTGGTTCTGTTCACGTCCTGAAACCTGTATGTGAAACGCGGTCAGCTGAAAGGGATATCCACCTGAACACAACGGCCGGGGGTCGCGGCGTTGACGCTGGCGGCTATCCTCCGGACGTAGTGTTGCACGATCCGCCATTGCGAACTTCCGAGCACCACAATCGCAATTCCGCGACCCTTCAAATTCTGTTGCGCCGCCATATTCTTATCGGTCGTCAGGAGCAGCTCAAATCCGGCCTCCTCAGCCGCTTTGAGCAGCTCGCCGTTGGCCAGTTCGTCCCAACCGGCATCCTTCGCTTTCGTGACGGTGTGGCCTTCGAGGAACGGGATAAGCGGCGCGGGCGTACCGTGATCAAAAAGAATGCGCATCGACGGGCGTCAACGAGCGGCCGGCGGGAGGTACGGCATCAAGACTGCGGGCCGCAAATTCGAGCACGCTTACAATCTGTTCCCTTGTCACGTCGAACCACTCCATGATTTCCTCTATACTTGCCCCGGATTCGAGGTTCTCGAAAACGGTGGAAACCGGCATACGGGTGTCCTTAAAAACCCACGCGCCGCTGACCTTGCCGGGGACGCTCTCCACGGCGGGGCACTGCGACCAATCGAGATTCGCCATCGTGAGGCCTCCTGACCTCTAGAATAGCGCTTAACTTTTCAGGAAGCACCGGTGGGAAAGATCAGAAAAAAACCTCGGCGGCCTCCCTCCCCAAATCTTCCCTTTGTAGTGGTACCCGCGCCAACCCGCGCGTCCAGCCATCCTCCCTCCAAACCGCGGCGCTATAATTTTCTTTCACAGGAGGAGTCTATGCCCCGCTTCATTTCGTTTCTGACGCCCGTTCTGTTGCTGCCGCTCGTGAACTGCGGCGGCTCGCAGCACGACGTGCAGGAAAAGTACTTTCTCATCTCCGCTAATACCAAAGTCCCCTACTGGCAGGAAGCCGCCGCCGGCTTCAACCACGCCGCGGCCCAAATGCGTGTCCATGCCGAATTCGTGGGCCCCGAGACCTACGACCCCAAGGCCCAGCACGAGCAGTTCCAGGACGTGCTCAAGCAAAAGCCCACCGGCATCCTCGTCTCCGCCAGCGCCCCGGACCTCCTCAACCAGGACATCGATGCCGCCGTCGCCCAGGGCGTGCCGGTGATTGCCATCGACTCGGATGCTCCCGACAGCAAGCGCCTGTTCTTCATCGGCACCGACAACTATAGGGCCGGCGTCACGGGTGCGCGCATGCTCGCCAAAGGTCTCGCCGGCAAGGGCAACGTGGTGGTCTTCACCATCCCCGAGCAGGCCAATCTGAAAGACCGCCTGCGGGGCTACACCGATGTCTTCGCCGAACACCCGCAGATCCACATCACCCAGGTGATCGACGAACATGGCGATCCCGGCGCAGTTTTCGACCGCACCATGGAAATGGTGGAAAAGGGCGCCAAAGTGGACGCCTTCGCCTGCCTCACCTCAATCGCCGCGCCCGAAGTCGCCGAAGTGTTGGGCCGCAAGAACGTCACTGGCAAGCTGGTCGTCGCCATGGACACCGACCCGCGCACGCTGGAAGGCATCCAGAAGGGCCTCATCACAGCCACCATCGGCCAGAAGCCGTTCACCATGGCCTACCTGGGAGCCAAACTGCTCGACGACCTGCATCACCACCCGCTTGAGTCGCTGACCACGAACTGGCCTCAGGATTCCTTTTCCCCGATCCCCACGTTTGTGGATACCGGCGCCACTCTGATCGACAAAAGCAACGTAGAAAGTTTCATTAGAGCGCGCAACTCCGCCACCGCCGCCAAGTGATCGTCCAGGTTGGCCTCCCTAAGACCCAACACGGCTAAGTCTCGCGCCGGTTTTCAGTGAGCTAAACCGCTTCGCGGTATTCGTCTTCGGTCCAGCAGCAGGTTGGGGCGAGGCTCCTTTAGACTGGATCGGGTTATTTCCGCACACCGGCGCCCGGTCCTACGTGTCACAGCAGCGCATGCCGGCGATAGAACCAGGTCTTGACCGCTTGCACCAAGATCAGGTATGTCAGGGCCAGCAGCGAAATCGCGCCCAGCAACGATAGCGGTATGGGGGTGAACCCGAGCAAGGGGCCGAGCGGCGTGTACGGCAACACGGCGCCGAGGACGGAGACGGCCGCTACACTGAACAGCAACTGCCCGCTCGGACGGCTCCGAAACGGGCTGCCCGCCGTCCGGATCACAAATACCACCAGCGTCTGCGTGGCAAGGGATTCCACGAACCACCCGGTCCGGAACAGCGGCGCGTTGGTGGCAGCGTGGAACCACCAGAGGAGGACGCCAAAAGTGAGGAAATCGTAGATGGAGCTGATGGGGCCGATGATCGTCATGAACTGGCGAATGAACCCGATTTGCCACCGCTTGGGCTTGTGCAGCAGGGCCGGATCGACATTATCGCCGGTCGTAAAGAAAGTTGTTCAGCAGGATTTGAGTCGGCAACATGGGCAGGAATTTCAGGAAAAGCGATGCCGCGGCCATGCTGAACATATTGCCGAAGTTGGAGCTGGTGCCCATGATGATGTATTTCATGACGTTGGCGAAGCACCGCCGCCCTTCCATTACGCCATCGTTCAATACCGCCAGGTCCTTCTCCAGCAGGATGATCTTGGCGGCGTCTTTCGCCACATCCACGCCGTTCATAACGGAAATGCCGACGTCCGCGGTGTGCAGCGACGGAGCATCGTTGATGCCGTCGCCGATGTACCCGACGACGTGGCCGCGCGCCTTGAGGCCGAGGATGACCCGGTTCTTTTGTTCCGGAGACACACGGGCGAAGATGGCGCCGTGCTCCGCCTGGTAGGCCAAGGCCGCATCGTCCATCGCGTCCAACTGATCGCCAGTGACAATTCGGTCGGTAGCAAGGCCGACATCGTGGGCGACCTTCTGCGTCACGTATTGGTTGTCGCCGGTCATCACTACGACGGAAACGCCGTTCTGCTTCAACGCTTCGAGAACCGCCACGATGCCTTCTTTGGGCGGATCAAGGAATGCCGCAAACCCGGCCAGCGTCATCTCCTGCTCGGCCGCGAGCGCATAAGCATCTTGCTGCTCTACCTTCCGGACTGCGACTCCAAGGGTACGGAATCCGTCGGCACTCAACTTCTTGAAGGTCTCCGCCGCCTGGGCACGCCGGCCTTCGTCGAACGGTTGGGGAGCGCCGTCAATGATGACGGTCCCGCAGATGGCAAAAACGCTTTCCGCCTCGCCCTTGGTAATGAGGAGGCGCTCGTCTCCGTGCCGCACCACCACCGAAAGGCGCTTGCGGTTGAAGTCAAAGGGGATCTCGTCTACCTTCTCATACTCCACAATGGCAGGGTGCTCATGCTTCAAGATGGCGTCGTCCAGCGGGCTCTTGATGCCGGCTTGAAAGTGACTGTTCAGGTAGACGAACCGGAGGACGTTTTCATCGTCCTTGCCTTGGACGTCCACGTGCCGGTCAAGCACGATCTCGCCTTCGGTCAAGGTCCCGGTCTTGTCGCTGCAAAGAATCTCCACGCTGCCGAAGTCCTCGATCGCCGA
>JBEKSR010000049.1:0-31326 GCA_049516835.1 Bryobacteraceae bacterium | reverse complement strand
TGGGCGCAAATCTCAAACTGCATTGATTCAGTAACGCTCTGACGTAGCAACCAGTCTACGAACAGCGTCAGGAACTCGCGCGTGCCCGTCGCGAGGGTTTATTTTGCAAGTCCCTCTTTAGCCTGCCCTTAATTCTCCCTAGCCAATTCCACGTATAACAGATCTACCAAGCCTCGGCTAAATTAGAAGATCGCAAACGCGGAGGTTCTCGTGGCGGTACTCGGCATCGATATCGGCAGCGCGCGGATCAAGGCGGGCATGGTGGATGAACAGAGCGCCATCGTGGCGTCCCGCACCATCGAGACTCCCGCCGACCTGGACGGCTTCCTCCATTTTCTTGAGGGCCTGCGCATGGCCGATCTCGTGGGCCTGCCTCTCGACGTCCCGGTCTTCGCCGACAACGACGGGCGCTTGGCCCTGGCGGCCGAGATGGTCTGGGGCGCCGCCCGCGGCCACAGTGACGTCGTGATGCTCACCCTGGGCGCGGGTGTCGGAGGCGCCGTGCTGGCCAATGGCCACTTGCTGCGCGGCCACTCCGGCGTGGCCGATGCCAGCGCCGATCTGCTGGTCGCTCTGCAAGAGGAAGTATGGGCGCGCTCCCGCGGTCTACTCCGCCGCGAGGTCCCGCTGGTGGAGCAGCAGGCGGCCGACAAATCCGGAATCGTGGGAGCCGCCGGTTTGGTGATGGCGCCCCGAGGGTAGCAGTCGCGCTCAGAACCGTGCGAAAGAATTATGGCCGCGGATGAACACGGATAAACACGGATAAGATTCCTTTGTTTTTGTTATCGGTGTTCATCAGCGGCTAAATTGGTTTTCCCCCGCCTTTCGGTGCTCCCCTCACTCATACCTCAACGCCTCCGTCGGATTCAAATGCGCCGCGCGGTTGGCCGGCAGTATCCCGAAAATCAGCCCCACCACGCAGGAAACCCCGAACGCCACCACAATTGCCACCGGTGAAATCGGAATCTTGATATCCGCGAACAACCGCACGCTCAGCGGGATCGCCACGCCCACCAGAATGCCCAGCAGGCCGCCTGATAGGCTTACCAGTATCGCCTCCGTCAGAAACTGCACCAGGATCTCCCTGGGCGACGCTCCCACCGCCAGCCGCACGCCGATCTCCCGCGTCCGCTCCGTCACCGTCACCAGCATGATATTCATGATCCCGATCCCGGAAATCACCAGCGTGATGGTGGAAACCAGAACCAGCACCAGCGAGAGGATCAGCGAGATGTTCTTGGCCGCGTTCAGGATCGCCGTCAGCGTGTCCACCCGGTAGCGCGCCCCGGGCCGGTGGCGGCCCTCCACGATTTCCTGCACCCGCAGCGCCACCCGGTCCACTTGCGCGGGCGACCGCACCTGCACGTACAACGGGTCGATCCGCTCCACCGGCGTGAAGTAGCGCAGCACCGTGATGGGGATCAGGATGGTGTCGCGCTCCACCTCCGACTGCCCGAACGTCTCCACCTTCTCGTGAAACGTGCCGATCACCGTGAACTGCAGCCCGTAAAGCTTGATCACCTGGCGGAGCGCGCTCGCCCGGCTGCCGTACATCCGTTCCGCCAGCTTGTCCGTCAGCAGCGCCACCTTCGCGCGCAGCGTGACGTCGCCTTCGTCCAGGAACCGGCCGGAGCTGATCACGATGTTCCGCACCGGCTGGTAATCCTGGTCGGTGCCGATCACCTTGGCGTCCTGTTCCTTGCCGCCGATCAGCATGCGGTCGAAGTTGGACATGACGCCGGTAGCCGCCACGATGTCCGCTCCCAGTTCCTGGCGGATGGTTTCCACGTCGGACATCTTGATGTAATCGGCGTCCGCCACCGCCGTGCCCGGACCGGCCGCCACGTAATACGCAAAGATGATGTTGGAGCCGATGCCCTCCACCTGTTCCAGGATATAGTCCCGGCTGGTGAGCGAGATGGTCACTACCAGGATCACCGAGGCGGTGCCGATCACCATCCCCAACCCCGTGAGCAGCGACCGAACGGGATTGGCACGAAGCGCCTGGGCGCTGAAACGGAGGGCTTCGCCGAGGAACACTAGCCGCCCTGCACTTGCTTGAGGAGTTTCTCGGCCTGCGACCGCGGCGGATCTTCGGGCGTGAGAACGAGGCTCAAGTAACGCTTGAGCAAATCCTTCGCAACATCCAGATTTCGGCCAGCTTTGATGTACACGTCGGCCTTTGCAAACAGGACTTTTGGACTGTTCGGCGCAATCGCTTCGGCGCGCGCGAAGCTCTGCTCCGCCTCCTCCATCCGCCCCTGTTTGGCGAGCAGCCGAGCCAGGTCGATCAACCGCCCCACTTGGTGCGGGGTCAGCTCGATGGCCCGCCGCAGTTGTTCTTCGGCGCTAGAGAACTCCTTGCGCTTCTCGGCCAGCTTGGCCTGCGCCCAGTGGCCCTCCGCCGGGTTGATCCTGGCAATCTGCTCCGCCGTGGCTGCCGCCTTTTCGAAACCGCCGCCCAGAAAGCCCGGCGCGTCCAGGTAATACTCGAACAGGTCGCTCTGCGCTTCCAGGTTGCGCGGGTTCAATTGCGCGGCTTTCTCAAAATACTGCCGCGCTTTGGAGGCATGGCCCGGAGCCGTAAACAGGCTGGAAGTTTCCGCCCGCCGGCCGTACGCGCGCCCCAGCCACAGGTTGAACTCGGAGTTGCCCGGCTCGGCCGCCACCGCTTTTTCCAGCGCTTCGGTGGCGTTCTTGAAATCGCCCTGCATGTAGTAATTGCGGCCGATCAGCTCGTAGACCGCGCCGTCTTTTTGGGGGATCGCCTGGAGGATCTTCAGGGATTGGTAGAACTCGGTCAGATTGTATAACTTGCGGGCCTGGTCGAACTCCGGCCCCGCGGCCCACATCCCGCAACTCAAACTGAGCAGCAGTACAAAATGCTTCAACCGATCACCGTCCCGGCTTGGCTAGCCATTTTAACTCAAATACACAGATGAATCTGAAAGCGCTTGAGTTTCAATGGAAGCCCGGCGGCAGCGCGCGGGAACTCGCGGTTCGAATCCATGCCGGGGAGCCAGCGCCTTTCCGCCCCAACTCCGCGCAACCGTCTTCTCGACGGAAGCGCCCCGCGTCTCCCTCGTTTAGACGCGTCGCTTCCGCCGGACAGCCACTGGAATCACCCGGCACGGGCCAGAACGGACCTGAAGCAATTCGTGTATACTTAGTGACGATCGGTGGCCAGAAATGGACCCCTCGGGCTAGTCTTGGAGAGCCGAGGAATCCCCATGTTGACGAACTCAGATCCTTACGGTCCGTGGCTGCAACGCCGGTTCCGCGTATGGTAAAAAAATCCTTTCCCCTATCCAAGGTCTATGGCTTGCTTGAGCCCGGGCCGGTCGTGTTGGTCACCACCGTTCGCAAGGGGCGGCCCAACATCATGACCATGTCGTGGCACACCATGATCGAGTTCGAGCCGCCGCTGGTGGGTTGCGTCATCAGCGACCGGAACTACACGTTCGGCATCTTGAAGGCGACCAAGGAATGCGTCATCAACATCCCCACGGTGGAGTTGGCGGCAGAGGTGGCGGGCTGCGGGAACACCTCCGGGGCAAGAACCGACAAGTTCGCGGCCTTTCGTCTCACGCCGGCGGCCGCCCGGCGAGTCCAGGCGCCGCTCATCGACGAGTGCTATGCGAATCTCGAATGCCAGGTCGTCGATACCAGGATGACGGCCCAGTACTGCCTCTTCATCCTTGAAGTAATCCAAGCGTGGATCGACCCCTCGGTGAAACGCCCGCGGACGATTCATCATCTCGGGAGAGGCGCCTTCATGGTTGCCGGCAGGACCATTCAGTTGCCTTCCAAAATGAAATAGCTGAATGCCCGGGATGAGGTGGCGCCCGGGAAAAAATCCCGCGCGAGTTTTCCAGCCGGAACCGGCTATATTGAATTGTGGGCAAAACGTGGCGGCGCACGCTGGCTGTTGGGCTCGCCTTCCTGCTGGCCATCGCGGGCACTTTCGTCTTCGCCTACCGGGCCGGCCGGCGGGCGCGGCACATCCGCGCGGAAAATGAGCCCATCCGCGCCTGGATGTCGGTCCCATTCATCGCCCATGCCCATCACGTCCCCGCCTCCGTGCTGTTTCAAGCCATTGGCGTTCATCCGCAGGAGGCGCACGATCGGCGATCCGTTCGCCACATCGCTCACGACCTGAACCGCCCCGTTCCCGATCTGATAGCCCAACTGCAGCGTGCCATCGATGCCGCCGCGCAACCACCCGGCGGCCACCCGCGATGAACGATCAGCTCCTCGCGGCGGTTTCACAGTATGGCGCGCCGGCCCTGTTCGGAATCGTCACCATTGCGGCCATCGGAGTGCCGCTGCCCATCACGCTCCTTCTGATTGTCGCGGGCTCCATGATTTCGCAAGGCGCCATGAACCTCTGGTGGGCTATTGGCATGGCCGGCGCCGGTTCCATCCTCGGCGATCAGGCCGGCTACGCCATCGGCCGATGGGGAGGGCCGGCCGTCGTCGCCAAGCTCGCCGGCCTGTTCGGAAGGCGCGCCAGCCTGCCGGCGGTGGAAGCCAAAGCCGAAGCCTGGGGCGGCCCCGGCATCTATATCACCCGCTGGTTGCTCAGTCCCCTGGGACCCTGGGTCAATCTGGCCAGCGGCACGGCCGGCTACCCGTGGCATCGATTCCTCTTCTGGGACATTTTAGGTGAGATCACGGGGGCGGCCGTCTATATCTCTTTGGGGCGGTTTTTCAGCGATCGCGTGATGGCCCTATACGCGGTTCTGGGTGACCTGACTTGGGCGATCGCGGCTCTGCTGGTGGCCATCGTTCTCGGATGGCAACTGCTGGCGCGTCTGCGCCGGGCTGCGGCCCAGTAAGCTACTTCCTCAGCAGGGCGTTGACACACCATAGAACCGGCGCCTGGCCGTGCGGATTGCCCTTCTGGGTCGGGCGGTTCAGGTAGAACTCCAGGCTGTTGGTCCGGCCGGTGCCGACGCAGACCTTGTCCACCAAGCCGTCCTTGTCGATGAACAGCTTGTTGAGACCTATCCAGCCTTTGCGCGCGGCCTGGGCGTAGGCCTTGTCCTTGAGCCAGCCCTTCTTCACGCCGGTGATCATGGCGTAGGCGAACATCGCCGTCGCGGAACTCTCCTGGTAAGACTCGGGGTGGTCGATCAGTTGATGCCACACCCCGTCCGCGTCCTGATACTTCAACAGCGAGGCCATCATTTTGAGGTAGCCTTCCATGATGCGGGCGCGCTTGGGGTGGTTCTTGGGCAGATCGGTGAGCAGTTCGGACATGCCGCCCGCCACCCAGCCGTTGCCCCGGCCCCAGTAGAAGGGGGCGTCGGGCGCGTGATAGAACAGGCCGTTGGGCTTCTGCAGTTTGTCCAGGTAGGCCACCATTTCGAGCGCGGCGCGGTCCAGGTAAACCTTGTTGCCCAAGGCGCGGTAGGCCTGGAGCTGAAGGATCGTGATCATATACGCGTCGTCGATCCAGAAGCGCGTCTCGCCCGAGAGACCCTCCGGCGTGGGTTTCTCCCACTGCTGGTCCGCCAGTTTCTTGCCGAGCGCCAGGTCTTGCGGGTCCTTGGTGCGTATATACAACTCCAGGGGCACGATGCCGAAGATGTTGTGGTCCACGTGGAGCTGCCAGGAGACCAGCTTCTGCTGTCCCTCTTCGGTCCGCCAGGGGTCGTAGCGCTTGACCAGCGCGTCGGTGAGCGCCTGGTCGTTCGTCAGCTTGGCGAACTCCAGGGCCGAGTACCACGTTGAGTCCTCGGCGTAGTGGACCCCGGGTCTGGTGGGAATCCAGCGCGGGATCATGTCTGTAGCGATCTTCTTGCCGATTTCCTGCGGCGCCATGCCGGCCGGCCAGTTGGTGAATTCCTTCTTCTGTGCTGTCGCTACGCCCGCGAGCCCTACGATGACGAGTCCGGCGAGCGAATGATGAATGAGTGTGCGCATTCTCTGTCCTCTCAAATCCGCCTCTCAAAGTGTACACGAGACGGTGCTCGCCGCGCTCACCGCGACGTGACCGATGCAGGCGGTTGGGCATACAATTGATGGCAGCCAGGCTAAGATGGAAATCGCGGATGGACTGAGCCTATGAGCGAGTCGAGTGCCAAACACGATGCGCAGCGGCGCGCGGATCGCATTCGCGCATTCCGCGAGGAGCTGGCCGAGCTGGAGCGGCAGGGCGTCCTGACGCTGGATGCCGCCCAGCGCGTCACGGTGGAGAGCCACCTTCGGCAAACGCTGGCCGATCTGGCCCAACGGTTCGACGTCGATACCACGGCATCGCAGAAGCAGATTTCGTGGGGCATGCGCATCGCTTCGACGTTCGGCGGGCTGGCGCTATGCGCTGCCGTCGTGCTCTTCTTCCAACGGATCTGGGGGCTGCTTGGTATTCCGGCGCAGGTGGCGGTGCTGGTGGCGACACCGCTTGTCATGCTGGCGGCCACGGAATACGCCGCGCGCCGCGAGCGAACCCTCTACTACGGCTCGTTGCTCAGCCTGGTCGCGTTCGGGGCCTTCGTGCTGAATCTCACCGTGCTGGGCAGCATCTTCAATCTCACGCCTGGCCGGGGCGCGCTACTCGCCTGGGGTCTCTTCGGGTTGCTGCTGGCGTATGCGTACGGGCTGCAGTTGCCGCTCGCCGCCGGTCTCATCTGTATGCTGGGCTACCTGGCAGCCTGCTTCTCTTCATGGATGGGTGCTCCCTGGCTGTCCTTTCCGGAGAGGCCCGAAAACTTTTTCCTGGGCGGACTCATCCTGATTGCCGTCCCGGGATTGCGCCTCCAGCGCCGGTATGCTGAGTTCGACTGGCTGTACCGCACTCTGGGACTGCTCACTCTCTTCCTCGCTATCCTGATCCTCTCGGAATGGGGCGCGGTGAGCTACCTACCCATGCGCCAATCCACGGTCGAGGCGATCTACCAGGTGACGGGTTTCGCCGGGGCGGGGATCGCGTTGTGGATCGGTATCCGGTCCCGTTTCGCGGGTGTCGCCAACCTGGGTGCGGTCTTCTTGACCCTCTTCCTCTATCTGCGCTTCTACCACTGGTGGTGGGACTGGATGCCCGGCTACCTGTTCTTCCTGGTGATTGGGCTGGTTTCCATCGGGCTGCTGGCGCTGTTCCGGAAACTGCGCGGCCGCACGGCGGAGGTCGTCAGGCCATGAGACGCATCGCCATTCTCCTGGCGGCGGCCCTGGTGCTGGCCGCGGACATCTTTGTGGTCGTGAAGGCGGCTCGGAACCGCTCCGGTCCGCCGATCGCCACCATCGAGCTTACCGAACGGGAACTGCGCCTCGTGCGGCCGCAGCGCGAGAGCACCGCGCTATTCCTGGAGCTGGCCTGGGAACCGGCGTGGGGGCGGGGAAGGTTCAACTTCGAAGATGGGCCCGGGTGGTTCAACCAGGCCAAGCTCGAGGAAATCGGCTACGACTGTCGGCTAGCGCCCTCGGACCCTTCGGCGGCGGCGCACTATCGCGCCATGACCGCGAAGGAGGCGTTCGCCGTGTTAGAGCACCGCGAAGCCGGTGGGGCTGGCGCGGGCGACGACGGCTCGGCACGGTCGCGGCTGGTGGCGGTTGACGCCGGGCGCGATTTCGCGCCACTCCGCAAGAAATACCCGGATGCGCGGTTTCTCATCGTTCCCGCCCTGGTGAGGCTTCTTTATACGGTGGAATGGGACGCCAATGCCCGTAGGGACGCTCCTGGCGCATATCTGCGCGGGGCTGTCGTTGAAATGCTGGTGGGGCAAGTCTCAGTGCCGCCGTCTCAAAGGAGCGTATTGCAGGCGCTGAGGCAGACAACCTCCGACTATCTGACGACGCCGGAGGCCCGGACCCGCGGGCCGCGCTACTCGGTGGTTCTGCTCTACGGCAGGAACTACGAACCGTGGGTCGAGTCGTGCCGCCTGCTCACGCCTCCTGAAACGCCCGCCAGTTCTCCTTCAAGTGCTCCGGGGAAGTAGTCCCGGTGAGGATGACGCCCTGAAAATTCCTCTCCAGGATGAAGCGGAAGGCCTCGCGCTTGTCCGCCCCGGCATGTACCATGGCGCCCATCGCGAAGGGACGGTTCACCGCAATCCACATCCCGCGCGCGCCGGCCCGGTCGAGGATGCCGCCAAATGCCGGGTTCTCCCGGTTGAACGGGAGTTGCATCACCGAGTATCGCCCATCCTCCACCGCCAGGCGGCCCGATTCGGCATCGCTCACACTGGGCCCCAGGCGCCGGATTCCGAGCGATCGGGCGTACTCCCACGCCCGCGCCACCTCGTCGCTGGCCAGCGCTTGCGGCGTGGTCTTGTGCAGTTGCAGAATCTCGATCGCTCCCAGCCGCGCCAGGCTTTCATCCAGACTGCGCCGCAACGCGTCGAAGCTGTGGTCCGCGTAAGGCGCGCCCGCGGCGCGGTCCCAGTGCTCGCCAAACTTGGTGGCGACCGTCACCTGGCTGCGCTGCCCGGCCGGCATCCGCTGCAGGAACCGGCCGAGACGCTCCTCGCTCACCCCATCGCCGTAAGAGGGCGCGGTGTCGAAATACCGTATGCCCAAATCGAACGCCGATTCCAGCAGAGCGATGGCCTCGGGTTCGGAGGGCACCGGTGCCGGCGCGTGGCCCCAGGGTTTGCCGATGCCGATCAGACCGAGACCGAGTTGCACGCTGCCATGGCTCATCGATATATCATAATCTGCATGATCGCTCGCGAACAGGCTTGGAACATTCTCTGCGAATTCACGAAGTCGGAAGGTCTCCGCAAGCACGCGCTGGCGGTGGAGACGTGCGTAGTGGCGTATGCCGGGAAGCTCGGCGAGGACCAACACGCGTGGTCCGTCGCCGCGCTGCTGCACGATTTCGACTGGGAGATTCACCCGCAGTTACCGGATCATCCCGTCAAGGGCGAGCCCATCCTGGCGGAGCGCGGCGTGGACGACCAGACGCGGCGGGCCATCCTGTCACATGCCAATCACACCGGCGTGCCGCGCCTGTCGCCGCTCGAAAAGACGCTCTATGCCTGCGACGAGCTGGCCGGCTTCATCACCGCGATCTCCTACGTCAAGCCGCACCGCAGCGTGTTCGAAGTGGACGTGGCCTCGGTGAAGAAGAAGATGAAGGACAAGGCCTTCGCGCGCTCCGTGAACCGTCAGGAAATTGTCGATGGCGCCCAGGAGCTGGGCGTCCCGCTCGACGAGCACATCGACTTCTGCGTAAAAGCCATGCAGGCGCGCGCCGAAGAACTGGGGTTGAAGGGCAGCGTATAGCGATGTGGGGATCGAGGCCGCCGGCTTCAACGCCATCCGCTACTCTACGTTGAACCCCTCCACCACTACGCTTGGCCTTTCACCGCGGGTGTCCGCATCGGCCAGGTCCGTACGGATGGTGCGCCGTTCCCCGGGCATCAGGGCAATATAGTTGTCGCTGTAAAGCGCGGGCAGGATGCGGTCGCCGGTGCTTTCGCGGACCGCTTTCAACCGCACCATCAGGGCCGGCTGGGCCGAGACGTTGTGTAACTCGGTGGTTAACAGCCAGCGGGAGACCTGATGCTCCACACGCGTCGTGGCTTCCAGTTTGACCTTCGGCAAGTCGCGAATGGCGCGGTAATTCCCGTCCTCGACGCCGCGCCAGTAGAAGTTCTCGGATACCGTCTCGCCGCCGCGCGCCAGCTTCAGCCGGATGAAGTGAACGGCCGTCAGGCCGGGCGGGTATTCCATCTTGATGGGCGAGACGGTGCTGTCCTCGGCGCTCTCGACCGTGGCCGTCTTTTCCCACTTCACCGTGCCGTCCAGGTTCAGAACTTCCGCGCGCGCGGTCAAGCCGCGGGCCTCGCCGCCGCTATAGTTCACCACCTCGATGCTGTCGGCCGACGGGTTCCACTGAATGTGCAGCGGCTCAGACGCTTTCTTGGCGCCGAAGTACGCGGCCGTCGGCTCGAAGTAATAGTCGTAGGTCTGCCAGACGAACGACGGCCAGCAGGGATGGCTCATCCAGATCAGCAGGCCCATGCGGTGGGTGCTCTGCGCCTCGAACATGGCGCGGTAGCCTTCATAGTTTACGAATTGGGCGAGCGTAACCCAATCCGCGGCGTTGCCGGCGCCGCCGTAAGCCGTCGCAATTCGGTCGCGGAACGAGGCTCCGCCTTGCGCGCCGTTGAGAGAGAAATCATGGATGCCCCATATGTCGCCCTGCGGCCACATCGCCGGCTCCGGCATCATCAGCTTCAGACTCTCGAGCGTGGGAATGTTGGGCATGCCCATCTCGCTGTGAAACTTGACGGGCGCGCGATCGAAGTAGGACTTCAGCGGCATGGCGCGGTAGGGACCGTGGCCGCTGACCACGTCGTCGGCGGAACTGGAGATGTAGTGCAGCCCGGGGTGCAGATCGGCCAGCAGTTTTCGGATGCCTTCTTCCAGCGGCTTGGGCGGGTAGCCTTCGTTGCGTCCGCAATACAGGCCCATTGCGGGGTGGTTGCGAATGCGCAGGATGGTGTCGTTGACATTGCGCAGGAAGAGGTCGTTATCTTCGGGGTCGGGACCGTCGGCGGGGTTGGCGAGCCAGAAATCCTGCCACACGACGATGCCGTGGCGGTCGCAGGCGTCGTAGAAGGCGTCGTCGCCGGTCTGTCCCACCCAGTTGCGGATCATGGTGAAGTTCATGTCGCGGTGGTAGCGGACGGCGATGTCGTATTCGCGCGCGCGGTAGCGCAGCATGGATTCGGGGAGGCCCCAGTTGCCGCCGCGCGCGATGAAGCGGCGGCCGTTGATGAAGATCTTCAACACGCCGCCGTCTTCGGTGTAGGTGAATTGGCGGATGCCGGCGTGGAAGCGTTTCGTGTCGGACACCGCGCCCTGACGATCGCGGCTCAGTAACGTCACGTCATAGAGGCTGGGGTCGCCGTAGCCGGCGGGCCACCAAAGCTTCGGGTGGTCCACATGGAGCGATTGCTTGATGGTCTTTTCGGAGGATGGGTCGAGCGTCACGGGCGCTTCGAACGGCACGTCGCCGAAATGGCCGCTGAACGTTCCGGTCCACGGCCGGGCGTCGCGGTTGCGGAGGGTCGCTTCGATGATGACGTCTCCGCCGGCCGTCGTGGTGACAAAGGGACTCTCGATAGTCACCGGGCCGGTGGTGTCAAGCTCGACGCCGGCCCAGATGCCGGTGTTGCGGCCGCGGATGGTGGGGATCCAGTCCCAGCCGATGGAGGCATGGTAAGTGGGGTTGTCGGCCCCCAGCGCGCCGCCGTTCAGGCCGGGGCTTTCGAAGGTCTTCTCCTTCACGCTGCCGGGCGTGGCGTTCTTCTCGACGCGCACCGCCAGCGCGTTCTTCGCGCCGGGGCGCAGGTAGCCTGTGACGTCGAACCGCCCGCGCATGAAGCCGCCTTCGATGCGGCCGATCTTTTCGCCGTTCAGGTAGACTTCGGCCTTCCAGTTGATGCCATCGAAGTTCAGCCAGACACGGCGCCCGCGGGCGAGGGGCGGCGCAGCAAACTCGTTCCGGTACCAGAAATCGGCGTAGAAGAACGAGTCGGAAATCGTGAGCTGGTTGTCGCCGTAGTTGGGGTCGGGGAGCGCCCCGGCGTTCCAGTAGCTCGAGAGGACCGTGGCGGGGACCGTGGCCGCCAGCCAGTCTTGGTCCTGAAATCCGGGTTTGGAGAGTGTTTCGCCGTTGGCCGTTACCAGCGAATCGCGCTCGATGCGCCACGCGCCGCCGCTCAAGCCGGATGCGGGTTTCGGCCGCGCCACCGGTCCGCCGCGGCCGTAGACTTCCAGCTCGCTCAAAATATACCCCTCGGGCGAGGCGGGCTTGGTCAGCAATACGCGCACGTAGCGCGCTGTCACGGGCTGCGCGAGTTTGAAATCGTCGTCGGCGGGCAGGGCTTCGACGGTCTTCCAGGTGGCGGCGTCGTCGGAAGTCTGAAGCGCGCCTTCGGCGGGCCGGCGGATCCAGTAGAGCGCCACGCGGTCGAACGCGCACTCGGCGCCCAGGTCCACGTAGACCCACTCCTCGCCTTTGCCGGCGGGCATCCAGGCGCTGGTGAAGTGGTACGGGCCGGCCACTTCCACGCGGCGGTTCTCGCGGAAGAACACGACTTCAGCCACGCGCCAGATGGTGGCGCTGGGGGCATCGAGATCGACGCGGTAGAAGCGCGTGCGGGCGGGAGTGCCGAACTGGACGGTGCACCTGAAGCTGCCGGCGGGGCGGCCGGCGCCGGAGTCGCTGCCGAGTTCCTTCCACTCCTGGGCGTCGTCGGAAGCCGTAGCAGCGCAGGTCCAACCCTCGGGCTGCTGGGCGCTGGATTGCACGCGGGCCTCTACCGTGATGCGATCGACCTCGAAGGGAGACTCACCACCGGCCAGCTCGAACTGCACCCAGGCGTGCGTTCCGCGAAGCTCCACGGTGCTGACGGGGTTGTGGTCCAGCAGCAGCTCGCGCTGGTTCTTCTTGAGCGCGCCCTGCTGGCTGGTGGAGGTCGAGATCCAGCGCGGGAGGCTGGTCTCCTTGATGCCGTCAGTCACCAACTGGGCCGTGAGGTTGTAGTCGTAGGCGCTCGATTGGTAGGCCGGACGACGCAGCGCGAGGTTGCGGTAGGTGGTGGTGTCGAGGACCAGCGCGGGGGCGAAATCCTGGTTGGGGTCGCCGGGATAGACGCCGACGCCGCGCGTGTAGGGCTGCCCCTGAAGAACGGACGCAGCCAACAGGGTGAGAAGAAGGATGCGGTTCATGACGGCAGTATTCTAGCAGCAAAGACCGCTCTCTGACGTTCGCGGCTCCGAAGCGCTTTCCGAGCCGCGAACGTTAGAGAGCGGTCTTCCGGTGCTCAGCTCCTCTCCAGCAGTTCCAGCAGCTTCTCTTGCACGGATTCGCCGGTGGGCGTGTCGGGAGTGATGACCAGAATGGTGTCGTCGCCGGCAATGGTGCCGACCACCTCGGGCCACTCCTCGTTGTCGAGCGCCACCGCCACCGAGTTGGCGTGGCCGGGAGAGGTCTTGAGCACCACCAGGTTCTGCGCGCGCAGCACGTCTTTCAGGAATTCGGCGGCCAGCAGAGAGAACTGCGGGCCGGTCTCCTCGGGCGCCATTTCCTGGTAACCTTCTCGGGTCTTCACCAGGCGCAGGTCGCGAATGTCGCGCGAGAGCGTCACCTGGGTGGCGGCGATGCCTTGGTTCTTCAACTCTTGGGCAAGCTCATCCTGCGTCGAGATGCGCTTGCCGCGGATCAGCTTCAGGATCTGTCCTTGGCGGTAGGTTTTCGTCATACGTTCATCTCAGAGAGGCGCTGGCGGGCGGCGGCCAGCGCGGCAGCTACGGATTGGGGCCCGGTTCCGCCGGGGATTTCGCGCGACTTCATGCCGCGCTTCGGATCGAGCAGCGCCGCGAAGCCGGCGGTGAATTCCGGCGCGAAGCGCTGCATTTCTTCAGCGGTCCAGTCGGCGGGCTTCTTGCCGGCGCGCACGCTTTCCAGCACGAAACGGCCGGCCAGTTGGTGCGCCTGGTGAAAGGGTAAACCGGCGCGGGCCAGCGCCTCCGCCAGGTCGGTGGCCACCACCCAGCTTTCTTCGGCGGCGGCCGCCGGCGCGGCGGGGTTCAGCTTCACCGATTGAATGATTACGCGCGCCATTTCGAGCGAGCCGGCTAACTCATCGGCGGCTTCGAAAAGCGGGACCTTGTCCTCCTGCATGTCGCGATTGTACGTCATGGGCAGGCCCTTCATGGTCATCATCAGAGAGGTGAGGCAGCCCATGACGCGGCCGCTCTTGCCGCGGATGAGCTCGAGCGAATCGGGATTCTTCTTCTGCGGCATGAGGCTCGAGCCGCTGGTGACGGCGTCGGCCAGCTCCAGCCAGCCGAACTCTTCGCTGGAATAGAGTATCCAGTCTTCGGCCAGACGGCTGAGGTGGATCATCGCCATGCTGGCGGCGTAAACGAAATCCAGAACGAAATCGCGGTCGGCGGCCACGTCCATGCTGTTGCGCGTTACCTCCGCGAAGCCCAGGTCCTGCGCCATGGCTTCGCGGTCGAAGGGAAAGCCGCTGCCGGCCAGCGCGCCGGAGCCCAGCGGGAGGACGTTGGCGCGTGTACGTGCCTGGCTGAAGCGCTCCGCGTCCCGCGCGAACATCTCGAAATACGCCAGCAGGTAGTGCGGCCAGAGCACGGCCTGCGCGCGGCGCAGGTGGGTGTAGCCGGGAATGACGGCATCGGGCGAGCGCCCAGCAAGGTCCAGCAGCGCGCCCATCACGCCGCCCAGCAGCGCGCGCACGCGATCGCATTCCTCGCGCAGCCACAGGCGCGTATCCAGCGACACCTGCTCATTGCGGCTGCGGCCCGTGTGGATCTTGTCGGCTACCGGGCCGGCGCGCTCCTTCAACTTGCGAATGACATAAGTGTGGATGTCTTCATCGGCGGCGTTGGGGTCGACCGGTTCCGTGCGGATCTCGTCGAGGGCCGTGACAATCCGCGCGCGCTCCTCGGCCGTCAGGATGCCGACGCGCTCCAGCGCGCGCGCGAACGCCTGCGAGCCGCGGATATCGGCGTCCATGAGCCTCCGGTCGAAATTGAGCGACCCCGAGAAACGCTCGAAGACCTCGGAGGGTCCCGATTCAAAACGCCCGCCCCAGAGTTTCATTTGGGCTTGCCGGCAATGGCCGCCCGCACTTTGATGGGCAGGCCGACCAGGTTGATGAAGCCCAGGGCGTCCTTCTGATCGTAGCTGGCGCCCATGGTGAAGCTCGCGATATCGAGCGAGTAGAGCGAATACGGCGACTGGCGGGAGAGCGGCTCGATATTGCCCTTGTAGAGCCGCAGCTTCACCTCGCCGGTGGCGGTCTCGCTCAGCTTTTCGAAGAACCCGTCGAGGGCCTCGCGCAGCGGTGTGAACCAGAGGCCGTTGTAGACCATCTCGGCGTAGTCCAGCGCCAGCTTCTGCTTGTAGTGGAGCGTGTTTCTGTCGAGCGTGAGCGATTCCAGCTCGCGCATGGCGAACATGATGAGCGAGCCGCCGGGGGTCTCATAACAGCCGCGGGACTTCATGCCGACGAAGCGATTCTCCACCAGGTCGATGCGGCCGATGCCGTGCTCGGCGCCGATGCGGTTGAGGGTTTCGAGCAGCTCGACGGCCTTCATCTTCTTGCCATCGACCGAAACGGGGACGCCCTTTTCAAAGCCGATGGCAACCTCGCCGGGTGTCGCGGGGGCATCGGCGGGGCTTCTAGTCAGCATCCAGATGTCATCGGGCGCGGCGTTGGCGGGGTTCTCGAGCGCGCCGCCCTCGTGCGAGATGTGCCAGATGTTGCGGTCCCGGCTGTAAATCTTGGTGGTGGAGGCGGAGATGGGCACGTGGTGCGCGCGCGCGTACTCGATGGCGTCTTCGCGGGAGACGATGGTCCACTCGCGCCACGGTGCGATCACCGCAAGCTGCGGCGCCAGGGCCTTGTAGGTGAGCTCGAAGCGCACCTGGTCGTTCCCCTTGCCCGTGCAGCCGTGCGCCAGCGCGTCGCAGCCGGTCTTGAGCGCCACCTCGACCTGCTTTTTGGCGAGCAGCGGGCGCGCCACGGAGGTGCCGAGCAGGTACTTGTGCTCGTAGACGCCGCCGGAGCGCACCAGCTTCCAGAGGTACTGCGAGACGAATTCCTCGCGCATGTCCTCGATGTAGACTTCCGAGGCGCCGGTTTTGCGGGCCTTCTCCGCGAGGCCGGTGAGTTCATCGGCGCCCTGTCCGATATCGCCGCAGACGGCCACCACTTCGCAGCCGTAGTTTTCCTTGAGCCACGGAATGATAACCGAGGTATCGAGGCCGCCGGAGTAAGCGAGAGCTACTTTCTTGGGTTTAGGCATAAGTTCACACTCACGATAGCATCATCAACAACAGCGCCTTCTGCGCGTGCAGCCGGTTTTCGGCCTGATCGAAGATCGCGGAGCGCCGGTGCTCCATGATGGAATCCGTAACCTCTTCGCCGCGCTTGGCGGGAAGGCAGTGCATAAATATGGCGTCGGGGCGCGCCTGCGCGAACAATTCGTCGCCCACCTGGAACGCGTGGAAGGACTTCTTCCGCTTGAACAGTTCCTGCTCCTGGCCCATGCTGGCCCACACATCCGTGTAGACGGCGTGGGCGCCTGCGAGCGCCTGGGCGGTGTCGTGCGTGATCAGCAGCGAGGCGCCGGAGACCGCGGCCAGTCCCTCCGCCTGCGCCACGATGTCCGGATCGGGCGTGTAGCCCTCCGGGCAGCCGATGGCGAAATCCGCGCCCAGCCGAAGGCTGGTCAGCATCAAGGAATGCGCCACGTTGTTGCCATCGCCGATGAAGGCCACCTTGCGCCCCTTCAGATCGCCGAAATGTTCGCGCAGCGTCTGCGCGTCCCCCAGCGCCTGGCAGGGGTGGTAGAGGTCGCTCAGGGCATTGATAACCGGCACCGACGACCACTCGGCCAGGCCCTCGACAGTGGCCTGTTGGAAGACGCGGGCGACGATCCCGTCCACCCAGCGGTCGAGGTTGCGCGCGACATCCTTCAGCGGCTCCCGGACGCCGATAGGCCCGTCGACGAAGAGCGCGTCGCCGCCCAACTGCTTGATAGCCAACTCGAACGTCAGCCGGGTGCGCAGCGAGGGCTTTTCAAACAGCAGGGCGATGGACTTGCCGTCGAGCGCGTGGGCGTAATCGCGGGGCGATTGCTTGACCTCGGCGGCGAGATCGAGCAGGTGAAGCAGCTCCTCGTCGGTCAAATCGAGATCGCGGAGCAGGTCTGACGCGTTCGTTTTCATAATCTGAGCCGGTGAAAGAAGAGTGGGCATGGCGGCGCCTTCAGTGAATGTTTATTCACTACAATGAATAATCACACATTCTGGGGCGGGTGTCAAGCAGGACGGCCTCACGGTACTGTCACGGCCCGTGTTGCCGGGGTAAATGAATGATTATTCACCCCGTAGAATCAGCAACTTGCGCCCGGCCGTCCATGATAGCGCCTCGTTGTCAAGAAAAACCTGCTCCGGTCTGGTTTTGCACTTTTGGGGGCGGTAGGCTGAGGGAATGTGGATTACAATTCGGGCCTTCTATCAACGTTGGCTCCCACCCATTATGGCCGTCGGTATTCTACTATGGCTGGCTTGCGTTTTCTTCCTTCACCCTCCGAGGCCCCCGGTTGGAATGTACATTGCTTGCTTGGCTGGATTGGCGGTGGCTGTGACGATCTGGCCGCCAGAATCAAATTGGTCCAAGGCCGCGTGGCTCTTGGTTTTCTTCGCGTGTACTGCTCTTGAAATCGCCACGTTGTACCAAGAAAGGGCCGAGAACCAAAAACAACAGATTGATGCGAGGCAACAGCAACTGGACAGTTTTAATACAATCGCTACAGGCATCAACACGGCAATTAGCAACAACCAGCAGCAATTTTCCGTGACCATGGAGGGTTTTCAGAAGACGCTGAAGGCTGCTGACCAAACTATCAACAACACGAGGCCCAAAGCTATTGTAGAGTTTGGTGAGTTGTCGGGAGGAGTCCCACTTCTCGCAGCAAATCAGCAGATCATTTTTAATTTACATTTTGTTAATGCCGGAAACGATACCGCAACGCGTGTAAGTGCCTTAGCGATAATCTACATTCGCAAACTGGATGATGAGGATTCGCAAAAAGGCATATTGGCCGATTTTGATGGGCGCTGGCGTGGTGGATACCGGAACGTCCAGATTACCTCACTTCCCATCGGAAACAAGCCGTTCTTTTCTGTTACTTCCGACCCATTGACAACTGAAGATGTCGAGTCGCTAACAAAGCAAGCCAAAACGGTATATATCGTGTCACGGGTGACCTGGGCAGATCAGATCGGAAGATGGGCAACTGACTATTGCGGGGCTTATCAGGACAAGGTGTTCACCACCCCAGTACTGCATCCTTGCTCCTTCATTCATGCCGAAGGGGTTCGGTATAAGTACGTCACGCCAGCAGTTCCTTCACGTCCCAAACATGATCGGTGATTCCAGCTTCCATCGCAGGCGTCACTCGGAGCGTTCCATGAAGCTGGCAGAAGTTGTAGAACCCGAAGTGCAGCGCATCGCGTGACAGTACCGGCCTCAGGGGTCCTGTCACGGGCTGCGTTGCCGACCCAATTAATAATAATACATTCTTTAGAATCAATGGATTGCGATGGGCTGTTCAGACGTTTCCCGGCCGGTTAAGAGTTTGTTACACACTTGCCCGCCACGCTAGGAAATGGTGTGACATGCTGGCGCTACGAATGTGCCTTGCGTTGCTGGAGAGGTACGTGTGGGGTAGCGCGTCATTGAATAACGTTATGCCTCGGGCAAAAATGCCACGTTTGTGGATTCTTACCGAAATAGAACGAACACAATCCAGTTTCGTATTGTTGTCCAAAACGATCTCGGTATCTCGAGATACCGATGAAAGTCAGAGTGAGGTCTCCGTTATTCAACTTGGGCATCTCCTCACCAGACAGAGGCCCATCCATCAACTCAGCGCTGGTAAAGAACGAAGCATCTGGCGCTACGTCCTGCAGAGTAGTAGAAGTTTCGTCCCGAGAATCCTTGTCCGCTTCAGCGGTAAGCTCTGCGGTCTGCCTGTCGATGAACGCGAGCATATCCTTCACGTCACGGGGTTGCTTAGCCTTAAACCGCACAAGTCGTGTCCAGACAGACGCCGCTATAGCGGGACTATGTCCGATGTTATGAATGTTAGCGGTAACTCCAATAGTTACTCCTGGAGAAGGGACAACTCCATCGGAGAAAGCAGTTCTATACCCGACTATGTAGGGTCGTTGCTCCTGTTTGAACGACGAGTCTGCAATGTTGGCAGCCTTCTGGGCAGCCTCTGCGCTAACTTTGCTAATGCTTGTTTGGCGAATCAGGAAGAGATCAGAAACAACACTCGTCACAAACAAAAGCCCAGTAAAGAGCGCTACGGAACGATTCACTCGAAGCTGGCTAAGGTCATGGCTTCGCTCCTCTTCGCGATCTTTCCGTTGTTGTCTTTCTATTACATCAAGACGGGTCTTGATAGCCCGGATGGATTCGGCCGGCGGTTCTCCCCCGGGATTATCTTTCTTGTGCGCGCTCACTTATTTGGCCTATATGTACTCTTTCCGGTATTGGGCCTTAACGATCATTCACCTTTGCGCTCCGGCCCGGAGCATTCGGATTCCCGCCCTTGGCAAAAGATCCTTCGCCGCTCGTACTCTAGAGTCAAGGATGGCTTTTGGGTCTTAATTGTACCACTTTGATCTGCGGAATAAAAGGGCCCGATTCATACCAGTTCATGCCAGTAATTCCTTCACGTCCCAAACGTGATCGGTGATGCCCGCTTCCATGGCCGGGGTGACCCGCAGCGATCCGTGAAGCTGGCAGGAGTTGTAAAACCCAGAATGCAACGCAACCGCTGCCCGGTGGTTCTCCACGAGAAGGTATGCTCTCGTGGTACACCAGGTGGTATTCTATCGGCTGCCAAGGAGCACAATGTGAAGACCGCCCGAAAGCGCGGAAGCGTGCCGTCGGCAGCTACAGCCGCTTCCCGAAAAGTCGTTGTCGAGTTTCCCGCCCCTCTTTTCAGGGAAACCGAACGCGCTGCCGCCGAAATTGGCACCAGCCGTAGCAGGCTTATCCGCTGCGCGGTCGAGCGGTACCTGGAAACGTTGCGGCGCAAGAGGCTGGAGCAGGAACTGGCTGCCGGGTACGTGGCTAATGCGGCCCTCGATCGCCGGATTACGAAAGAGTTCTCCGCCCTGGACTATGAGAATTTCAATTGAGCTTCGCGGAATGCAGCGGCAGCGGCGGTTGCCAACCGCCGCGCAGGATGCAATCCTGCCCCACACGGCCCGACAGTCCGCCGGTCGGTCCTTTCTCAGGCAGCAGCATTGAGGGGGTGTACGTCGCGGTCAATTTGGCCCTTGGCCTCGCGCTCAGCGACCTCCAGGGAGTACGCCGATTGCAGGTTCATCCAAAATGTGGGCGTAGTACTGAAATAGCGGGCCAGGCGAAGGGCCGTGTCGGAGGAGACACCGCGCTCGCCATGAACGATGTCGGCGATGCGCGTTACGGGAACGCGCAGATCCCGGGCAACCCGGTTGATGCTTAGGCCGAGCGGCTTCATGAACTCCTCGAATAGGATTTCTCCCGGATGAATCGCAGGCAAAAGTTCCCGACTCTTTTTCGTCATTTCCGCTTCCCTTTCGAGTTCAATGGTAGTCCACAATTTCAACGCCGTAAGCGTCTCCGCCGCGCCACACAAAGCAGACACGCCACTGGTCGTTGATCCGTATGCTATGCTGCCCGTTCCGGTTACCGCTGAGCGCCTCCAGCCGGTTCGCGGGTGGGGCTTTCAGATCTTCGAGTTTGGTGGCGGCCTCAATCATTCGCAGTTTTCGGCGCGCTACAGTCTCGATATTGCCGAACCGTCTGCTGTGATGGCCCAAGCTGATCTGTTCGGTTTCCTGGCAGCGAAACGTCTTTATCCTCGGCTGCTGTACCGCATTTCATGTAATGTATAACAGTATAGCGCAAGAATGTGCAGGGCCGACTGCCGGGTACGCGGCCAATTCGGCCCTCGACCGCGGTGGTCCGGACGAAAGCGGCAAAGCCCGGCCGGCGCATTCGCTGGTATTATCAAAGTCAAGGGCAAGACTCCATGCGCTATACGGTCATTCTTGAGCAGGAAGCAGACGGCGGATACGTGGCCACCGTGCCGGCACTGCCCGGCTGCGTATCCCAAGGCGACACTCGCGATGAGGTCATGAGGAACATCCACGAAGCGGCAGATCTCTATGTCGAAGACTGTATCGCCTCTGGCGACCCGGTCCCGACTGAAGCGGGAAGGGAATACTGCGAGCTCAAGACCGGCACCCACCAGTGAAGCTCCCGACGGACCTTTCCGGCCAGGAATTGGTGAAGGTGCTTTTGCGCGTGGGATTTGCCGTTAACCGCCAAAGAGGGAGCCACATCATCCTTACTGAGGCTCGCAAAATACGGTGACAGACCGGGGTGTCCACGCGGCGCAAAAGCGGCGCCTTGGGACACTCTCGTCAGTCACCATATTTTGCGAGCCTCCTTAGGCGCGGGGACCCGTACGGCCGTGTCGTCGTGCCGGATCACAAGCGACTCCGCCCTGGAACTCTGCGACAGATTCTAAATGAAGCAGGGGTGAATGTGGAGCAATTGTTGAAACTACGCTGAACGGCGAGGAGACCGGATCCCAGGGCATGAAGAAAAGCGACATACCGAGATTCATCGAGCAGGCCGTCCGCGCCCATGATTTTCACCGCACCGTTCAGGACATCAAAGCGCGTAATGTCGGCACCGATCCGGCCGAGATACAGGCCCTCGTCGACGATGCCGTGCGTGAGGTTCGGGCGGAACGTAGCGCCAAAGGGAAGTCCCACAAACCCTGATGCTCGTGGTGCTAAGCGCGAGATCGGGGCGGGTTCATTCCGCTGGCGGCGCCATGCGCGTTCCGGGCGTGATGATGACTTCTCCGGTCGACCTCAGGCAGATTTCGTACACCCGGTCGGGCTCCAGACGCATGTAGGGCGCGTCGCCGTGGATAGCCCGCACGCCGCGCTCCTTCGCCAATTTCTCGTCGTTGGCAAGGTCCCAGAAGCGTTTCCAGAGATCCTTCTCGAATTCGCTGGCCGCTTGCCGCTCCGCGTAGACCTCGGGCACCTGGCCGTCCTTGTCGATGACGAAGCCATCTTCGGCCCGCATGGTGCTGGAGAAAATCCGGCGAAACACCATGAGCGCCCCTCCCTTGAGAGGGTCGCCCTGCTCGATGAAGTGGTCGTCGAACTTGATCACCAGGGTGTCAAAATAGACTTCCTGCCCCGGCAGAGTGAACTCTCGAGAGGCATTGATCGGCTTGCCGGCGTCGTCAACCTCGGTGAACCGAATCGTGGTTTGCAGGTTCCCCTGCTGGTCCTTCGCCTGCCGAAGAACCTCGACCCGCGCCCGGCGGTCGATGCGCTTCAGAATCTTCAGGTAGGCTTCGAGGCGCTGGTTCTCTTGCTGGAGCTTGAGAATGGTCACTCCCTGCTCGCGGATCTGGTCCTGCAGTGCCCGCCGCGGCTTGACGACCAGTTCATAGGACAGGTAGACGCTGGCGGCGGCGACTGCGACCAGCACCACGGACGCCACAAAAGACCGAATGGGGAAATGACGGCCGCCGCTCATGTCAGCGCCGCGATTGGCGATGCGCGCCGCCACCCAACCCGCCTAGATCGATGATCACGGCGATCAGCAGCCACAAGAGATTGATTCCCGCGGTGGGCATGCCGCTGTTGAGTTCCCATGCATATACGATCGTGGTGAGCGGCAGGAAAATGAAGCCGAGCACCGGCAGCACCAAACCACCGTGGAATGCGTGCTGCAGGTAGGTCGAGAAGTACCACATCAACGCGAGCGCGACGCGCGGAAACAGCAGGATGACGAGCAGAAGGAAGCAAGGCATAGTCGGTCCTCAATGGTTATTAGAGCACGCACGGTACCGTTCAGGTGAATGACGTTGACGCTGGCGGAATCTGAGGATTTGGCGAAGGTTGTCGTGGAACGCGGGTTTGCCGACTGGGCTGGCGGAGCAAAGATTGCACTCGACGTGGCGGATTCTGCACGCGGCGTTCGGGGCGGACGCGGTATGCGCATCCATTTCTTCAAATTAGCGGTAAAACCTGCTACAACAGAGGGCATGGCACAGGATTCCACGCACCGCCGGGATTTTCTCAAGGCCGCGGGCGGCGCCGCGTTGACGGCGTCGCTGTTCACGGGCAACATCCAAGGCGCCAACGACAAGGTGAACGTGGCGTTCATCGGAGTCGGCCGGATGGGCTCGGACAATGTCGGGCATGCCGCGAAGGTTCCGGGCTTTGAGATCGTCGCGGTTTGCGATGTCTACCAACCGGCGCTGGAGCGCGCCGAGGCGCTGGCCAAGAAGTTGGGCTTTGCGGGAGTGAAGGCCAGGAAGGATTTCCGCGAAATCCTGGCGGACCGGTCCATCGACGCCGTGTGCATCTCCACGCCGGACCACTGGCACGCTTACATGACGGTGGAAGCCTGCAAGGCCGGCAAAGACGTTTACGTGGAGAAACCTTCCTTCGTGTACGTGGAAGAGGGCGTCAAAATGGTGGAGGCGGCGCGCAAATACAAGCGCGTGGTGCAGGCCGGCACCATGCAGCGCTCCGGCGCGTTTTTTCAGAAAGCGCGCGAGATCGTCAAGAGCGGCGCTCTGGGCGAGATCACCTTCTGCCGCACGTTTCAGGCCGGCTTGACCAAGAAGGAAGGCTGGGGCAATCCGCCGGATTCCGATCCGCCGCCGGGCCTGGACTGGGATCTGTGGCTCGGTCCGGCGCCCAAGCGGCCCTTCAATGCCAACCGCTGGGGCGTGGCGGAGGGGCGCTTCTCCACGTTCCGCAACTTCTGGGATTACGCCGGCGGCGCCATGACGGATTGGGGCGTGCATTTGCTCGACATCGTGCAGTTCGCCTTCGATGAGGCGATGCCGGTCTCGATCGCCGCGCAGGGCGGCAAGTTCTACGTCAACGACAACGTGGAGACGCCCGACACCATGCTGGCGACGTACCGCTATCCCGGGTTCATCGCGTCGTACGAGAGCCGCACCGCGAATCCCTACCCGATGTATGGCGAAACCTACGGCACGGCGTTCCACGGAACCCAAGCCACCCTGATGGTGAACCGCGGGGGCTATACGCTGCTCTCCAACGCCAAGGGAGCGCAGCCGGTGGAGGAGCACAGCAAGGAAATGGCCGACATGAACGTGCCCCACTGGAAGAATTTTCTGGAGTGCATACGCACGCGCGCCAAACCCATCGGCGAAATCGAGACCTGCGTGCGCACCACGGCCACCTGCGTGCTCGCCAACCTCGCCATGCGGCATGGCATGACACTGGATTGGGACGAAAAGGCGTTCACTGTGAAGCAGCACGATGCCAAGCAGTATTTGAAGGCCAGGTACCGTTCACCCTGGAAACTGGAGGTCTAATCGCTATGAGATGGTTCCGTTTATGCGCCGCTGTGCTGGCCGCGTTGGCGCTGGCAAGCGCGCAAAGCCCTACGGGGAAGTGGGTCGCGAGGTTCTCGTCGGATGACGAGGCGCGCGAAATCGTTCTGGCATTGAACGTCGAGAGCGGCGGCAACGTGACGGGGTACGTGCTGGCGCCGCAATATGAGGATCGCATCGTCGAGGGCACGGCCAGCGGCGCCCAGGTTACATTCGTGGCCGAGCGCGAGGCCAACAACAACACCAGGCGGCGGAGCAACTACAGCGCGGTGCTGGAGGGCGGCAAGCTCAAACTGACTATGCCCACTGGCGGCAACCGCCCGCCGCAAGTGATCGAGTTCACGCGCGCGTCGGCCGAGGCGCCGGCGCCGCTTCCGCCCCCGCCGCCCAAGATAACGCTGCCGGCGCCGGCCCCGGTGCGCGATAACGGGCTGGCCAGGACCCCGCCCATGGGATGGAACAGTTGGAACAAGTTTGCCGGCCGGGTGAACGACAAGGTGGTGAGAGAAATCGCCGACGCCATGGCCAGGAACGGGATGAAAGACGCCGGCTACTTGTACGTAAACATCGACGACACCTGGGAAAGCGCGCGCGACAGCCAGGGCAATATCGGGACGAATTCGAAATTTCCCGACATGAAGGCCCTGGCGGACTACGTCCACGGCAAGGGGCTGAAGCTGGGGATTTACTCGTCGCCCGGTCCCAAGACGTGCGCGGGGTATGAGGCCAGTTTCCAGCACGAGGCGCAGGACGCCAAGACTTTCGCCGCGTGGGGCATCGATTACCTGAAATACGACTGGTGCAGCGCCGCGCGGGTATATGCGCCCGACGCCGCCACGATGCAGGCCGCCTATGCCAAGATGGGCGAGGCGCTGCTGGCTTCGGGACGCCCCATCGTCTACAGCCTGTGCCAGTACGGCATGCTCGACGTGGGCGAGTGGGGCGCGAAGGTGAGCGGCAACCTGTGGCGCACCACGGGGGACATCAGCGACCGCTGGCAATCCATGTCGCATATTGGGTTCGACCAGCAACCCGGCCGGGAGAAGTACGCCGCCCCCGGACACTGGAACGACCCCGACATGCTGGAGATCGGCAACGGCGGCATGAGCGACACGGAATACCGCACGCACATGAGCCTGTGGTGCCTGCTGGCCGCGCCGCTGCTGGCCGGTAACGACCTGCGCGACGTGAAGCCGGGCATCCTGGAGATTCTTACCAACAAGGAAGCCATCGCGGTGGATCAGGACACACTGGGCAAGCAGGGTGTACGCGTGGCGAAGAACGGCGATCTGGAAGTGTGGGCGCGGCCTCTGGCGGATGGCGGCCACGCGGTGGGACTATTCAACCGCGGGGAAGCCGCCGCCAAGGTAACGGCCCGGTGGAGCGACATCGGGGTGCAGGGCGCCCACGCCGTAAGAGACCTGTGGGAGCACGCGGACAAGGGCACGGTGGCGGACGAATACACCGCGGAGGTGCCGTCACACGGCGTGGTGATGATCAAGATCGCGAAGTGAGACGCCGATCCACAGCCGGCAGGGATCGGCATCGATGGGCTTGGCTCATGATCCTGGCGAGCCTGTTGTGTGGCGGCCTGGCCATCCCCGGCCTCGGGGCCGACACCAGCGTGCGGGTCCACGGAACCATCACCGATAAGGACACGGGCCGCCCCATTCCTGGCGCATACGTCGTGATCAGCGACATGGTAGGGAACACGCTGTCTACCACTTCGAGCGACAGCGCCGGCTCGTACACCTTCACCGTGCCCCAGAAGCCGGCGTATGCCATTTCAGTTTCGTCCTGGATCGACAAAGGCGCCTACTATGTCAGCAACTACGTGATTGGCTCGGCAGTGGGTGTTCCAGGTGACGTCACCGACATTCGCACAGACTTTGCGCTTCGACCGGGCGCAAACCTGATTCTCGAAGCCTACGCTGCCGATGGCACCATGCTCCGCCGTGTAGCCTTCTTTAGCGCGGTGAACAATCAGGCTTATGCCACGGACCTCAACGACGTGCCGAACTTCGGGGTCTCTTCGAACGTGCACGACGCGTATTCGGAGGCCCATGGTTGGAGCTATGATCTGACCGTTCCGGCGTTTGTGGTTCCCCTCAAGACACCCACCCGGCTTCACGTGCTCTGGGACATACCTTCATTCGGAAGGGTGGTGGTGGATCTCGATGATGGCGGGAAGGGATACACCCTGTCGCAGGCGGGCGATTTCAGGGTCCTGAATCTCAATCGCGAACTCGCAGCAAGCGCAGTGGCGCGACTGAAGCAGGAGATGGATGACGCCGCCAAAGCGGGCTACAGCCTGTCGAGCGGCATCGCGGCCGGGTACAACTCCGCACAGGCCGCTCTGCAGCAAGGCGACGTCCTTTTGGCGCCGTCGCCGGCAGACATGACCCAGCCGGTGGCGGCGTTCAACAATTCGCTGGCTGGTGCGCTCCTCACCGAGGAGTCGCTGTATCTCGAAAAGGCGCAAACGGACATTCCGCGGTATCGCCAGGGCAAACTCCGGTTGCAGGTTCGCAACCCGGATGGCACGCCGGTGGCCGGCGCCAAGGTGTCATACAGCCAACAGACCCACGACTTCCAGTTTGGGGGATCTTATTTGTCGGTCGAGGACTATCCGGCGATCGGCGACCAGTTTGCCGCCGCCGGATTCAACGCATCGTCGGTTTTTCTCAGTTGGCAAGATCTGGAACCCACGCCCGGGAAGTACGATTTTCCGTACGCGCTCGACTCCATGTCCAGCTTTACAGCCCTTTCGGCTAAAGGATTCCGCATTCTGGGCGCGGTGGCTTACTGGGCGAACAGCGATCCCACCATGGCGAACTCCGCGTGTCCCGACTACTGGCGGCAGATGACCTTCGAACAAATGACGGCCAACGTCCGCAATCACATCTATGCCTTGGCGAGCGCGTACGGTTCGCGGATCGCACCCTGGATGATCAGTGAGCAGAATATCCAGAATTGCCTGGGGCTCACGTGGCCGCAGAAGATGCAGGTTCACGATATTTTTATGGATGGGCTGCACGCCGGCTTCCCTGGAGCGCAGAACCTGGTAACCGGGGTGGCCATGCCCTACGGATGGCAACAGGATCCTTTCGACAATTCTCCGGGTGTAGCCGGGGGCATCTCACTGCCCCTGTATCTCAGCATGCTGGTGAGCGGCCATCACGCCTTGGACATGATCGGGCTGGAGTACTATCACTTCGGCGTCACCACGTGGCCGCCCTATTACCCCGCACCGGGATGGTCGCTGGCGGCCATGGCCCGAAACCTCGATTCCTATGCTCAGTACGGAGTCCCGGTCTACGTGGAGGAGTTTCAAGTGCCCTCCACGCAGGAACCGTCGTCCTCGTGGTGGCATCGGCCCTGGGACCCCCAGACCCAGGCCGAGTTCGCGGAAAAGTTCTATACGCTGGCTTTCAGCAGACCGAGCGTACAGGATATCCAGTGGTCCACGGAGTTGAGCGACCGCAACAGCTTTATCAAGAACGCGGGGCTGTTCGACGCAAACTACCAGCCGAAGCCCGTCTTTTACGGATTGAGGGATCTCATCCAATCCTGGACGACATCGGGGTCCACCACCACCAACGCGCAGGGACAAGCCGACATCGTCGGGTTCGCCGGCGACTATCGGCTCCAGGTCGTGGCCCCGGGCGACGTGGCGCCGGATATCAAGACTCACGTGTACGAGCAAAAGGACATCGCCCAAACGATCGCTTACCAGGGACTTCCGGCGGTAGCCGTCGTCTCGGCGGCGAGTTTTGCGCCGGGCCCGGTCGCGCCGGATTCCATCGCAGCGATCTTCGGAACCAGACTGGCCACTGGTGTCGCCCAAGCGGAGTCGGCTTCGTTGCCCGGGTCGCTGCTCGGGACCACGGTTCAGATCCGCGATTCGAAGGGCGTGGCCTACGCGGCGCCGCTGTTCTCGGTTTCGCCCGGACAGGTCAACGTGCTGATTCCCGCAAACGTGGCCGCCGGCCAAGCCACGCTCACCATACTGTCCGGCGATGGCGCCTCACAGAGTTCAACCCTGCAAATCCAAACGGTGGCGCCCGGCATTTTTCAACTCAATGGCGACGCGCTGGCAGCGGCCCAGATACTTCGCGTCAATGCCGCGGGCGAGCGGACACTCGAGCCCGTGTTCCAGGCGGCAGGCGGACAGGTCGTAGCGGCTCCCATCGATGTGGGCCCGCCGACGGATCAGCTATTCCTCTCGCTCTACGGCACGGGGCTGCGCAACCGGTCCGCGTTATCATCCGTGCAGGTAACCATTGGCGGCCTCTCGACTCCGGCCTTGTACGCCGGCCCGCAGGGTTCTCCCGGACTCGACCAGATCAACGTCGCCCTGGACCGGGCGCTCGCGGGCCGGGGCATGGTGGACGTCTCGGTGGTAGTGGACGGCCGAGCCGGCAACGTGACGCGCCTTCTGATGCGGTGAGCGTGTATCAGCGCCGGGTCGCGGAGAGCAGTCTCCCGGCCACCAGCACGGCCACGATCAGCACGCCTTCCACGACGTAGCGTAAGGTATCGGTGGGGTGAAGAATGCCCACTATGAACGGGTCCGTGAGGATCATCTCTCCGCCCACTCTGCCGAGGATGGCGCCGCCCAGGTAGATCGTCGCGGGATACCGGTCCATCAGGTCGGCGAGCAGGTTGCTGGCGAAGACCACGAACGGAATGCTCACACACAGGCCGAAAACGATCAACGCTACACTGCCTCTCGACGCCCCGGCGATGGCCAGGATGTTGTCGGTGGACATGGTGAGATCGGCGAACACGACGTACCAGATGGCCTGCACCAGGCGCTTGGGGGCCGGCGCCGAATCGGGCGGAGCGCTGACATCCACCAGCACCTTCACGGCGATCCACACGATGAACAGGCCGCCGGCGAGCTGCACGTAGGGGATGCTGAGCAGCCGCGCGGCGAAGATGGTGAGCGCAATCCGCAGGAGCACGGCGCCGGCCGCGCCACAGGCCGTTCCGATGCGGCGCTCGCGCCGGGGCAGGGAGCGCACGGCCATGGCGATCACCAGCGCGTTGTCCCCGGCCAGCATCAGGTCGATCAGGATGATCGAGAAGATGCCGAACAGGAAGTGACCTATGGGCATGGGCGCTCCGGCCGGCCGATCCACGCTTGGGCGCGGCGGAGGTAGCTCTGGGCCGTGCGCGCGTCTTTCAGGATCTGCGTCTTGAGCGCTGGCGGAGATTCGAATGCGATCTCGTCGCGGACGCGCCAGAGAAACTCCACGCGCAGGCGGCCCGAGACAGCCTGTTCCATGGGCGCGTCGAGCAGAAAAGTCTCGATGGAAAGCTGGTCGCTCGCCCCGAAAGTGGGGCGGTAGCCGATGTTGGTGAGGGAGTTCCACTCGCGCCCGGTTTCGAGATCCCGGGTGCGAGTGAGATAGACGCCGCGCGCGGGAATGACTTCGGCGGCCGTGGCCAGGTTGAGCGTGGGCACGGTCTGTTTGGACCCGATGCCGCGCCCGCTCACCACGCGGCCCTCCAGGGCGTAGGGGTGCAGCAGGAACCGCGCCGCCAGGGAAACGCGTCCGGTCCGGATCAGCTCGCGAATCCCGCTGCTGCTCACCACGCGGCCGCGGCACGTCACCGAGGGCACGATTTCGGTTTCGAAACCCAGTCTCCGCCCTAATTCCGCGAGCACCCGTACGTTGCCGGCGTGCCGGTGGCCGAAGCGGAAATTATCGCCCACCAGCACCGCCCGCGCGTCGAGGCGGCCCACCAGCAATTGCCGCGCGAACTCCTCGGGGGTGAGCACCGCCAGCTCGCGGGTGAAGGGCAGAATCAAGACCTGTTCGATGCCTTCCTCCCGCATCAGCTCGGCGCGGCCCTCGGGCGAGGTCAGCAAGCGGGGCGTGCGTTTGGGCGCCACCACGCGGGTAGGATGCGGATCGAAGGTGAGGACCGAAGGCTTCCAGCCGCGGGCATCGGCCAGCGACTTGAGCCGCCGGAGAATGCGGCGGTGGCCGAAATGGACGCCGTCGAAATTGCCGATGGTGAGGGCGCACGGGCCGAAATCCGCGGGCACCTCAGCCAGGCTGTGGTAAATCTTCATGAATCAGGCCGCGCCTCCCACCAGGATTTCGAGGCCATCCGAGGCCAGCCGGATGTGCGGCGGCAGAAGGCTTTCGGCGCGCTCGTGCGCCAGGTCGTGACAGATATGCGTGAAGAAGGCGCGTTGCGGCGCCAGCTTTTCCACGGTCTTGACGGACCGGTCCACGGTGGAATGCGTGGGGTGCGGCTTGTAGCGCAACGCGTCCAGAAACAGGACATCGAGCGAGCGCAGCAGGTCGAGCGAAGATTCCGGAATGTCGCTATGGTCGGTGAGATACGCCGCGGCGCCGAAGCGAAAGCCGTAAATCGTCTGGCGGCCATGCAGAACGGGAACCGGCAGAAACTCCAGTCCGAACAGATCGAAGGGCGCGCCATCGATGAGGCGCGCGTCCAGCCGCGGGACGTTGGATTCCTTATTCCCGCCGTCGAAAATGTACGGAAAGCTGCGCCGGATGGCGGCCATGGTTTCGGCGGAAGCGTAAATGGGAATCGGGCCGCTCTGCCGGAAATTGAAGGGCCGGAGGTCATCGAGGCCCATCAGGTGGTCGGCATGCGCATGGGTGAAGAGCACGGCATCGAGGTGGTCGATGCCGGCGCGCAGCGCCTGAGTGCGCAAGTCGGGCGTGGTGTCGATCAAAATATTATGGCCCGCGTAACCGACCAGGATGGAGGGCCGCAACCGGTTGTCGCGCGGATCGGTGGACGTGCAGACGGCGCAGTGGCAGCCGATGGTGGGCACGCCTACGCTGGTCCCCGAACCCAATACCGTGATCTTAAGAGGGGGCGCCGGCATTCAGGCTTTCGGAGCGGCTGCCTGGCCGGCCTCGTCGGAGACCTGGACGAAACGGAACCGCAGTTCCGTGAGGGAATTTTCCAGGAGCCGCTGCTCATCGAGCGTGAGATTGCCTTTGGTCTTCTCCAGCAGAACGGCCATGAGGTCGATGCTGTGGCGCGCCATCCGGAGATCCGGCTGGGGTGCTTCCTCCTCGCCGAAATGCACCAGGCCGAGCTGTATTTCGGCCTGCGTGCGCAAGGAAAGAACCAGGAAACCCAAGGATGCGGGCGGCAGCGGGATCTGGAAATCTTCCGGTTTCTGTTCGGTGGAGTCTGGGTCGCTCATCAACTGACATTTTACAACGGTGTGGCGCAGGCACTCGTGCCCAATGCCACTTAGTTTTCGGAAACCGCAAATCCGACGAAACTTGTGGGGCAGGCTTTTCAGCCTGCGGACCCGCTTTCCAGCGGGTCCAGCCGGCCGGAAGGCCGGCTTGCGGGCAG